>CAIKXA010000020.1 GCA_903831295.1 uncultured bacterium | reverse complement strand
TTTTGGCCATGCTGTATGAGGGGTCCACCGCTTCAACGTCGCCAAATTCCGCAATAATGTAACCGTGGCGAAGAATAATTCCGTTCATGGCGGCGCGACTCTTTGGCACTGGACCAAGTTGCTTGCCAAATATTTCCGTCTGTTTGGAAAAATCCGTGGGCCAATCCGTTGGTTGCGTTTGCGCCCACGCGATGGCTTGTGCAAGTTTCGTGGCGTCAAAGCCAACTTCCGCAGGCGACTTTCTTTCCCACGCGCCCTTGGGTGGACAATACGTGGCGCGTGATGAAGCAGCGGCGCAACCGGACAACAGTGACAGTGCCGCCAGAATAAATGGCGCGGCAATACGAGCGGCGGAATTTTTAAATACTGAAATAAAATGTGATACGCAATTCATGATTGGAATACTTGCCTGTGAATAAAAAATGATCGATGAGGTGGCGCGCAAAGAGTACAGCCGCTCACATCAAGTTGATCGCGATTTACTTTGCAAGCGACGGCAACAAATCCGTGTGGTGCCCAATCATTTTCCACTTGCCGCCCTCGCTGCGGAATGTGGTGGTGGCGCGGATTGACACTGGAACTTTTTTACCCGCCGCGTCAACGTTCTCGCCCTTTTCATAATTACTCACAATAGCCAACGCGCCACCAATGACGATCACGTGAATATCGGAAGGCTCAATCTTGCCGCCCAACTTCATTGCGGCTTGACGACCAAGCTCATCACCCACGTTTTTCCAACCAATCTGAAATCCGCCGGCTGGACCCATGTAGGTGACATCGTCGGCATGCGACCACACATCGTTCATGGGCTTCATGTCGCCCGTGAACAACACATTCAGCGCCTTATAAAATTGCGCCACGGCTTCGCGGGTTTCCTTCTCTGGTGCCGCAGTTGGTGCGGACGCTTGATTCGCTGCGCCAAGAATCGCCACCACGCATACCGAAGCCGCGATCACCATTGCAGACATCCACATTGTTTTTTTGTTGCTCATTTGATTTGAATCTTTCTTGGTTTATGCCGAGCTGAAATGCCCGTGATAAATAAGTCTAACTCAATCCCACGCGCACGCTGTGTAAAGCAGTACCCAGACACGAATGAACACTATTTTCCGCTCCCCGCTTCGATACACGCAGGGCGCACACGCGACGCAAGGTCTTGGCGCCGAAATGAAAGTGCTTGGCCTACGCGGCCACGTGTTGATTGTGGCCAGTGCCTCGCCGCGGGGCGTTAAATCCTATTTCAGCGAAGTGCAATAGCCACGTTGGACGCGGTAGCCAACAATTGCTTTGGTAATTTTTTGTTTGGCTCGCGCTTGTTGGCTTCGCTTAACAAACGAACCGCCTCCGCGCGATCACCATTTTGCATCGCGGCCACGCCAAGAAGCACCCAACCATCCGCGCTATCGGGGCGCGCTTGTGTGAGAATGTGCCCGGCATCAATCATGCGCGCCGTGTCGCCAATACGCATGGCGGCAAGACCAAGCACGCTGGCATTTCGTCCATCGCCATCTGTTTGTGTGCGCAATGTCAACATTAAATCACGCGCGTCGCGGGCGCGGTCCATCATAAGCAAGCAACGCGCGCGCAAGCGAACCAGTTCAGATGTTTTTGAGCAATCTTTCAGCGCCTCATCTTCAAGCGCATCAATGCAGCCCACCCAATTGCCCTGCTCAAATCGTGTCACGGCAATTTCTTCCATAAGTTGCTGCGCCTTGGCTGGCTCGGTGCGCAAACGCGCCGCGCTTAACCACCTTTCGCGTTCCTTTAAATCACCGCGTTGGCCCGCAAGATCCGCATGAATGCGATCAAGCACGGGACTAAACTCAAATGTCTGTTTCACGGCAAGCAATTTATTTTCGGCGTCATCCAACCGTCCAGCCGCGATCAATGTTTCGCACTCGGCGGAAACATATTGCAACTGCGACGGCGCCAACTCAAATGCCTTGGCGTATTCCGCGGCGGCTTTGTCCAGCTCGTTCCAACGCTGCAACACGATGCCCATGTAATAGTGCGGATCAGCGGAAGTTGGCGAAAGTGTGGCCGCCTTCACAAAGGCGTCGCGCGCCATATCGGTGCGTTTCATTTCCAACAGAATTCGTCCGCGCATAACTTCATAATTTCCATCTTTTGGATAGCGCGCAATGGCCTTGTCAATATGTCCCAGGGCGGCTTCAAATTGGCCGGCATGAAAACTTTGGTTGGCCTGATCAAACACTACCTGCGCGTTGGCGCGGTCATATCGATCATGCGCTTCTTCACGAACCTGCTTTGAATGTGGCGTTGCGCAAGCGCCCAATGCGAACACAAGCAAAAGTGATGTGGATGAAAGAAGTGACTTCATGGCAAGATCTCCGTGGTTGTTTGAATTGGATCAGGCGGTATTGCCGCCGTGTTTTTTGTGGTGTCAGAAACATCCTTGGGTACGCCCATTGGGAATCCAAGCACGGTTCCCTTTTCACGGATGTAATCAGGAAGCAAATCAAGCGAGTCCAACTTTGTTTTCCACGGCGCGGAATTGTTGGCGCGAATGTCCTCACGCATCTGAATCATGCTTGGTGACATAGGCGACACGCGAATGGCTTGATCGGCATACAGCGAAGCCTTCTTAGTGTCTCCCGCGCGCCACGCATCCAACGCTTGTGTTTGATAGTTGCCGGCAATTTGCGCGTGTGAGAAAGGCAGCAAGCCAGCGCGCGCGCCAGTTTGCACAGCGTCAATCACCTTCAACGCCATGTCGCCATCCATTGAACTCTTGGGATCTTCCACAATGGTTGGCGTAACAAGAAAGATAACTTCTTGGCGAAGCGTGGCGTCTTTCTGACCGCTCAGCGCGCCAGGAACCAAGTCGCCAAACAACGGAATCTGGCGATTGGTGGTTGAACTGACCTCGCGGAAAAGTCCACCTAGCACAATGGTTTGCCCGCTTTTCACGCGCACGTTTGTGCGCAGATCCTGGTTATTTTGATTTGGAATTTGCGAATCAACTCCTTGCGACTTCACATTTTCATACGTGGCCGCGGTGATGGATGGCGCAAGCTCCATGCGCACCATTCCGTCTGGACTAATAAACGCGCGGAAGGTGAGCTTGATGCCCGTGTCAATATATTGCACTTCTTGCGTGGTGCTGGTTTGCGTTTGAGTGGTGGACAAGTAGCCCAACTTCTGGCCAATGTTCACTTGCGCTTTCTGGCGGTTCAACACCGTCACGGATGGACGCGCGAGCACGGTGGTGTTCTTCACTTGATCAAGCATCTGCAAAAAGATGGCGACATCATTTGAAATCACGCCAAGCTTCAGCGTTGGATCAACTGTTCCCGCGGGATACAGGGAGGCCGCGTTGGCGGTGGCGTTGGCCGGTGTAATTTCTCCGCTTTTCAAATCATTGAAGGCGTTCATTGGTCCGCCAGTCACGGTGGCAAAATCAATATTGCCAACCGCCGTAATGTCCAAACCAAATGCGTCGTCCTCTGTCACATCAGCCACAAGAATGGTGGCTTCCACGCGAACTTGTTGCGGTTGAACATCCGCTTCCTTCAGAATTCTGGCGGATTTTTCAATCACCTCTGGGTAGTCGTTCACAAGCACGCGTGTTGCAAACGCGTACGTGTCGCTGCCGCCGTCGGTGATGGTTGGCTCGTAGCCTTCCTTCACTTTTCCAAGCGACACCGCGGTGCCGCCTTCGCTCAGAAGTGGCTTTACTAAGGCAAGCGCGTCGTCTGGCGAAAGAAATTGCAGCGTGAACACATGCGCGTCACGCTTCAATTTGGATTTATCCATGGCTTCTTTTTCCGCGCGCGCATAAACCATAATGAATGGTCCCTGTCGCTCCCACACAAATCCGTTCACGGTCAGCAACGCGTCAAGCGCCTGATCAACAGGCACGTCGTACAAACTCACGCTCACCAGTGCTTTCACCTTTTCACTGGCCACAATGTTCAACTTGCTTTTAATACTGAGCAATTCAAGCAACTTTGTGATTTCAATTCCTTGCGCTGCAAGAGTGACAGTTCCGTGCTCGGTCACGTCAACTATGGGGGGCGCTCCGTTGGCGACGGCTTCTAATTTTTCTTCCATGCCCTGCTGATTGGCTGGAGCTTGATTTGTAATTTCAGTTGCCGTGGTGGCGGGCGCTGCGGAACCACTCCACTGTGGAAGCATTCCGTTTGGTGTTGAAAGTTTTTTGACGGCTTCGGCTTGCGCTGGAGTAATTGTTGCCGCAGTTGACTGCGCTCCAGATTGCGTTGCGGCGTCAGTGGTTGGCGCAGTTGATTGCCTTGGTGCCCGCGTTGCTGGTGTTAATTCCTGAAATGGCACCTGGGCTGACGCGTGGGTTTGCGTTTGCACACACACAAACGTGGCACACACACATAACACCGCGCTTAGAAGAATGGATGTAAACCTTGATGTGTTTGTGTGATTCATAATCATTGCCCTCCCTAGTTCGACCCAATTTGCCAGTGACTTGCGCCCAAGTTTTATTGATTTGACCAATTCAACTTCATAGCGCCCGTGACAGAATCGAATGTAATTGTGCATTTGCTAGTGGAATCTGGCAAAAACATGGCAATTGATGCCGGCGAGGTCTTTACGCCACCAAATGGGTCAAATTCGACCTGGGTCTGAGAAGTATTTGACGACACAAGCCGCACCCCCTCCGCGGCTTGCGACATTCCTTGCCCAAGAACGCGACGCATGGAAGAGCCGTCGCTGCAAATCATGGCCACAGTTGGAGTGGAGTTACGGGCCACTATCCAGCCCGTTTGGTCTTGCATGAGACGAATACTTGCGGGGTCGTCTGGATTGGTCAGCGTTGCTCCGCGGGCCCATTCCGCATCTTGGGCAAACATGCGCACCGCCCCTTCTATTTTCTCCTCATCACGCGGGCTCAACAAACTCACACTCAGCGCGCCCAGTGTGGCAACAATTGCAACCACAATCAATATTTCAATAAGTGTTTGACCGCGCCGACACACCATTACATTGTTGATGGACTTGTTGTGGTTGGTGCTCATGATCTCATTCTTGACTTGATTCATGGCTTCATTCATGGACCCGTCCCTTTGTCAGCGCCCCAACGAATTGGACGAACAGGAAATATTTCTTGAGGATCACCGCCGCGGTTTGGCGCGCGGCCTTCGGTCAAACCAACAATGTCATCAAGCGCGTGGTCATATCGAAAACGACTCGTGCCATCAATAAAAACGCTGTCGGCGGCAATGCGCCCATACATTTCAGAGCGGCCATTAAAGCGCACGGTGTTATTGGGTAAGAACAAACTTCCAACCAAGCATGTGTCCGTCAAGTTCCACACAAATAACGCGCTCAGCGTGCTTTTAATTGGATAGATGCGCACATGCCATGGCTGAAAGTAACGGGGTTCATCTGGAGTAATTGTGTCGCACGCGGTTTGTTGGAATGCCAAACCCTTCCAAGCTTTCATGTGCGGATCACCAACGGCTTTCACCGGATCAGGCTCGTTCACACATTGGTAATAACCACCAATCCAACATCTATTCATGGTCAACTTATAGCCATTGTTTACTTCTAAATCCGCGCCGGCTGTCAGTTCAACGGTGGTGTTGGTCCAATCAATTCCGCTTGGAAACCAGTTAAAAATTGACCATTTTGGCGCCACCACAATTTTCACCGCGCCTTGAATGCGGATGGTGGCGTTGAGCGCGTTCCAGCTTCCATAAATTTCGTATGTGCCCGCGGTCAATAGCAACGTGCAATTGTTTGTGGTGAGATTGGTGCCAAATGATCCCGATGGCGAGCCCACACGAAATGGTCCTAGCGTGCGCGTGCCACTTGTAATGTTGTTGCCACCAGAAATTCCCGCCTGCGCTGGCACGGCTGCAACTGGCACTGGCGCCGCCGCCATGCGAATGGATTCATCGGCGCTCATGCGAACGGCGGCGACTTTGTCGCGACCTGGTCCGTTGATTGGAAACGAACTGCTCCATAAATTTGTTCCACCGTTGTATGGGTAGTACACCCATGTGCTTTTGAGCGTGCGTGGATCCGCGGCATCAATTGGCAATACTTCAGATTCAAATTGAATATCACTGTCAATCCACACGCCGCTGAAGTTTGCAGACGCAAAATCCGCCTGTGTTCCAATATTCACTCGACGCTTCTCGCTTGCCAAGGGCGAACGATTCCACCGGCCAATTTGATTGTTTACGCCGTAAATCCACAATAATTTGTTGGCAAAAATTGCGTACTGACCCTTCACTACTTCCGGAATGCTCATATTGGAAACAGAAGTCCACGTGGCGCCATCTAGATTTGCGGTGACGGAAATTTCAACTTCGGTGGTTGTGGAAATTGGAACACACAAGGCGGCAGACGCGCCAGATTCGCGTTTAAGAATATCGATCAGCGAAACAGTGACGGTGCCACCGTCAAGGGCGTAGTTGTTCAGCAATTTTCCACCCGAGTGATTCGTGCGCCAAGAAGTTGTGTCACTGCGCAAAATAGCCTTGGCTAAATCCAAACCACTGTCCGCCAACTCGCGCACGCGAATGGAATTCACCGCGTTGCGACTAGAAAGAAATGTAGTTTGGCGACTGGCTGTGAACGCAAGAGTTGTTGTGCCAACCACAAGTAATGCAAAGATGGCCAACAACATGGCGGCACCCTTGCGTTGATATTTGTGTTGATGGCGCAGAGCATGCCCAAGCGCAAGGCGAGGCGCCAACCGAAATGCGATATTGTGCTTTAGGTTGTTTTTCATGGGCAATCCGGGTGGTTTTGACCGTTCAGCGCACGTCCGCTGAGCTGCACATTCAAGCCGCCAAGGTCATCTTTTAAATATCCATCAAAAGAAAATCTGCGCACACTGCATGAGTCGCTGTCTTGCACACGAAACCCACCAGAAGCCAGTCCTTCCAACACGGCAATGGTTGTCAACGCGCCCTGCGAAGTTAAAGAGGTTCTTAAATTTTCCCAGTTTGTGCTCAGCGAATATTTGGTGTGATCATTTCGATTGGTGGTGTACACAAGCGAAAGTGTTCCCGCAGATGTGTTCATGACATACCACGCCAATTCATTGCCCTGAATAGAGTCGTAGTCACTGGTGTTGGTTGCGCTCGAAGTGAATGGTTCAGTTGGAAGCCATAGAAGAATTTCCAGCGTGCTTTGCTGCAAGATCATGCGCGCGCGATTTGCGTGATCGGCAATGCGCGCGTCGGCGCGGGCCACGCGAGCCATTGCTTGCGCTGCAATATCCAAGGCATATGTGCTTTCTGTGACCGCGCGAATAGTTCCAATCACCGCGCCGGCGACCACGGTGGTGATCAACGAGGCAATCGCAACTTCAATTAGAGTGAAACCGCGGCGCTTCATAATGACGCCTCATTGGTTCGGTGTCGTCGAATGGTTGCGTAGATAGTTCCGTCTGGTCCAAACACTTGCACATCTATGCGCATTCCGTCAACCATAAAACCGTTGTACTGCGTGAACGTGATTGGCTCGCTGGTGAGTGTGGTGACACGACCAAGTTTGGCCCACTCGCCCGTTAAAACCTTGCTGCGATCAGTGGCGCCCGCATCTAGTGGTGCCTTCATTTGCCCAAGCGCTTCCGTGCCCGCATGGTCCACCATGCTTGCGAACGGCTTCTCCATTAGAAATGAAACCTGTTGCTGTGCCGCTTGTGTGGCGAGTTGCGCTAGTCGCGCTTCTTCTTGGGTTGCGGCTGATAATCCAATACCTACCGCCCCGGCGCTGGCCACCGTTGCCACAATCACAATCGCAATTAAGGCTTCAATCAAAGTGAAGCCGCGCGCGGATGGTCGCGATTGATTGAATGTGCGTGAATAAGCCATTGTATTCATGCTTCGACCATCCAATACATCATCTATAGATCAACCTGAAGTTTTAAATAAGTGATTTTTCCAAATATCCAACTGAAGTCGCCATAGTTACTGGTCGATGGTTTCAAAATCAGAGAAAAAATTCTCTGAATGATTTGCAGAACATCAAATTGGATTTGATGTTCAAGCGTCGGAGAAATTTGGATTGAAACACCTCTTTGAAAGGACACTAACAATGATGACTGAGAACACAAATACAATTAAGAACAGCTCGAAACGAATTATGCGTCGTGGATTTACCCTGATTGAAATTCTGATTGTCGTTGTAATTCTTGGCGTGTTGGCCGCCTTGGTAATTCCTGGCGTTGTCGGTGCACTGGGTGACGCAAACACCAGCGCGGCTTCCGCTCGCGCCTCACAAATCACCACCATGGTGACGCGTTTGAATCAATTCAAGCCAGGTGGAGCAACAATTACACTCACCGACGCTCAGGCGTATTCATCCACCGACTTGGCCCCGCTTGTCACAGCAAAGTATTGCACCACTGATGATCTTGCGAATCAAATCGACGCAACCAAGGGCTGGACTTGGAACGCGGCAACAAGCAAATTCATCCCCACTCCATGATCATGGAGTGATGGAGGGTGGTCGGAAACGACCATCGTGTTGAGATAAAAGAACAGAGGAACTCCGAAATGGGGTTCCTCTGTTTTCTTGGCGCCGGAGTGAATGCGGGTTCGAATTATGACGATTGAGGAGCATGTTCATGCGACACTTTCAAAACATCCTGACGAAACAAACCATGGCGGTTGCGGTTGATTTTGCGGCGGATGCATTGCGTTGCATCGCGATTGAGCGCGCTGCAGACGGAACATGGACACGACGAGTTGCGTTTGAACTTCCCCCGGTGTTACTTGACCGATCGATGGAAGACGCCGCGCTTCAAGAATTTGGCGCCAGGGTTTCCGCCGCTGGTTTAAACGGCTGCCGTTGCCGAGTCACGATTGCGTCAAATCTATTCCGCATGGATACGGCGCAGCTTCCGATCATGAATGAACAAGAACTGGCCGCCAGCGCGCGCTTCGAAGCCATCGACCATTTTGGTGTGAGTGAGGCCGACTTCATGATTCAACATGCGCTGCTTCCTTGCGCTACGGCTGGTCGTTGCGGCTTGTTGTTGTTGGCGGCTCCGGTGTCAGTGATCCGAAACGCGACACAAGCGGTCATGAACGCCGGGCTTTCTCCTTGCAGTATTGAAAACGCGGCATGCGCCGCTCTTCGTGCGGCGGAGCAAAAGTATGAAGGCTTGAACAGTGGCTTGGTTGCGTTCATGCACGTCGAAGCGAAACAAGCTGTTCTGCTTTTGATCAAAGATGGCCAAATTCAATTTGTCCGCGCCATGCAAGGTGATTGGTCTTCAGTAGCGCGTGAGCAAGAAACTGCGAGCAATGACAACAGCCAAACAGATTCAATTGCGTTGGATCCGATTGATTTTGGCGGCGCTTGGCGTTGGAGTTCTTTGGCTGAGGAAACATTGCGATGCATGCGTCAAGCATGTGGTGAATCAAGTTGGCCCTCGCGCCTTGTGGTTTCTGGCGGAGTGTCAACCGACGTTGAATTGCTGAGCACGCTCAAGGGCGTGTGTGGCATGGAAAGCGCATCTGTTGGCAGCACTGGTTGGAGCACCGGCAATGAAGAACTTAAAAGTGACACATGGGCTGCTGCCCTTGGCGCTGCGAGTTTGGATGTTCAATCCACTTCAACCAAGAGGGCAGCATGATTCTTCCAATTTTAGATTTTCTACCAAACGAAACTCGCCGCGTTGTGCATGCGCAACGCTCAAAGCGACGCATCGCGCTGTTGGGAATTTTATTGTTGCTCTTTAGTGTTGGTGTGAGCGCGCATAGTTGGAATAGCGCGCGCATTGCCGATTCCGAGCGAACGGTTGGAGCCATGTTGGTTGCCAACGCGCCTGGCGTGGATGAGGTGATGAACACCCTGGCACATGAACAATCAAATTTATCGCGCGCCCTGCGCGTAAGCGATGGACTTTTGCCAACCATTTCCGCGACATCGGTGTTGGCCACGGTGACCAATATGTTGCCTGAGCGCGTTTCACTCATTGGCATGCGCCTTGAAATATCCGACTCCCCCCGCCAAATGCTTGTAGTTATGAATGGCGTCGCTCAAACCAACACCGATCTGGCGAACTTTGAACACAAGCTCGCTAGTGCTTCGGCTTTTCGAGCCGTCACAATTTCCGAAAGCAAAGCTGGCGAATTCATGGGCAAGCGCGTGGAAGAATTTACTGTGTCATTTCAAGTTCCCCTGTGCGTGCAAGTATGCAAACCAGGGACCCTGCGCATGGCACAAGGAGGTGTGAATTGAATAATCAACGAAACGGTGTTGATGTTCTGACCGCGTGGATTCCACTAGCCATCGCGCTTGGCTTGTTGGGCTTGTTTATTGTTCCAAACTATTTGCGCGCTGGCGCTTGGAAAAAAGAAGCCACCTCATTGCGCGCCGTGGCTTACGAATCGGCGGCTCGTCAAGATGGACTTGTGGAAATGCAACGTGATGTGGAGCGATTACGAATTGAGCTTAATCGGCGCGGCCGAGTGCTTCCAAACACTCCAGACAAGGGCGCGTTGTTGAATAGTTTGGCGCGCACCGCGGACAACAAGGGCGTGTACAAGCACCAATCCAAGTCGGGCAAGTTGACGAGTGTGGATATCCCTGGTGTTCAAGGCGCCAAGGCAATGCGCCGCACGGTTGATGTGCAAATGACGGGCACATTTGAATCGCTCTTTGGCACAGTTCAAGCCTCCGAAAGTTTGCCATCCCTTGTCGCTGTGAGGTCCATTGAATTTGCATGTAACCCAAGGGCTCCGCAAGATATTTCAGTGATCGACGCTTCGTTCTCGTTTGATGAATATTTCAGCGAGCGCGCAAGCGACGCGGCGACCGCTGGGAACCAATCAAAAAACGCGAAGGGTGGCTCTAAATGAACGCGTTTGTAAAACAATGGAATTTGCTCAGCGCACGCCTTGGCGTGAAGCCACGACAGTTTGCGATTCTGTCTGGCGTGTTGTCCGTTGCGGTATTTGCATTGGGACTGAGATTCGCGCCGCGCCCCGCGCAAAAAATTCCGCAGACCGTGGCCGTAAATTCGTCAACGCAAATGTCCACGAACCAAATTCCTTCAAGCGATATTCGCTCAACAACCGTTTCGTTCGCTGGCGTTGATTCACAGCCAACACCACAAATGATTGAAATGACTTTTGATCGCTCCCCCACCCGAGATCCATTCAAGGCCTTTGGAGCTCCAGAAGTTGAGCAAGCTAAAACTTCGTTCACGCCGACTGTCCCTCAAACAAAAACGCCTGGAATGTTACCTGGTCTCATGCTGAAGGCCGTAATTCGCGGCGAGTTGGCGGTGTTTGGTGATCAAACCGTTCGCATCGGCGACGCCCTTGCGTTGCCTGATGGAACATTCGCCAGTGTGCGCGCCATCGCGGATCGTTCCGTGACGGTGGATTACGACAACCGCGTGATTGAAGTGTGCTTCGGCGCGAGCGCGCAATCCAAGCCGGCTGCCAGTGGAATACAGAAATGAACCAATCTCCGCAGGGGCACCCTTTGTCAACACCATCGAACAGCGAACTGCGGTCACTTCCGCGCGTTGGTCAGGCGCTCATCGAAGATGGCGCGATCACCTTGGCGCAACTACTTGAGGCGCTTCGTCGTCAATCGGCCAGCAGTCAACGATTATTGCTGGGCGAAGTGTTGTTGCAAATGGAATTGGTCGACAGCGCAACCATGTTGAAGGCTGTTGCGCGGAGTTTAGAAATTGAATTTGTAGCTGAGCCAAATTTGGTGGCCGACACCGCCTCTATGAAATTGTTACCCGATGCAATGCGCCGCGAACATCGCATTGTTCCACTGCGCCGCGAACAAGACACGCTTGTTGTGGCCACGGCCGATCCACAGAACGACCACGTGCGTGAAATCGCCCAGCGCGAATGTGGATTGCGGGTTCGATTTGTCGCAAGCCCGGAGGATCGCTTAGACGCCATGCTTTCCGATGTGGGAAACGAAGGCGCCGTGCAGGAAAAAGCGCAGGAAATTGTGAATGAAATGTTGGATGACACGCAGGGTGGCGCATATACGTTGCAAGAAAAACAAATCGATGAAATGGTTGGCGGTTCTGACAGCGATGACATGGGTCCCGTGGTGAAGTTGGTCAACTTTGCAATCTGCTCCGCGGTTGAAGAAGGCGCCAGCGATATTCACATTGAACCTGATGATGGAAAAATGCGCGTGCGCTTTCGTATTGACGGCGTGCTGAGCAACCGCATGTCGCCACCTTGGCGCATGAACGCCGCCATTTCAAGCCGAATTAAGATCATGGCGCACATGGACATCAGCGAGCGCCGCGTTCCGCAAGACGGCGAAATTAGCGTGCGCGTGAATGGCAGGCCAATTGATTTGCGCGTGAGCACGCTGCCAGGAAAGTTTGGCGAGAAGATAGTGATGCGCGTTGTGGACAGCAGTGGCACGCAATTGGGTCTTGAAAAACTTGGCTTCCGCCCCACCATGTTGGATAAGTTTCAAAAGGTCATTGAACAACCTTATGGAATTATCTTGGTCACTGGTCCTACGGGTTCTGGTAAAAGCACAACGCTTTACAGCGTGTTGAATAATTTTGATCGCACCGGCATCAATGTGAGCACGGTTGAGGATCCTGTTGAATCAAATATTGAGGGCGTGCATCAAGCGCAAATTAATCCCAAGGCGGGATTCACTTTCGCCAGCGCGCTGCGATCTTTGCTTCGACAAGATCCCGACGTGATCATGGTTGGTGAAATTCGCGATAGTGAAACCGCGCAAATCGCCGTGCAGGCCGCGCTTACTGGACACGTTGTGCTAAGCACGTTGCACACCAACGACGCGCCTAGCGCCATCACTCGCTTGGGCAATCTTGGCGTGGAAAACTTTCTTATTGCCGCAAGTTTGCGGGGCGTATTGGCGCAGCGACTTGTGCGCCGCATTTGTTCCAACTGCTCGGCGCCATGTGAGTTGGATGAGTCGCAAAAAACCTCCATGGGTATTTACGCCTATCAAACAGGCACGCCCAAGAGGGGCACGGGTTGCCGCAAGTGCCGCGAAACTGGTTTGAAAGGTCGACTTGGTTTGTATGAGCTCATGGTGCCAGATGAAAAAATGAACGACTTGTTGTGCGGCACTTGTGATCCCGCTCTTATCCGCAATCTTTTGCGCGAGCAGGGATTTGAATCGCTTTGGGACGACGGTATGCAAAAAGTGTTGGCCGGCATGACAACGCCAGAAGAGGTGCACGATGCCTGCCGTCATTGATCCACCCGAAAATATTTTGCACAAATGGAATTACAAGGCGCGCAAATCGGGCGGCGAAATGTCACGCGGGGTTTTGGAGGCTCTCACACACGCCGATGCCGTTCGCGAACTTCGCCGACAAGGCTTGGCTATTTTAGAAGTTCAACTTGGCGACGCCGGCGCGTCCGTTGGCGAAACCATCAGTATAAAGAGCCGTAAGAACCGACTTGAAAATGCATTCCGTAAAGATGACACAGTTTCTTTTTGCGCGCAAATTGCCGTCATGCTTCGCACCGGAGTCACGCTGAAAGAATCGCTTGACACTTTCGCGGAGCAAGCGTCGCGCCCAATTGTTGGAGAGTTGGCGCGCGCAATTCGAGATGATGTATGCGAGGGCGAAGATTTTTCAGCCGCTCTTGCCAAGTGGCCAAAAATATTTCCATCACTCATGATTAGTTTGGTTCGTGCGGCCGAGGCCAGCGGAATGCTGGATGAAATGATGGCGCGCGTGGCTAAAGACCTTGCAAAACAACGCAAAACAAGCCGCCAAGTGAAGGGCGCAATGGCGTACCCAGCCATCATGCTTATCGTTGCGGTGCTTGCGGTGACAATAATTCTGACCACCGTAATGCCGCGCTTTGCCCCGCTGTTCGCCATGCAGGGCGACAAACTTCCGCTTCCAACCAAAATGTTGTTGGCGCTTTCGGATTTTATTCGCTTCGATTGGATGTATTGGCTGCCAGGATTTGCCGTGCTTGGATTTGGAGTTTGGTATTGGATGAAGAGCGCGATGGGTCGACAAGCCATAGACAAAGCAAAATTAACCTTCCCCGTGATTGGACCCATGTTTCGTCACCTCTATGTGTCTCGATTTACCAGCACCATGGCCACCCTGCTTAGCGCGGGCGTGCCTCTTCTAGATGTGGTGCGCATTTTAAAAGATGTCACAAACAATCTTTGCTACAACGCCATGTGGAAATTGGTCGAGGAGCGCGTAAGCCACGGCGGCGAGTTGGCCCCCACTTTTCGTGAGTTCAAATTTGTTCCACGCAATGTCGCCGCCATTATCGCGGCCGGTGAAAAATCTGGTCGCCTACCCGAAGTGCTTGAAAGCGCAGCGCAGGTTGCCGAGGAAGATCTTGACGTGTCGCTTAAAAGCGCCACCAGCATGGTGGAGCCAATCCTGATTGTTGTCATGGGTGCGGTGGTCGGTGGCATTGCCAGCGCAATGCTTATGCCCATCTTCAACATGTCCAAGATGATTAGCCCCCACTAAAGCCAACTGGTCGTTGCGAAACACGCATGACCGCGGTGTGAAAGCGTGGTCAGGTTCACTTAGCAAATCATCTTGGCATGGTGCGCCGCGATCACATATCACTGGTTCGGATTCGTACTCGGCGCGTAACCACTCTGGCCGGTCGCAACGCTTTTCCAATCTGACCAGACATTGTTTTGGCCAAGCACCATCACCTCAATGTCGCCGTTGCTCCACAAGCGGAACAAACTCATTCCGTAGGGCGTGCTTTCACTGGTAATGCTCACTGGCTTGCCGCGTGACTCTTGCGTGGTGGCGTTTGGGCGCGCGGCCAGCAACAACGCCGCGCAACCAACAAGCGCAAGCAATGCGGGCGCGGCCATTGTGCGAATTCGCGAACGGGCAGAAGAAGTTGCCGTGAAATGAGTGGTTGACTGTGCGTGGTTGGATTGCGTCATTGTGGTTTTGGATTGCATTTTGTTTTCTCCGATGAAATGAATTGCGCTTGTGTTTGCATTCAAGCTGGCATTTACATTCAAAATTGCGCGTGTCGCGGGCGGCGCCCAACAATTCCACCGCAAAATAATTTGTGTCGTGCAAGACCAATCTTAACGGCGCTTACCGACACATGCCTACAATCGCACGCGTGATATACCTCCACCACCAACTTTGTGAGCATTGCCCATGACAAAACCAAACATTGACTCACCCATAGTCGTTGTCATTGGCGGCGGATTTGGTGGAGTTTCAGCTGTGCAGGCGTTGGCCAAAGCGCCAGTGAATGTGGTGTTGATTGACAAGGAAAATCACCATTTATTTCAACCCCTGCTGTATCAGGTGGCCACGTCTGTGCTTCCCACTTCCAATATTGCTTTTCCTATTCGTCGTATTTTTCGCAAGCAAGCAAACGCCTATGTGTTCAACGACGAGGTTGTGTCCATTGATTGCGCTGCGTGCCGCATCACGTTTTCCAACAAACGAAGCGCGCGTTTTGATTATCTCATTTTGGCCGCGGGCGCGAGTTCGAGTTATTTTGGAAACGATCAATGGGCGCCATTTGCGCCTGGAATGAAAACGCTTGATGACGCGATGATTATTCGTAATAAAATTTTGCGCGCCTTTGAGGACGCCGAGGCTGAGACCAATCCCGCCGCCCTGCGCGAACACTTAACTTTTATTGTGGTGGGCGGTGGCGCAACGGGCGTTGAACTTGCTGGCGCCATTAAGGAACTTGGTGTTGATTCTATTTCCAAGGACTATCGCCGCTTCAATTCAAAAAACGCGCGCGTTATTTTAATCGAGGCTGGCAATCGGCTTCTACCAAGCATGAGCGAAAGTTCCTCACACGCCGCGTTGAAAGCGCTGGAAAAAATTGGCGTAGAGATTCGCCTCAATCAATCGGTCACACATGTCGATGAAAATGGCGTGGTGGTGAATGGCGAAACTATTCGCGCCAACACCATCGTGTGGTCGGCGGGCGTGAAAGCAAATTCACTTGGCGCATCGCTTGGTGCAAAGCTGGATCGAAATGGGCGCGTGCTGGTGGAACCAGATTGCTCGGTCATGGGCGCTCCAAATGTTTTTGTGATTGGCGACATGGCGTCAATGAAGTGCGCCAAAACCGGGCACGCGGTTCCTGGGGTTGCGCCGGCGGCAACGCAAATGGGACAATTTGTGGCAAAAATAATTGCGCGCGAAGTGCGAGCTGGCGTGCGCAACACAATGCCAACAAGCAACGCGGCGAACACAACGCCACACGCCAATGCCACCAACGGCGCGCAAATACCGGAGCGCGGAAAGTTTGAATATTTTGACAAGGGTTCAATGGCAACTATTGGTCGAGCCAAGGCCGTGGCGGAAGTTGCGGGCCTCAAGTTTCACGGACTCATTGCGTGGCTAGCGTGGTTGTTTGTGCATTTGATTTTGCTGGTGGGTTTCAATAATCGAATTCTGGTTTTTATGTCGTGGGCAATTTCGTATATCACTTTCAGCAAGGGCTCGCGCATTATCAGCGGCAATCCGCCGTCGCGCGTCATGGCGCCTGTTGGAAGTGATGCTGGTGATTCACTAGCCGATCGACGCAAGGCTGTTGAAGAATTGCTGATGCGAATGTAAATCTGCCGCGTGGTAGGGTTGCGTTATGAACGCACCGCTTTGGCGAACCACATTTATCTCCGCACTTGGAGGTGTGTTTGAGTTCTACGATTTCGTCATTTTCGCCGTGTTCGCCCCGCAAATTGGCGCGGCATTTTTTCCGACCGACTCCGACGCGTCCTCAACGCTTAAGGCCTTCGCCATTTTCGCGGTGGGGTATTTCGCGCGCCCATTTGGTGGCATTCTTTGGGCGCACGTTGCCGACCGCCGCGGTCGCGCATACGTATTTTCACACACGGTGTTGGGAATGGCCGCCACCACATTCATCATCGGACTTCTTCCTGGTTACGCCACGCTTGGAATTGCCGCTCCAATATTGTTAGTGGTGCTGCGACTTGTGCAGGGCATGGCGCTTGGTGGAGAAATTCCGTCGTCACTGTGCTGGCTCAGCGAGCATGCTGGCCCGCGGCGCGCGGGTTTAGTCACGTCCATTTTGCTTGCGGGCGTGAACTCTGGATTGCTGCTTGGACAAACCGTGGCGCTGATTATTTCCTCCATATTTGGGCATGAACACGCCATGAGTTGGGCGTGGCGCTTGGCGTTTTTCTTTGGCAGTTGCATCGGCGTGTTCGCATATTTCGTGCGTCGACATGTTGGCGAAACCGCCGAGTTTAAAAACCTAAAATCAAGCGGCCAAGTTGACGCGTTTCCGCTACGCACACTGCTACGCGATTCACCACGCGCGATGATCGCTGGATTTTTAATGTGCAGCGTTCACGCGTGGGTTGTGGCGGCGTTGTACTTGGCGCTGCCATCGTTTTTAATTCTCACCTGCCACACCACGCAGTCCGCGGCCGACTTTATCGCGTTGGTGTCGGCGGGTTGCGGATCTGTAATTTATGTTTTCAGCGGATGGATCGCCGACAAGGTTGGCGCGAAGAAATTCTGCGCATGGTCTTTGTTGGCTGTTTTTGTGTGCGCGCTTCCAGCGTACGCGTCGGTGCCCACAAGCGGCGCAACGTGGTTGGTTGCTTTGGGCGCGCTGGGTGGCGCATTTATTGGCGCGTATTTGGGTCTTTTACCGCAGTTGTTCGCGTCGCCCGTGCGCGTGTCGGGCATCGCGGTTTCCTATGACGGCGCTTCGGCGGTGGTTGGTGGCAGCGGCCCCTTCGTTATGTTGTTGGTCGCTGAAAAATTCGGCGCGCTTGGCGTGGGGGTGCTATTTATGTTGTTCACCGCCGCCGGTTTAATTGGCATTGCGCTTATGCCCAAAAACTCACAGAGCAACCTGTCTTTCTTCCATCCAAGAGCAACCGCCGATAGGATGAAGGCGTGACATCCACCACGGAACCTTCGTCAACAAAAACTCTTGTGCTTTTGATTGACGATCAATTGATTATCGCGGCGGCGCTGCACAAAAAACTTGCATCGTTTAGTGATATTGAATTGATCGCCACGCAAGATGCGGAAACTGGATTCGCGTTGGCATTAAGCAAGCGTCCCGACGTGATCCTTCAAGACCTCATCATGCCGGGTGTTGATGGCATGCAGCAGATCCTGCGCATCCGCGCCAATCCAGATCTTGCGGTCACGCCGCTTGTGGTGCTTTCATCCAATGCGGACGCTGTCACCAAAGAGCAGTGCTTCGGAGCCGGCGCAAATGATTACCTAGTTAAATTTCCAGATGATCTAGAACTGGTTGCGCGAATTCGCTACCACGCACGCATGGGTCGAGCCCAGCGCGACCGTGATAACGCCATGCGTTCGCTGGCGCAGAGCCAGTCGGAACTTGTTCGTCGCAACGCGGAAGTGGATGCCGCAAATCGAAAACTCTTTGCCATGAATAAGTTGCTGGGCGAAGAAAGTCAAGAGCAGCGCGAACGTATCGCAGAGGTTGCGGCGTTTGGAACCAAGCTTGGTCGCGCTCAAGATCTTGATGAAGTGATGGACCAAACGCTTCGTCTTGCGCGCGCAATTACAAACGCCGACGCTGGATCAATCTGGATGATTGAAAAGGGCGTCGTTCGTCTAAAGAACAGACAGAACGACACGATTGAAGCGACACTTGCAAAGGGCGAGCGTTTGCCACTGGCAGACATTGTGCTTCCACCGGATAGCACTTCCATCGCGGGATATGTGGCGACAACTGGTCGCTTGCTTCGCATCGATGATGTTCAAAAGCTTGATGCCTCGCTTCCTTGTCAATTTCGTCCAGAGTTTGAAATACAGGCTGGCTACAACACTCAAAGCATGTTGATTGCTCCGTTGCGCGACGGGCGCGATGAGGTGTTGGTTGTGCTGCAACTTATCAACGCTCGTGGTCGTGGAAAATCTGGGGCGGATAGATCTGTTTTCACCGCGGCTGACGAGGCTGCGCTGGAATTTTTTATTGGAATGGCATCGCTTGCGGTGGAACGCGCGCGTTTGGTGCGCGGCATGATCATGCGCATCATCGCCGCCGCCGAAATGCGCGATCCAATGGAAACCGGCGCGCATGTGCAGCGCGTTGCCGAATGCTCGGTTGCCATGTATGAGCGATGGGCCACGCTTCACAACATTGATGATTCAGAACGCCATCGACGCCGCGACGAATTGCGTATTGCGGCCATGCTGCATGATGTTGGCAAGATTGGGATTCCTGATCTCATTCTGAAAAAGCCGGGCAAGCTAGATGATGCGGAGTACAAATACATGCAAACGCACTCGGTGAGGGGTGGCCGATTGTTTGCCCACTCCACTACTCCATATGACGATGCCGCGCGCGAAGTGATAACTCATCACCATGAAAAGTGGGACAGCACCGGATATCCCGGCTTCTTTGATGCGGCCATGCTTGAAGCCATGCCCACAGAATTTCAAGCGAACCCAGACGCGAAACCGTTGCGCGGACTTGAAATTCCGCTCTTTGCGCGCATTGTCGCCGTGGCGGATGTTTATGACGCGCTCACAAGCAAGCGCGTTTATAAAGATGCGTGGACGGCGGAGCAGGTCACCGAATTCCTTCGCAAGGAATCTGGCCGCGCCTTTGATCCTGAGTTGGTGGACATTGCTCTTGAACTTGAGGGTTACTTCCGCTCTGTGCGCGCGCGTTTTGCTAGCGAACACGCTTAATCAACAGCAAGCATTCGTCACGTTGCGAGCCTGATAGTTGTTGACCATCGATTAAATGCTTCTAATCAGCGAGCAAGGAGTCGTGTCCATCGCTCACGCAAGGCGACTATGCCAATCTTCGCCTGAAACTAAACCCAAAGAATGAGAGCATTCCGGAAATAAGACAATGAATAATGGTTGGACCTGGAACAACAACATACGCAGAGTGGATGTAATAGTCGTTATTCGCGTACTGAACAATTGAAAATTGATTTGTCCCATCATTCCCATCCCAAACGTGCGCGCTTGCGAAGGCCGCTCCAAAAGCCCCAGAGCTTGTGTCTAAACCATGCCAAGGATCTTGCGGATCAACAAACGAGAGCCTGGCGTTGTCTGATTGGCTTACATAATGCAAGTCATTTTTGTCTGTCCAGTTGAAACCGCCCAAAGAAACAGCGTGACCGATGGTGGCGTTGCTTCCCGGTAAAGGAAATAGCAACAACTGCACAGTGGCGGAAGTCAAGATGGCCTCATAAAGGTTGGTCAACCGCGGCAAATTATATTGCGCTACAGAAAAACCAAAAAAGCCTTTGGACTGGAAGTAGCTCTCCATGCCGGAGACAATCTTTCCTGAGTCTGTTCCACTTGTGGGAGAAGTATCTAAATAGGATGACCCAGATAAAGTAATGGCAGACTGAGTCCAGTCCGCATACGTCGCCCCCACAAGACCTGTATGAAAGATGTCGGGGTGTTGGTTTTGCAACTTGACCATCAAGTTCACCCACGATGTTGGGTTGCAACCATTTTGCCCAGTGGCTTGGACAATCTGCGAATCTCTTTGGTTTAGCCACCCAAAGTTGGCGACGTTCTGTTGTGCTGAATACGTCGTCTCGGCATTGGCTTTCAGAATGCAAATGGCGAAACAAACAACAACGACCATTATTTTTTTCATAAGTTGAAAAGAATAGATTTTAGAGAGGGCAAAGTCAAGCAAAATCTCGACTTAACGCAATATGCGCTCGATGATCTGAGCGTCAAAAATTTATAAAATCAACGATCGACCAGTCATGTCCGCTGGCTGCACAACGCCCAGCATTTGAAGAAGCGTGGGCGCAATGTCGGCTAAGCGACCGTCGCTACGAAGTTTGGCTGACTGAAGAGCGTGCGAAACTATATATAGAGGAACTGTGAAATTAGTGTGCGCAGTTTGGGGCTCGCCGGTTGCGGGGTTCTTCATTTGCTCGGCGTTTCCGTGATCGGCGGTAATGACAAGGTGACCGCCGCGCGCAAGAGTGGCGTTGATTATTTTCTGCACGCATGCGTCGGTAACTTCACAGGCCTTAATGGCGGCGGTCAGCGAACCCGTGTGTCCAACCATGTCGGGGTTTGCAAAGTTCACCACGATCAGTGATTCACAATCGGGCGCGGCAATGCGCCGCAACACGGCGTCGCACACACCGGTTGCGCTCATCTCGGGCTTCAGGTCGTAGGTTGGAACGTCGCGTGGACTTGGAATAATTTCGCGGCGCTCGCCTGTGAACGGTTCCTCGCGGTAATCGTTGAAGAAGAACGTGACGTGCGGAAACTTTTCTGTTTCGGCGCAGCGAAATTGCGTCAGGCCCGCGCTTGAAACGCACTCGCCCAAAATGTTTTTCATTTTGGCGGGGCGCGTGAACATGACTTGCGTTGGCAGGCCGCGCTCATACTGCGACATGGTGAGAAAGTGAAGTTGGGTTAGATGCGGGGCGCGGTCAAATCCCCCGCCCTGAATGTTTTTCCACTCGGCGTCATCAAGCACAAACGCTTTGCATAATTCACGCGGGCGGTCGCCGCGAAAGTTGAAAAATATTACCGTGTCGCCACTTTCAATCACGCCCTCGCTGAGCAAGCGCGTGGGTGGCATGAACTCGTCGCCGCGCTCGGTGTTGCTTGTGGGGTTCGCGAAGTGTTGGTGAATGACGGCCATCACGTCAACGTTGGTGTGACTTGTTCCGGTGGCGGAATGAACTGAACCCGCGACAGAATTTGTGTTGGTGGTGGAATTCTGTTTCGTGTCAGAGTCTGGGCCATCATGAGATTTCTTTGTCAACAAGTCATAGGCCTTCTTCACGCGCTCCCAGCGGTGGTCGCGGTCCATGGCAAAGAAGCGCCCGCACACGGTGGCAAGTCGTCCGCCAGTTGCGCGCAAAACATTTTGCAACCACGGAATATATTTCAGCGATCCCTGGGACGGCGTGTCGCGGCCATCTAAAAATGCGTGCACAAAAAGTTTGTTGCTGTCCACGCCGTTGGCTTTGGCCGCGCTCAAAATTGCCTCCAGGTGTGACAAGTCGCTGTGCACTTGGCCGTCGCTGAGCAAGCCCATGACATGAACGGCGGTGCCGGATTTTTTGGCGCGCTCAAACGCCGCGATCATGGGCGCGTTGCGCGCAAATTCACCGCTACGAATGGCGCGAGTAATGCGCATGAGTTCTTGGTCCACAATTCGACCGGCGCCAATATTTTGGTGCCCCACTTCGCTGTTGCCCATCACGGGTCCGTCGGGGCCTATTGGTAAACCAACGTCCTCGCCACTGGTCTTAATCAGCGTGTGCGGCCAGTTTTTTTCTAGGTCGTCGGCGCAAGGCGTGCGCGCAAGCTTGACGGCGTTGTATGAATCCTGCTCGGGGTGCGGATTTTTTCCCCACCCATCGCGAATGATGAGAACCACGGGACCTGTTGCGTGTTGTGATTGCGGTGCGCTCACTTTGTCAGGATACAGCCATGAATGCGCCGCAAAGTTGCCGGCGTGAATGGATTTGCCGATGCCGCGCCGAGAAACACGCGCATAAAAACCCACAATAAAAACTTGCTGTTTTTACCGAAAATTTTAGGTGTATTTTATGTTGCCGATATTTGCGCCGTGCTGTTACGCTTGAAGCGCATGTCAGAAACAACAGCATCCGTTCCGTTTGACGCTGATCAAGCCACCGCGCTTCGTGACCGTTTCAATTCTGTTCGCCAACGCGTGACCGACTCTGAAAAAAAATCTGGTCAACGCGCCGGAAGCGTTGTGTTGATCGTGGTGAGCAAGTCTGGCAGCATTGAACAAATCCGAGAAATGGTGAACATGGGCCAAGTTGATTTTGGCGAGAACCGCGTGCAACAACTTTCACAGCGCGCCGCAAACATTGGTGAATGGATTTCTCGTCGCAAGGAAATGGATCCCAAGGCCGAGCTTCCGAAAGTGCGTTGGCACATGGTTGGATCGCTGCAGCGCAACAAGGTTAAAAAGTGCTTGGAGACAGCGCGCCTTATCCACTCCATTGACTCCATGCGGATCGCGGAGGAGGTGCAAGACGCTTCAACACGCCGACCAACTCCAACCGAAGTGCTGCTGGAGGTGAATGTGTCCGGCGACAGCAACAAGCACGGCATTGCGCCGCCAGCCGTGAAGCATTTGGTGGAACAACTTATGGGCATGCCCAACATGAAGGCGCGCGGGTTGATGTGCATGGGTCCGCTTGAGGGTGGACTCGATGCGGCGCGGCGCACATTTGAGCGCTGCCATGAATTGTTCCAAGAAATTCGAGGCAGTGAAATCGGTGGTGATGCGTTCAATATTCTTTCCATGGGCATGAGCCACGATTTCGAAGTGGCCATTGAGTGCGGCGCCAACATGGTGCGCGTGGGTTCGGCCGTAATTGGTGATCCACAAGTGACCGAGACCACTGAAGAGTGATCATGGCCGACAGTTGGTGGAACAATCTGCGCGGAAAATTCATGGCCTTTGAGGGGCCTGATGGCAGCGGAAAGTCCACGCAGATTGCGCGCTTGGAAAAATTTTGCAAAGACAAAAATTTAAAAATGCTCACCGTGCGCGAGCCCGGCGGAACAGCGATTGGTGAACGCGTGCGAGACATTCTGCTTGATCCAAGTCACGGCGAAATGGATGTGCGCTGCGAAATGCTTTTGTACATGGCCAGCCGCGCGCAACTTGTGAAGGAGCGCATTGAGCCGGCGTTGCGCGATGGAACATTTGTTCTAAGCGATCGATTTGTCGCTAGTACGTTGGCGTATCAGGGCACCGCGGGTGGCTTGCCGCCGCACGAAATCCGCGCCGTGGCGGAGGTTGCCATTGGTGGTCGTTGGCCTGATCTGAATGTGTTGTTTGATGTGGACACCGCCATTGCCATGAGTCGGCTGAATCCGCTCATGGACCGAATGGAGGGCAAAGGCGCTGAGTTTCACGCGCGTGTTCGCCAAGGATATTTGCGCCAAGCGCAGCAGAACCCCAAGGAATTCTTTGTGGTGGACGCTGGTCGATCGCCCGACGAAGTGTTCTTGCAATTAACTGGTGGCTTGCAACAGTGGTGCGCCAAAAACGAAACTTGCGCGCCGCGTAAATAATTTAATTTTACGCGCGCTCCAAAAAACCAATCGTGTTTTTTACCTGTAAATATTAAATTTAAGAACGTCGCCTACGCGCCGCGGCAACTTGTGGCGCGGGTGCGCCACGCATGCGCGCGTTTGCGTTGGCGACACGTAAACGCATTTGCACAATTTGATCGACATCCATTCCTTGCAAGTAGGCAAGAGCGCAGGCGTTGGCTTCGTTAAAGCCCTCTATGCTGAAGGTTTTATTTTCAACACTGTAAGAAAACGCGGCCACGGAAAGATCCGCCAGAACCTGAAGCGCGCCGCGAACCTGGATGGAATCCATGGCGTGTCCCTCCTCAATCATCCTCATGTAATAGCGCGCCGCGGTGACGTGAATTTCCTCGCCTGTCAGGCGCGATTTCATCACCGCTTCATTGATTGGCTTCATCACTTCGATGGTTTGGGGCACCACGGGTTGCATCACATTGTTTATGCGCACGGATCGATTGGTGAACAACAACATGGCGGCAACCATGGCGCGACCCGTTGCGATATTGCCAAGTGTGAAATGCGACTCGAACGACTGCTGGTCAAACTCCGTGGACTTTTCGGTTTTTAAATCGGCCGCGTTGGTTTCTTGATTCAATCGAACGCCGCGCACGCCAATTTGATACATGGCCCACAGCGCCGCTTGGTATGTGGGATTTGTGGTTTCAATGCCGCGCTTGCCTCCCTCGGCAATGACGCTGCACAGCAATTCAATAATTTTTTTACCGCCCACCATCGCGGGCAACATTGAATTCAGCAACTGCGCGAACACTTGCCTTTCTTGCGGCTTCAACTCAACGAGAACGTTGTTCACTTCCATCTGGGTCATTTTATTTCTCTGCAAGCACAACCACGGCGTCGGGTTGCGTGCGCAACGACAACTGCTGTCCAACGCGCGTGGTCTCGCGTGGATCAAGTTCAAACACTTTCAAAAAGCCAACCGGCGTATCAATTTGGTGTTGCGACATCTCGCCCAAATATAGGCTGCTCTTGCAAAGTCCGCGAATGCAATTGGGGCCGTCGTCAATTCGAAACGACTCTGGACGAATGCTCAGCGTAACTTTTGATCCGATGCTGGCAGAGCCGCAGTTGCTGTGCAATATTCCAGCCGCGGTTTCTATTTCACAACTTGTGGCGTCGCTGCTTTTCACGGTGCCCGCTATAAAATTGGTCTCGCCCATGAACTCCGCCACAAATGAATTGCGTGGTTGTTGATAGACGCTCTTTGGCGTTCCGGCCTGCTCAATATGTCCGTCACGAAGCACCAACAAACCGTCGGCAAGGCTGAGCGCCTCTTTCTGATCGTGGGTGACATACACGGTGGTCATGTGAATTTCAGAGCAAATTCGCTTAATTTCTCCGCGCATTTCCAGGCGCAATTTGGCGTCAAGGTTTGAAAGTGGCTCATCCAACAACAACACTTCCGGATTGAACACAATGGCGCGCGCCAGGGCAACGCGTTGCTGTTGACCACCGGAAAGTTGGTTTGGTTTTCGCTGCGCCAAATTTCCCATGCGCACCATTTCAAGCGCGGCACCAACGCGTTTTTTCTGCTCAGCCGCAGAAACACCGCGTACCTGAAGTCCAAAGGCGACATTATCAAACACGCTTAGGTGTGGCCACAGGGCGTAGCTTTGAAAAACCATTCCGGTGTTTCGCTTTTCAGCCGGCGTGTTGGTGACATCGCGATCGCCAAAGAAAATCTTTCCGCCGGTGGGTTCTTGAAAGCCGGCGATCATGCGCAACAATGTGGTCTTGCCGCAACCAGATGGTCCCAACATGAAATACAGCGCGCCGGCTGGAATGTGCAGGTCGACAGAATCCACCGCAACGGTTGATCCAAACTCGCAACGCAATTTTTCCAGACGAATTGGAAGCACGGTGTCCACAGGATACTCACGTGGGTTGACGCGTATTTCAATCTATCAAGCGTGGGCGCTACCATAAGTTTATGGATCCCCTTGAACATCGACTTCAAAAACTAAGCGGCTGGCGCGCTTGGCGGGAGCCTGATCGATCCATCAATAAAGATGTTTCAATATTTGCCAAGCAGTTTGTGCGAACGGAAAAATCCATTGGCGCCGCAAGCGACGCGTGGATGCAACTCGCGCCGTTGGCGTTGCAAAAAGTGGCGTCGGTTGAATCCATGCGCGCCGGAACATTGACGTTGTTGGTGGAAAGTTCCGCGGCGGCATTTGAAGTGGATCGCGCACTGCGCGGCGGCCTAGAGAATGACCTGAAAAATGTGGTGCAGGGATTGTTGCGCATTCGCACGCGGCTTGGAAAGTTTCAAGACGACTCGCAATCACGCGGCTAGTGTTGCGGCGCTCACGCTGGAAATAAATTCGCGGGAATCTGCCGCGCCTTGCCCTCGCGGTCAATGCAAGCAAGTGTGGTGGACGCACTGCACAACAATTCATCACCGCGAAACAATTCATAGGTGTGTTCAATCTTCACTTGACCAACATCGGTCATGGTGGTTTCCAAGCGCACCTCATCGTCATATTTGGCGGGCTTTTTATAACTCACCTGCAAGCGGACAATGGCCAAGAACGCGCCGGCCTCTTCCATTTCGCGGTAGGTCTTTCCAGTGGAGCGCAACAATTCCGTGCGACCCATTTCAAACCAAACTGGATACACCGTGTGATGCACCACGCCCATCGGGTCGCATTCGCAATATCGCACACGTACGGTCAGGGAACCTTTCATGTGGGCAAGGTAGCGATTGTGCGCGATATTTGATTGGTAATTTGAATTGCACCCAGCAATATGTGGGTCACGAGACTGAAAGTTTGTTTTTACTTACCCACGCAAAATCTGGAGAAGATGCGCCCAAGAATGTCGTCGGGCGTCATGCGACCAGCAATGCCGCCAAGATTTTCTATAGCGCTATGCATGGCGCTGGCCACAAGTTCCGGCGTTGAAATATGTCTGCGTCCAATGTCGCAAACAGCGGCGGATAAAGCTTGCTTTACATCATTTTCGCACGCCGCCAATAACGCCCGATGCCTTTGCGCAAGCGCCACGCCTTCTCCGGCCCTGGAAATTCCAATAGTGATAAGTGCCGCGCCAACCGCGTGGGCAAGTTCATCCAAGCCAACTTTATTTTGGGCGCTGGTGCAAACCGTATGTACACCGCCAGAGAGATTCATGCTGTTGGATTGAGTTGCCGTATTTAAACCAACGCTCTTGTCCAACAAGATTTCTTTGCCACCCGTCTGGCCAGGCTTGAACAAATCAAATTTGGTCAACACAAGAATTTCGTTCGCGGCCACGGTTGGTGGCAAACCCGCGTCCGCGGCGTGGCAATGAAGTATCAGCGTGGCGTGTTTGATGGCTTTTAGGCGCGCCTCTTGACCGAGTTGTTGCAGCAAAGAAATTTCATCCGCGCCAAATCTAGCGCCACGTAATTCTTCAGATGGTGGAGAAACCGTGTCGCTCATTTCACTAGTCGTTTCTGCGCCTGGCGAATCAACCAATAAAACCTCCAGGTTTCCGCCGGCAACCGGAACGATCCATGGCTCCACCAACGCGTCGCGCGTTGTGCCGGCTTGATTGGTCACAACCGCACGGTCCTGCTTCAACAACGCGTTCATCAGCGCGCTCTTTCCCGCGTTTGGATTTCCCGCAAGCACCACCCACGGCGCAGCTTCAAGTTGCTCCATTGGAACGCTGTGATTTAAAATATTGTCAATCTCCTTCAGCGCCGCGCTTAAACCAGCGCACAAAATATCTGGTGAGATTGCCACAACATCCTCTTGATCGGTGAAATCAATTCCCGCCTCCACCAACGCCAACATGTCGGCCAACGCCTCCAATACTCTCGTGGCGATTTGTCCAAGCGTGCCCTTGCGTAAATATTCCGCGGCGCGAAGCTCGGCGTCGGTGCGCGCGGAAATAGTCGCGGCCACGCCCTCCACTTGCTCAAGCGTTAATCGCCCACTTAAAAACGCGCGCAATGAATATTCACCCGGGCCAGCGCGGCGAACACGCTTGTCGATAAGCTCGATCGCCGTCACGATCATTTCAACAAGGTCTTGATTTCCCGGAACAAGAAGTTCAAAAGAATCCTCGCCCGTGTAGGAATTGGGTCCCGGCATTGCCACAACAAGCGCGGGTAATTCACCAAATGTAAAAAACAAGCGGGTTGAAAATATTCCACGGTTGCGCACCGTCGAAAGTCGCTCAATCTTGCTTAAAATTTTCAGCGCACCGATTCCAGAAACACGAATCACCGCGCGCGCGGATCTTCCTGGTGGCGACGAGGCGGCCACAATGACATCATCAAGCTGCCATTGTTCTTTGTGCTTGCCTTGCGGTGATATTTCATTTTTCATGAAAGCCAACTCTCTGGGTCAACTTGCATCAACTCAACACAGGATTTACCCGCGCGCGTTCTAGGCGCGTGCCAATGATTTAGTCGCGATCCTTGAATTTATTTTGCGGAGCACGCTTGCTGCGCGCGCGCTCCATGGCCTTCTCATAGAAGCGTCCAATGCGATCCTGCTTGGCGGGGTCGCGTGGCTTGGGCGTGAAATCCATCTTGTCCATTTGCGCGCGAATGCGCTTGCCCTCAAAAATTCCAATTGTGGTGCTGGTCATGATGTACAGCGTGAGTCCGCTTGGCGCGTTGTAAAGCATCACCGGGAACAACACCACCGTCATCCACTTCATCATCTTCTGCTGCTGCAATTGCTCTGGCGTCATGGACGCGTTTGGCGGCGGCGTCATGTATTTCTGTTGCAAGAAGAAAAGTCCGCCCATAAGAATTGGAATGAGATTGATGGACGCAAACTCAAACGGCCATTTGATGAGTGGTGCGGGGAAGCGAATGAAATGATCCGCCGCGCTGAGATCGCCCAAAAATTCCCAGCCGCCAAATTGCTGAAACACTCCAAAGAATGCCGGCTGTTGACGCAGTGCGAATGCGAAATACAACACCGCGTACAGCGCGATCCAAATTGGTGTCTGCAAGAATGTTGGCAGCATTCCGCCCACGCAACCCACGGGATTGATTCCCTTCTCGCGGTACAAACGCATTTGCTCTGCCTGCAATTTCTTGGTGTCGCCGGGGTAGCGCTTTTGCAGCGCATCAAGTTCTGGCTTGATGGAAGCCATTCCACGCGTGACCTTGGTCATGGAAATCTGACTGCGCTTGGTGACGGGGTGCAAGAAAAATCGCACCACCATGACCAACACCATGATGGCGATGGCCCAATCAAACACAACATAATCATGCAGGAAAGTGAGCATGATCACGATAAAATCCGCCAACCAACTGAAGGTGCAGAAACTGCAGCAGCCACCCATGAGATATTCAATCAGGCCATCCATGCGCAACGATTGATATGGCTCCACAACAGCAAGCACTTTGGGATTGAGCGGACCGGCGTACACGCCCATGTCAAAACGAGCGGTCGCTCCGGCGGCGAGTTGTGTTTGCGCGCTACGAAGTTCACACACGATTGTTTGCGTGGTCGCATCACCGGCATCCGCTTTTACAAATACGCCCTCCACCGCACTCATGATTTTTGAGGAATCTTTTGGCGGAGAAAATGGCGCGTGTACCGCCAAGGCGAAATAGCGATTTGTTGTGCCGTACCAACTTAACTCAAACCCCTGCGTCTTCTGATCTGGTTGCGGCCAAAGTTGCGGCGTGCCCGCGGTGATTTTTTTCAACGCATCGGCGCGTTCAAACATGGCTCCGTGCACCACAACATTGGAGCGGCTTGGATCGCGTTGCGCGTTGTATAAATAGCCAAATTGGAAGCGGCGAATATCCATCATGCCGCTTTGATCAATTGAAAGATCGCCCGGGCCATATTGAATCCAACGCACGGAGTGCGCGTCGGGCGATACATTTTGCACGGTTTGCTGAAGGTTTAGGTCGTATGAATTTTCCGCCACGGTGAACTGGCGAGTCACTCGCAACACCACAGCGCCGTTGTCGCCCACTACTTCAGTTTCAAACACGCCGGGAGATCGTTCCGCCCATACCGCGCCATACAAACTCGCGGGGCTTCCATCTATTTCGATCGCGCGCGCGCTGAGCAAGGGAACTTCATAACCCTCGAGTGTTTGCACGGTCTGCAATTCATAGCGCTGCGAATCATCCGGCATTGTTGCCGAGCTGGTTTCTTTACGAGCCAGCGCTTTTTGAATTTGACGCGACTCCTGCGCCGCAACAGCGCTGTTCCAAAAATCGCTGAAGATGATGCGCGAAAAACCAGCGCTGATAGTTGAAAATTGAATTTGAAATTTGAACTTGCTTGGATCAAGCGATCCCAGCGCGGTTGTCGCTTTAGGCGCGGTTGTTCCCGCTGGCAATTGCGCGGTGAATTTTTGGGTTGTGATTTGAGTTGGCGCTTGCGTGTTTGGCGTTGCGCTTGTTGTGTTCGCCGCAGCCACCGGAGCCGCCGTGTTCGCTGGTGCTGGCATCGCCGCGGTCGTCGTCGCTGTTGTCGCCGTTGTTGCTGTCGGCGAAACCGCGCCGGCTACCGTCTGCGGAAGCGCTGGATCAACTCCCCCATTTTTCTTTGCTCCCGGACCCCAAATTGCCGCGGCAATCACGCCCGCTGTGGCAAGAAAGGCTGCAAGGGTGAGTGGCCAACGCGCTTTTTTCTTCTGCTCGCTCAAAGTTTTATCTTCCCTCAAGCAATCGATCGCCCAACCAATCGGACAGTTCTTTAATTGCGTGAATTTTGTCAACCACTGGTTGAATTGGATAGTCAAGTCTGTAGAAGTGCGCCCGCTCAGCGGTAATTACTTCCTTCTTTACATTTTCGTCAGTCACAACATTTTCCACCTTCATATCTAAAATCACATACGAAGCGCGGTTGTCTGAATCACGCGGCTGACCAACCGACCCGGGATTGATAATGGCTTTTTCCTGGTCGTTGAATTCATAAACAAAGTTCATCTCATGTGGTTTATAAAACTCGTTGTCGCCAGTGAACACGCCGGGAACATGGGTATGCCCCACCATGCAAAACTTATCTATGCGCTCAAAAATTTGAGCCATTTTACTCTTTTCCGCGTCTTCTGGAAAAATGTATTCATTGATCGGCCGCCGCGGCGAACCGTGCACGCAAAGAAACGGGCCCATGGCCACGCGAACCCTCAGCTTGCCAAGAAATTCCCACCGCTTGATGGCTCCATCTCGATCGCGCTTCGCCTCGGCCTCAAATTGTTCGCGCGTCCAAAACGCCGCGTCCTCGGCGGCCTTGTTGAAATTGGTTGGCTCATACATCACGGCGTAGTCATGGTTGCCCATCAAACTCCACTTGCAACGCTTGGCCACCAGATCCACGCAAGCCACCGGATCGGGTCCGTAGCCAATAATGTCACCCAATGAAATAATTCCATCAACGCCTTTGGTGTCGATATCCGCCAGCACTGTTTGCAGTGCCTCAAGGTTTCCATGTACGTCGCTAATGATGCCTATTCGCATGCTTTTTCCAAGGGCACGAATGTTACGGCTTCACCGCCCATGCGTCAAAAACACATTTGATTAATTGCGTATTTGTGGGCAATCCAAGCAAACCACCGAACTCACCTCTTGAATTTCGCCAGATTTTGCACGGCTTGAATCAGCGCATCTTTTTCGATGGGCTTTGTCAGGTATTCATCGCAACCAGACTTCATGCATCGATCGCGGTCGCCATTCATTGCGTGGGCGGTGATCGCAATAATCGCGCCCCTCCACCCCAACGACCTCAATTTTTCGGTCGCCTCGTAGCCGTCCATGACTGGCATTTGCATGTCCATTAAAATCACGTCGGGCGCCCGTCCTTGTTTTTGCGCGGCGATAGCAAGATCCACCGCTTCATGTCCATTGTTGGCCACGGTGATTTTCATGCCGGCGCGCGTCAGGTGGTGAACCATCAGCCTTTGATTGTCCTCGCCATCCTCTGCCACAAGCACGGAGGTCTTCGCGTTGTGAATTATTTGCTGCGGATCTTCACTCTGTATCTTGGATTTTGATTCCAAATGCACCGGTGTTTGTGGCGTGAGGACTGTGATCATCCGATCCAAATTTGCGTTTCCAATTCCAATTTCAACGGTGAATATGCTTCCAAGTCCAGCTTGGCTGCTGCTGAAAATATCTCCCCCCAACATGCGCGACAGCCTTCGACTGATTGTCAGGCCAAGACCGGTCCCGCCAAATCGCCGCGTGGTTGATGCGTCGGCCTGCGTGAATGGGTGGAATAGTTTTTGTCGCTGCACATCGTCAATTCCAATTCCCGTGTCCATCACTTGCACTTGAATTCGATTTGCCGCCGGCGCCGCATCGCTTTGATCGGGTTCAACCCTGGGTTCCATTGGTTCATTGGTGAAATGAACCAACACCTTCACTCCACCATGCTCGGTGAATTTGATGGAGTTTCCAATCAAATTCATCAATATTTGGCGCAAACGCGTTGGATCTGTCTCGATGGTTTCTGGAATGGGTGATTTCAACTCCACAAACAATTCCAAGCCGCGATCAAGCGCCTGGGGTTGCATGAACGAAACAACATCTTGAATAATATTCAGCGGAGCGCAAGAAATAATTTCCACACCCATGCCGCCGGCTTCGATTTTGGACAAATCAAGAATGTCGTTGATGATGGTGAGAAGATGTTTGCCGTTGCGACGAATCGCGTTCACAATAAACTCCCGCTCCGCCAAGTCTTTTTGTTCCTCCGTAAGAAGATCCACAAACCCAAGTATCGCCGTCATGGGTGTGCGAATTTCGTGGCTCATGTTTGCCAGAAACATGCTCTTGCTCATGGTTGCCGCCTCGGCGGTTGCTCGCGCGCGTTGTAACTCCTGATTTTGAATCTGCAAATCAGCGCGAGCTTTTTCAAGCGCGCGAGAACTTTGACTTTGATCGTGCAGCGCCGCGGCCAGTTTGTCGCTGGCCGAAGCCGCAAGTTGATCGCGGGCACTAGAAAGCGGCCACTCGGTCAGCGTGCCAAGCATCTTGGTTGATTTTCCATCCTCAACAACGGAGCGCCCGCGCGCGCGAAACCAAGACCAAGTTCCGTCCTTGACGCGCATTCTAAATTCCAAATCAAATTTATCCTCGCCATCCAAGTGTGTCGCAACGGCGTGATGCACGCGGCCAATATCGTCGGGATGCACGCGGCTGGCGAATGTTTCAAAGCGATCTGGAAATTCTGCGCTATCGCTAAATCCCAACATTTTTCTAAATCCCGCCGAATACCAGGCGGATCCATCCAGCAAATTCCAGTGCCAAACGCCGTGGCCCGCGGCTTGCAACGCGGCGGCCAATAGATCTTTTTCATCCTGCGCGTTGTCTTTGTTTGTGGTTTCACTCATCAAAGCTGTTTTCCTATGGGAAAGAAACTTCCCCGCCCAACACCTGAAGCATCGCTACGATAACTTCTCATACGAAACCTGTATATTTTCTTGGATGTCCCAAGAAATCACATTGTTCAAATTGAATCGATATGGAGATTGCAGTTATGGCCCTAAAGCGCTTTGATCTTGTGGTGATTGGTGGCGGTCCTGGTGGTTATGTCGGCGCCATTCGCGCCGCGCAGATGGGTTTAAAGGTGGCGTGCGTTGAGCGCGACAAACTTGGTGGCGTGTGTTTGAACTGGGGTTGCATTCCAACCAAAGCGTTGCTGCACAATGCGGAACTGTATCGCGAGGCAATCACGCACGGCGCCGAATGGGGATTTCAATTTAAGTCCACGGATGTCTCCGTGGATTGGAGCAAAGTTGTTGGTCGAAGCCGCAACATCACAGGCACTTTGAATTCTGGCATCGCCTACTTGTTCAAGAAAAATAAAATTGAACACATTGTGGGTCACGCAAAAATTCTCTCGGGCAAAGTTGGTAACGAGCCATGCAAAATTCTGGTGGGCAAGGCAACCGGCGCGTACTACGGTGGTTCCGGCGATGGCGCGGGTGAAACCATCGAGGCGGATCGCATTCTTATTTCAACTGGCGCCCAACCCGTGCAACTTCCGTTCGCTCCAAACGACGGCAAGGTGGTGATCTCCAGTTATGAAGCCATGAATTTGCCTAAGAAACCAGCGAGCATGGTGATCATTGGCTCTGGCGCGATCGGCATGGAGTTTGCATATTTTTACAACTCGTTCGGCACCAAAGTGACTGTGATTGAAATGCAAGATCGCATTCTTCCGGTGGAAGATGACGACATTTGCGCCGCCGCTCAAAAATCATTTGAGAAACAAGGCATTCAATTTTTCACCGGGCATAAAGCGGCCTCCGTGGACAAGGGCGCAAGCGGCGCCAAGGTCACGATTGAAAGCGTGAAAGACGCCAGCAAAAAAGTTCTGGAGTGCGAGGTGGTTCTTGTGGCCGCTGGCGTACGCGCGCGCGTTGAAGGATTGTGCGACGCGTCGCTTGGTTTAAAAATGTGGGACGCGGGTCCGGCGCGTGGACATATATGGACGGACTACACGGAAAAATCCGAGCCCACGTATCAAACAAGTTTGCCCGGTGTGTACGCGATTGGTGACGTGATTGGTCCACCGTGGCTTGCGCACGTTGCAAGCGAGGAGGCCGTGGCGTGTGTTGAACGATTCATGGGCCACCACACTTTGGGAGTGGATTACGCCAGTATTCCTGGCGCAACGTATTGCAATCCTCAAGTGGCCAGCGTGGGCATGACCGAGCGCGATGTGAAAGCAAAGGGTTTGTCATACACGGTTGGAAAATATCCCCTGAAGGCGCACGGCAAAGCAATCGCGGTTGGCGCCACGGAAGGTCTTGTGAAACTGATCGCAAGCAAGCCATACGGAGAAATTTTGGGCGCGCATATTTTTGGCGAAGACGCCAGCGAATTGATCCATGAAATTTGTATCGCCAAGCGGCTTGAAGCCACTATCGAGGACATTATCTCAACCGTGCATGCGCATCCCACTATGGCTGAAAGCATCCATGAGGCCGCGCTTGCCTCCGAGGGCCGCGTGATTCACGGATAAATCGAGCGCGTCACGGATGTGTTTTTGATCGACGGGATTTATTTTTTCACCTAACAAATTTTTACCCGATGGACAAACCACTTGTGTCCATCTCGCCAACGGGTTATCCACTTCGCATCCTTGCGTGTGAAGTCGATTTCTGTTTATTGTTTATAAGTGGTTTATGGTTTTGCATTGCTTGACCTATTTTTCCGTATTTTGAATTAAAATTAGTAATAAAGATGAATTTCAACCATTCATTTTGAAACCACCAAAACACGTGTCAACATCGTGTTGTGTAGATGCGGTGTGTCGGCCACGCGGGGCTGACAAAAGGACTGGGCGTAATGCGAACAGCCGAAGATCGGCGCGAGCGTTTGGCGAAATTTATCGATTTAGCCAAGGTGTATCGGGGTTGGTCGCGTGGAGAAGTTGCGCGCGCATTGGGTCGTGATCCGGGAAAATTATTGCCTCCAAGTGGTAATCCAAAATTGGATTTATTGGTGGGCATCGCCGACGCCTTGGATTGGACGGTGGGCGATGTAATCGATGGCGTGTGGACCTGCGAAGATGTGCGGCTTTGCGACGGTGATTTTTCATCCCTTGATGCGCAGGCGCTCGCGGCGCATCGAGCGGGTGACTATAGAAAAATGGCGGACATCTCCAAGCAAATGACCCTGGCTTCAAAAACTCCAAGCGAGCGCGCGTTGGCGTGCAATCGTTGCGCTGGCGCATATGACGGTATGGGTCAATACAACAAAAGTTTGCCTTGTTTACAGGCGGCTCTTTCGGAGCGCGGAATTCCGGCGGGTTTGCGCCTCATGCTCACCGTGAATTTGGCCAACGCCCATTACGCTGTTTGGAATCTCACGGAAAGCCGTTCCGCGGCGCGCGAGGTGCTTGAGTTGCTTGAATCAACCACCATGACGGAGCGGCGAGAGCGAGTGTGCCACGCGTTTGCTCACTATGTGCGTGGAAATAGTTTTCGTAGATTGATTTGTGTTGAAAGTGATTTGGCGCAAACACACGCGCGTCGCGCCCACGCGGATTTGTCGCAAGCACTCAGGGAATACGAGGATCTTGCCGACACATTCGCTGATGATCGATATGCGGCGGTGGCCAACACGTGTCGTGGTGGGTTGTTGGAAATAGAGGCGGTGCTTGGCGATCTTTCGCCCAAGGATGTTTTGCAACGCCTCACTGTGGCGCTTGATCGTGTGGTTGATGTTGCCGCCCATGCGCCTGGCGAGTGGCTTGAAAGTTGGGGGTGGTGGTGCATCTTTGGTTGCAATGTGGCTCTGCGCCATTTAGGTGAGGAGGATATTTCGTTGTCCATGGCCATCTTCACCAACAAGGCAATGGAAATCGCGGATCGTTTAGAAAATTGGAGTCTGCGCGAACGCGCGTTTCAAATGGATTTGGAAAGACACGAGCGATTGGACAACGAGCCGTGGGTGCTTGATAACGAGGAGGTTCGCATTCTTGCTGGAACCATGGGGCGATTTCCAAACTTCCGCGCCACGGGTTGGCGCATTCTGCAGGAAGCAAAATTTTTAGACCCTCAAGGAGGCGCGCAATGTCTCGGTGCTTAAATATCCAACGCAAAACACGAATTATTTTTCTAGTGCTGGTTTGTGCGGCCGGTACGGTGGCTGCGAGCATGGTGTCGCGTCCTGCGGGCGTGGCGTCTAGCTCTGGCAGTTCCGATACGCACGTGGGTGTTGGCTTGCCGTGGTGGAAAAAGCCATTGTCACACACCGTGCAAGAAGAATGGGTGTTCGCGCAAAATATGAATGATCAATATGGACCTCGTTGGCGCACGGCCCTTCCAGACAAGACGGTATTGAAGCTGTATCAACAATTTCAAGGCCAAAGAAGAAGAAAGGCCGTGCCGTAGATTGAGCGCGCGTAGAAATTTATTTACCAACGCACCTTTGTTTTTTTGTTTGATGCGGTTCGCATCTGTGTGATATCTACTTGTGTGTGTTGTAGCGTTTTGGTTTGTCGTTTCCGCCGTGGCTTCATTTCAATCGCTCAAGAATTGCCTAAAATAATCGCTATTTCCAAATTTCCCGCGCGCTCCGTAGCATCGCTCTATGGCAGCAGGATTACTTCTGGTTCTTAGTGGCCCTTCGGGCGTTGGCAAGACCACGATCGCGCATGAAATGCTTCGGCGCTTTGGTGGACACTTCAGCGTGAGTGCCACCACGCGCGCGCCAACAAACGATGAAAAAAATGGTGTGGACTATTCATTTGTCACGCCTGAAGTTTTTCAACAAATGATCGATCAAAAATTGTTCATTGAATTTGCGCAGGTATTTGGCCGTAGTTGGTATGGAACACCACGGCAACCTGTTGACGCGGCGTTGGCGCGGGGCGAGTTGGCCGTGCTTGATATCGATGTTCAGGGGGCCGAACTAGTGCGCGACAAATATCCCGACATGCTTGGAATTTTTATTCTGCCGCCCAGCGAGGAGTCGCTGCTCGCGCGCCTGCGTTTGCGTGGCCGCGAAGACGAAGCCTCCATTCAGCGGCGCTTTTGTGAATCAACCATTGAAATGCAACGCGCCCGAGAGAATGGTATTTACAATGCGTTTGTGATCAATGATGATCTTGCCGCCGCCATTGAGGAGGTGGCGTGTCTTGTGGGCGCAAAGTTGAAAGCGCATGTGGGCGAGCGCGCGAATTTATAAACCAAACAGGCTTGCGTTCGGCGCGTGTAAACACAATAAAAGTGGTCATAATGGTTTCAATCATGACGCTCGCAGCATTCACCAATTTTGGAGTTGTGTTCGGATGTGGCGTTGTGGCGTTTATTGCGCTTGTGACTTTGATTGTTTTATACAACGGACTTGCGATTCGACGCGTGCGTGTCGCCAACGCGTTTAGTCAAATCGATGTGCAACTGCGCCGACGCTCTGATTTAATTCCCAACCTGATCGAAGTTGTGAAGGGCTATATGCAACATGAGCGCACAACGTTGGAGGCGGTCATACGCGCGCGCGGCGATGTGAACGCGGCGGCGGGCGAAGCTTCGGCTGGAAATTTTGGCGCCATTCGCGCGCTGTCCACCGCTTCCATGGCTTTAGGTGGCGCATTGCGCGGATTGTTCGCGCGCGTAGAGGCGTACCCGGATTTAAAAGCCAGCGCTCAATTTAATTCGCTTCAGGAAGAATTGGTCACCACGGAAAATCGAGTTGCGTTCGCTCGCCAGGCGTTCAACGACGCGGTGATGCGCTACAACGAGGGCGTGGTCACGTTTCCGGGCAATTTGGTCGCAGGTGTTTTTGGATTTCAACGCGCCGAACTTTGGACAACCTCAGAGGATTCGCGCGTGGTTCCTTCCGCGCGAATGTCTTAATGCGAGTGACATTCAAATCTCAGTTTAACTTTTCCAGGGTTGCTCAATTTTTCCAGGGCGTAAATAAATCCTCGCCACAATTCAAATCGCGCGCATTGTGTTTGCCGATGTCTTTTGCCGAAAGCCGAGAATGAATTTTTTTGAGCAACAAGACCAGGCAAGGCGACGCACAACTTGGCTTGTGGTTCTTTTTCTATTGTCAATTGCGTGTGTGGCGCTCAGTTTTTATGGGCTCGCCCTGTTTGTGATTATTCCACAGGCGCAAGATCGCGGCGCAAAAGGCGTGGAAATTTGGTGGAACCCGCAAATTTTTATGGAGATCACCGGCGCGGTCTGCCTGATTATATTTCTTGGCGCGGGTGTGCAACGCCTTCGCCTTGGCGGCACCGGAAAATCTGTGGCCGAAGCTCTTGGTGGTCAGCCGTTACAGGGCGCCACCGATAATCCAGACGAACAAAAGCTGCGCGATGTTGTGGATGAAATGGCGATTGCTAGTGGAATGCCCGTTCCGCCAATTTATATTTTGCAAGAGGATTCGATCAACGCTTTTGCTGCGGGAAAAAATCCACAAGACGCGGTTCTGGGTTTCACCCGCGGCGCCATCACCCAACTCAATCGCGATGAATTGCAGGGCGTAACAGGACACGAGTTCAGCCATGTCGCGCATAAAGACACGCGTCTAAATTTGCGTATTGCGTGCGTGGTAGCTGGTGTGATGTTGATCGCCCTCATTGGACGCGTCATGCTTCAGGTTGCGGGCCGAATAGCCACCGCCCCACGCATGTCCAGCAAAAAAGATGATCGTGGCGGCGCGGCGCTTGCGTTTGTTGCGGTTGGCCTTGGCCTGCTTGTTGTCGGCGGAATTGGCGCATTCTTTGGACGACTTCTTCAAGCCGCCGTAAGCCGCCAACGAGAGTTTCTTGCTGACGCGTCGGCCGTGCAATATTCCAGAAATCCAGCGGGCATCTCGTCGGCGCTTCGAAAAATTGGTGGTCTGCCCTTCACACCAATTCAATCTCCCGCGGCCTCTGGTTTAAATCATTTCTTTTTTTCAAAGTCAATTCACTCTTGGCTTTCCACCCACCCTCCGCTTCCTGAGCGCATTCAACGTATTGAGCGAGGTGGATTTATCAGCGATGTTGTTGGCCAATCTTCGGGCGCAACGCCGATGGATTCAATCGGTGCAATTTCTAATTCAGGCAGTTTGGCGGCTGGATTTGTAGGTGATGGCGCCCCGCGCGCGTCTTCGGATTCCTCAAATAATCCACCTGAATTTCATCCGTCATTTCTGGCTGCGACGCACGCGGATGGCCGACCATTAACGCGCGACGATGTTTTTCAGGCGACCTTGTCCAAGATTGTTCCACAAGAATCACTTGATGGAGCACGCATGTTGTTGAAAAAAATTCCTGACGCCGTGCAGATCGCGGCTCGTGAACCACTAGATGTCCAGGCGATTTTGTTGCTGCTTGTGACCAATCCCGAAAATGAAAATCGAGATCAAGTTCGCGCGCTCGCGCTGAAACAGCTTGGTGAATCGGTGGTGGCGTGTTGGGATCGACTCGCTTCAAGCATGTTGGAGTTACCCGATGAAATTCGCTTGATTGTGCTTGATCTTTGTGTTCCAACATTAACCCAATTGACCAAGCAACAATATGTCGCGTTTCGCACAACGCTCACGGCGGCCATGCGCTCTGATAGTCAAATTGATTTATTCGAGTGGATGACGCGCATTGTTCTAACTCGAAGAATTGAAACTCGATTTGGAGCGATGTCGCAAAAAAAACCAACTCGTTCCATGCAGGAGTGTGCCCAAGAAATGCGGATTGTGCTGGGAACGCTGGCTCGGGCTGGTGGTTCAGGTCATGGCGCCCGCGCGTTTGATCTTGGTGCCGCCGCGTGTGAATTGAATGGACTCGCGTTTCCATCCGCGGCAGAATGCGCGCTTGATGCGCTACATATCTCGCTTGAAGGCCTAGATGCTCTTGCTCCAAGCGACCGACAGCTTCTTGCCAAGGCGCTCGTGTGTGTCGCCGCAGCCGACAACGTTTACACCACCCAAGAATTGTTGTTGCTTCGGGCTTTCGCGTACCGCTTGGATATTCACCTGCCCTTGCTTTAAGACTGCGCGTGTGTGTGGTGTCTTAGATCTCCATCACAAACTACTCATACAAATAAATATGGTGTGTAGTTTTTAAATAGTCGCAACGCATGCCGCTTGCTCGTAAGATGCCAACGTGAATCACCGCGCAACCTTTACAGCACTTATTTTATTTACCTCGGCGTGCGCCACCACGCCAAACGCAAAAATAACCAGCAACATTGATGCGCCAACTCCCCAGCTTGTGGGCCGCTGGATTTTTTCTCCCGGCGACAGTTCTTTGGCGCAAGACCCGAATGCGGCGAAATCCGATGAGGCAATTGAAAGTCCCGCCGGCGCCACTCTTTCTTTGGGCGAAGGCGGCGTGGTGACCGCCCGAGCGGGTGATTTTGTGCGACGCGGCACATGGAAGGTTTCGGCCGGTACTTTAAAAATGATTATTGATCCGCCGCCAGAACGCCGGGAATTATCATTTGTTCCACGCGTCGAAATAGATCAACTCACATTGCAGGGCCCTGATGGAAGCATTCTTGTATATCTTCGCGATCCATTTGTGGCGCTTCCAAGCCCAAGCCAAATTCCAATCCCAACTCCAAAAAAACTAGCGCCCGCGCCAACCAAGCCCGTTGTTGTGCCGCCGAAAAAATAAAAAATGAAACCTGATCCCCGCCCGCAAATCTGGGTCATACGACACGCCGAAACTGAATGGAGTTTAAATGGACGCCACACCGGCAGCACGGATATTCCACTCACCGCGCGTGGAAATCAGGCCGCTGTTGAATTAAAGCCTTGGATAAGCGCCATGCAATTCGCAACGGTTCTTTCAAGCCCTCGCACTCGCGCAATCCACACCGCGCAATTGTGCGGTCTAGAAAAACAAGTCCAAATTGATCCACTTTTGGCAGAATGGGATTACGGCGACTACGAAGGTTGGACGTCGCTTGAAATCGCAACAAAAAATCCTGGTTGGGATTTGTGGCATCACGGTTGTCCGGGCGGCGAGCACCTCTCCGATGTGCATAAGCGCGCGGTCAAACTACTTGATCGCTGTGAATCACTCGCTGGAAATATCGCCATGTTCACGCACGGACATTTTTCGCGTGTGTTGATCGCAACATGGCTTGAGTTGCCGGTTACGCGCGGTAGAAGTTTTTCAATTCGCGCTGGCAGCGTGAATGTGCTTGGTTGGGAGCACATCAACAAAGTAATTTGGAGCATGGGGGCGGTGCCTTCGGGTCCTGGAGTTGGGCGGTGACTTTGCCTGCGCACAAGCCTCTTCTTCTACTGGAATATTCAAGTGGTTTGAACGACAACAAACAGTCGCGATCCGTGGCCACGATCACGCTCAACGATCCCGATCGTCGCAATGCGCTTGGGGATGAGATGTTCACCGCGCTTGAGAACGCCCTGAAAGACATTCAAAAAAACTGCGCGGCAAATCCGTTTTTTAAGGAAACTCATTCCCCTGTTCTTGGTGAAAAAATCACAAATCAATTCACGCCTTCACACAAAGTGTTTGATGATTCCACCACGCGTGTTGTTGTTCTTTGCGCAAATGGTCCTTCATTCTGCGCGGGATTTGATCTTCGCTCCGTGGCGAATGACGCGGACAGTGCGCAGCCCGTGCTGACCGGCTATTTACAGCGCCTTCATCAATGTGTTGAAATTATTTCCCAACTTCCAGCCATCACTATTGCGTCAGTGTCGGGCGCGGCGCTCGCTGGTGGTTGCGCGCTGGTCTCGTCCTGTGACTTTGTCGTTGCAACGCCCGATGCCAAGTTTGGATATCCAACTCACGCCATTGGGTTATCACCATCGATAAGCGCTCCAACACTTTCCTCACGCATGGGTTTGGGGGCGGCGCGTGAGTTATTGTTGGGCGGTCAATTTATAAATGGCACGCGCGCATTTGAATTGGGTTTTGCATCTCATATAGCTGATGCCAGCTCAGTCAACACAAACATTACGGGGCGATTGGATTCCTTCACTCACCAAAAATCCCTGGCCCAAGAAACCTCCAAACTTATAAACACGCTACTTGCCAAAGGTCCGCACGCCTTGTTGACGACTAAGTATTGGCTGCAAAATCTTGATCCAATTTCACACCAAACAAATCGCACGTCGGCTCTTTTGGCCAGTAGTTCGGGTGTTGGCGGCTCAGAGAGCGTTGATCGTGTTGCGGCTGTTTGGAAGCAACGCTCTTAGTTCGCTACCCTTCAAAGCATGAACGAGTTGGTTCAAATCAATTCTTCCACACACGCCGCCGTTGGCGTTGTTGAAATTTCACTCAATCGCCCCGATGCCCGCAACGCTCTTCATTTTGAATTGATTGAGCAACTTGAACACGCCGTGGCTACGGTTGCGTCCAATTCCGCCGCCCGTGTTCTTATTCTTTCGGGCAATGGAAAATCATTTTGCGCCGGCATGGATCTTCGTGGCGTTTTAAACGACGTAAAAAAAATGGGACTCATGCTGCATGGTCTTGCGCGCGTTGGTTTGGCTTTGCGCAAACTTTCTATTCCAGTGATTGCAAGGGTTCAGGGCGCGGCGGTTGGTGGTGGATGCGGCCTGGTGGTCGCGTGTGATTTTGCCTTTACCCACGAGCAGGCAAAGTTGGGTTACCCCGAAGTTGATCTTGGTGTATGTCCCGCGGTTGTTGCTCCGTTTCTTATTTCTAAAATTGGCGCGGGCCGCGCACGCGCACTTCTTCTTGCGGGTGGACTTGTTGGTGGTGAAGAAGCTGTTCGAATTGGTTTGGCAACGCACTTGGTTCCAGTTGCTGAATTGGAATCCGCCACAATGGACTTCGCTCAAAAATTATCCTCTGGTGGACCGCTTGCCATAGCCACCACCAAGCGTTTGTTGCATGAACTTGATGGATTGATCAACGAGTCTGTTTTATCAAATGCCGCCGATCTTTCCGCAAAAATCATTGCTGGTGCTGAAGCGCAAGAACGCCTGCGCGCGCGATTTGAAACTCACGAAAAGTGAACCATGAGTGAAACCCCGCTTCCATTTGAAATTCGCGCCGACAATATCGCGGTTCTTTCACTTATTCCAAATCCATCCAAACCCCGTGGCGGTGTGGTTGTGCTTGATCGTTGGTTGATCAACTCACTGGATTGCTCTCTGCGCGCGCTCGCGCAAAAAAATCTGTCGGGACTCATTCTTCAAAGCGCCAGCGATCGTGTGTTTGTTGCGGGCGCGGATCTGGCGGAAATTGACGCGCTCAACGACGCGGATCTTGATGTGTATTTGCGGGCAGGAAGCGTGGCTTACGGTCTCATCACAAAACTTCCATTCACCAGTGTTGCGATTATTCACAAGGCCGCTCTTGGCGGCGGACTTGAACTTGCGATGCACTGCGATGCGCTTGTTGGCGCCACTCCAACGCCCGGTGAAAAAAGTTGGAAAGTTGGCCTTCCTGAATGTGGTCTAGGAATTTGTCCGGGTTGGGGCGGCACCATGATGCTTGCCGCGCGCATGGATATTTCCAAGGCCATCATGGCCACCTGCTCGGGCGCGCCGTTTGATGCGACTGAAATTCCCACTGGCCTATTTGCAAAAAATATTTCCCCCGGCGAATCACACGTCGAGGTTGCCGCCGCTTGGATTCACGCCAATCCAAAATCACAAACACTTCGCTCTCCGCTTTCAATCGCGGACCCGCAATTTCACCAAGCAACACTCGCCGCACTGGCGCAACTTGAAACACAACTGCCAAACACCGCCGCGGCGCGCGCCGTGATTGACGCAATCAAGGCGGGTTTACAGCACGGATTTCAAGCCGGCGTGTTATGCGAACAAAAACACCTTATTGATTTGCGACATACTCCCGAGGCCCGGGCGCGCCTTGACGCATTTTTAAAGCGATAAACATCTCAGTCGCCCTGGCTGTATGCATATTTTAATTTTTCTTACATTGGATTGGATTTAGGGGTTGATTCAACACTCTTATCAGCGTTGAATAGACATCATCGCCCTGACAATCTTTAGGAGTTCACCATGGCCGCCACAAATCTTGCCACTGATTTAAAAAACGTTTCTGAAAAAGATCGCAAACAAATCGAGCAAGCTCAAGAGATGCTTGGACCAGATCCGGAAAAAATGGGTTTGGTAAAAAATTATTTCTGGGGCAACTTCCGTGAATCGGTCGCCTTTCCTTATCCAGAAAGTTCCGCGGAAGAAACCGCGCGCTGCGACCAACTTCTTGCCGCACTTGAGCAATATCTCAAGACAGAACATCCCGCCATTGAAATCGATCAGAAACAAGAAATTCCAGATTGGGTTGTGAAGCGTCTCTTTGATTTGGGCGCGCTTGGCATGACCATTCCAAAGGAATATGGCGGCGGCAATTTTGGCATTACCAGCTACAACCGCTCACTCGAGCTCATTGGCCGCTATTGCGGCAGCACCGCGGTGCTTGTCAGCGCGCATCAAAGCATTGGTTGCAAGGCGCTGATGCTTTTTGGAAACAACGAACAAAAGAGCCGTTTTCTAACAAGAATGGCGAAGGATTCACTTTCCGCATTTTGCCTAAGCGAGCCAAATGTTGGTTGCGACGCGGGTGGTCAAGAAACGCGTTGTGAAATTAGTCCGTGTGGAAATTTCTACATCCTCAATGGTGAAAAGAAATGGGCCACAAGCGCCGCGCTCGCTGGTTTCTTCACCGTGATGGCTAAACAAAAACTAAAAGACCCCAAGACGGGAAAAGAAAAGGACGCGGTCAGCGCGCTTATTTGCACTCCCGACATGGAGGGTGTTGAAATCTTCAGCCGCAATCGCTCCAAGTGCGGTATTCGCGGAACATGGCAAGCGCGCATCAAGCTCACCAACGTCAAAGTGCCAAAGGAAAATCTTCTTCACAAAGAAGGTCGCGGCCTAAATGTTGCGCTGACATGTTTAAATTACGGTCGTTGCACTCTCAGTGCCGGTATGTTGGGCGGAGCCACATTCGCTTATGAACAAGCATGTAAATGGGCCAAATACCGCTATCAATTTGATCGGCCCATCGCGGAATTTGATCTCATCCAAGAAAAAATCGCGCGTATGGGCGCGCGCCTGTATGCCATGGACGCCATTCTTTATATGACCACCGGCTTCCTTGATCGACACGACGACGACATCATGTTGGAAACCGCTATGTGCAAGGTGTTCTGCAGTGAAATGGGTTACCGCGTGGTGGATGACACCATGCAAATCATGGGCGGCGAAAGTTACATGACCGAGAACGGCATCGAGCGAATTTGGCGCGACTCGCGCATCAACATTATTGTTGAGGGCGCAAATGAAGTCATGCACAGTTTCATATTTGCATACGGCTCCAAACAACTTGGTGAGTGGATGCTTTCGGTTCGCGCCAATCCTCTAAAGGCTATGAGTAGCGCCGTGAAAATTGGCAGCGAACTTTTCCTGGGTATCCGTGGTGGTCTTCCAAAATCCGAAATGCTGCATCCGCGCCTGAAGCGGTTTGGTCTTTCAACCATGATGCACATTCGTGAACACAGCCACCAAGTGAAGATGGCTTTCAAAGAGCACGAAGAAAAACTTATCACCAACCAGACTGTGCAGGCGCGCCTCTCCATGTGCGCTCTTTGGATTCACGCCATGGTGTGCTCAATTTCTAAACTTGACCGCGCGCTGCGAAATGGTCTTGAGGGCAACGCGCTCGAACACGACATGGCCATGGTTGAACATCTTGTTGCAATGGCAAATCTTGAAATCCAGGCGGAAATCCGATCTTTGCACAACAACACGGATTCCACAATGAAGCGCGCCGCGGCGGCGGCCATGTTGCGTTCAGATCTACTGCCAAATTCCGCGTACACCATTCCAGAGCGCACCATGGATTTAAAGGCGCGTGGGTCTGGTCAAAAAGTAAACCAATCATCTATTCCACAATTTGGTTCAGGAAGTGTGTTTGATGGTGTCAAGGTTGGAAAATAGTTTGGTGTTCTCATTTATTTATTTCTTTAATTCATACGGAAGGTTGCATTCATGAAGCTTTTTGAAACACTCGCGGATCATGGTCACGAACGACTTTGCTTTCACCACGACTCAGCCACTGGTCTTCGCTCCATCATTGCAATTCACAGCACGGTGCTTGGTAACGCGCTTGGCGGTACGCGCCGTTGGGCATACACCGATGAAGCTGAGGCAATCCGCGACGTGCTTCGTCTATCAGAAGGCATGACCTACAAATCCGCTGCCGCGGATCTTGCAATGGGCGGCGCAAAAAGCGTGATCTTGATCAAGCCTGGCCAGGCGGCAACAGAGGCCGAGGGCCGCGCGATGGGTCGCTTTGTTGACACTATGAATGGCGCATATATCGCCGCGGAAGATGTTGGTGTGACGCCGCAATTCTGCGATTGGATGGCTGAGGAAACCCAACACGTCATGGGTGGTGAAACCGTCAGTCATGGTGGCGACCCAAGTCCGTTCACCGCGACCGGTTGCTTTAACGCCATGAAGGCGTGCTTGAAACACTTTGGCCGCAAGGTTGATTTTTCTGGCATGACAATTGGCGTGCAAGGTGTTGGCGCCACGGGTTATCGTGTTGCCAAGTTGTGCAAAGAAGCTGGCGCCAAAGTAATTGCGAGCGATGTGAATCGCGGCGCGCTTGAGAAAGCCGTGAAGGAACTGGGAATCGCCGCGGTGGGCGACAATGAAAATATTTTCACCACCAAGATGGACATTCTTGCTCCGTGCGCGCTGGGTGGCGTTCTGGATGACCGAACCATCACCAATCTCAAGTGTGAAATTGTGTGTGGCACCGCCAACAATCAACTACTGCACGCGATTGATGATGGCGCGCGCCTAAAAAAGTGTGGCATTTTGTATGGACCAGATTTTGTTGTGAACGCCGGTGGTCTTATTCGTTTGGCTGGTTTGTATTTGGGAATGACCGAGGGGCAGATCAACCAAAAGATCGATCAAATCGAACACACGACAACTTCCGTTTTGAAAGAAGCAAACAGCGCCCACAGCACGCACGAGGCGGCTGTTGCTTATGCCAAGCGTCGAATTGAACATGGCCGCACAAATGGCCAAGTAAATCCCAAACGAGTCGCCACCACCGCTTGACGAAATACACAGTTCGTTCGGTACACTTTTGCAATCGACGCAAAGTCTGCTTTATTTGTTGAAACAAGTTATTTGTCCTAGGAAATCACCATGCCAATCAAGAGCGCTTTTACCACCACGATTGACCACGTCTCCATTCTGGATGTGAACGCCAACTTTGATGAAAAGTTGGGCGCGGGTTTGATTCCGGACACTGATCTTGTTCGCCTGTATGAGCACATGTGCATATGTCGCCATCTAGACGAAGTTGCTTTCAAACTTCAACGCTCCGGCCGTATGGGAACATTTCCGCAGAACATGGGTCAAGAAGCCACAAGCATGGGCGCGGCTTATGCGTTGGATAAAACCGATTGGTTGGTTCCGTGTTACCGCGAAAATGCCGGCCTGTTCTGGCGCGGTCTTCCAATGGAAATGATTTTGTTGCACTGGATGGGTGATGAGCGTGGCAACGCAATTCCGCGCGAGTTGTATTGCATGCCGCTTGCAATTCCTATTGGCACGCAGATGTTGCACGCCACGGGTTTGGCTTGGGCCGCTAAATATCGTGGCGAAAAACGTTTGGCATGCACCTTCTTTGGTGATGGCGCAACAAGCGAAGGCGACTTTCATGAAGCCATGAATTTTGCGGCCAACTTGGATATTCCCGTGATCTTCTTCTGCCAAAATAATTTCTGGGCCATCAGTGTGCCTGGAAAAATTCAATGCTCCGCGCCAACCGTTGCGCAACGCGCCGTGGCTTATGGAATGGACACCATTCAATGCGATGGAAACGATATTTTCTCCGTGGTGTATTGCGTGCGAAAAGCCGCCGCGCTTGCCCGCGAAAAGGGACGACCATTCTTTATCGAGGCGGTCACATATCGTTTGGGTGATCACACCACCGCAGATGACGCTCGTCGCTACCGCGACCAGGCCGAAGTTGACGCATGGAAAACCCGCGATCCAATTCTTCGCATTCGTAAATTCCTCACCACGCGTGGTCTTTGGGATGACACAAAAGAGGCCGCGCTTGCCGAACGCGCTCAACGCGATGTGGCCGCGGCGGTTGAGCGAGCGGAATCAATTGCTCCGCCAAACCGCGACGACTTCTTCAACAACATGTATGCAACAATTCCACCCGACCTTGCGCTGCAGCGCGACACCATGCAAACACACGGCATTGGTCAGGACCCATCACAAATTGATGGCGCAGTCATTGAACTGCCCGCAAAAACTTCACACTAAAGGAACAACACCATGGCAAACCTAACACTGGTGCAAGCAATCAATTTGGCGCTCATTCAAGAAATGGAGCGCGATGAACGCGTGCTGATTCTTGGCGAAGATGTTGGCTTAAACGGCGGCGTGTTCCGCGTCACCGAGGGCCTTCACAAAAGATTTGGTGGCAAGCGTGTGGTTGATACACCGCTTGCGGAAAGCGGAATCATTGGAACAAGCATTGGTCTTGCCATGGCTGGCTTGCGCCCAATCCCAGAAATTCAATTCGAGGGATTTCTTGGCCCGGCGTATGACCAGATTTGCAGTCACGCCGCCCGCATGCGCACGCGCACCCGTGGAGCCATGACTGTGCCTCTCACCATTCGTATTCCTGTTGGCGGCGGAATTCACGCGCCCGAACTTCACTCCGATAGTCCAGAAAGTATTTACATTCATCAACCCGGCATCAAAGTAGTTATGCCAAGCAGTCCATATGACGCCAAGGGTTTGTTGATCGCGGCCATCCGTGATCCAGATCCGGTCATGTTCTTTGAACCCAAGCGCATTTACCGCGCCTTCCGCGAAGAGGTTCCCGAAGATGAATACACGCTTCCACTTGGCAAGGCCCGCGTGGTGTGTGAGGGAAATGAAATGACGGTGGTGAGTTGGGGAGCCAGTGTTGTTCAATGCATGCAAGCCATTGAGCGCAGTGGTCGCTCTATCGAACTGATTGATCTTCGCACGCTCTATCCATTTGATATGGATGCGGTCGAAGCCAGCGTTAAGAAAACGGGCCGCTGTGTCATTGTTCATGAAGCCCCTAAAACATGCGGGTTTGGTGCCGAAATTGCCGCGCGCATTATGGAGCGATGCTTCTTGTATCTGGAATCTCCAGTGCAGCGCGTGGCTGGATTTGACACCATCATGCCTTATTACAAACTTGAACTTGATTACATGCCGGACGCGGATCGAATTGCTCGAGCAATTGAAGAAACCGCCGCATACTAATTTGTGCTCGCTCATTACCACCAAACACACACTTTAATTCACTCTTGGAGAACTTCACATGGCTGGCGTAAAACAACCTGACGACAAAAGTCATTTCATTCTTCCGGATCTTGGTGAGGGTGTTCACGAGGCTGAACTTATTAAATGGCGCGTGCAGGTTGGTGATACCGTGAAGGAACACCAAACAATGGCGGAAATGGAAACAGACAAGGCGCTTGTTGAAGTTCCAAGTCCCTGGAATGGCGTGATTGGTGAGTTGTGCGGAAAAGCCGGTGACACCATTTTGGTTGGAAGCGTTTTGGTTCGCTATGCGGCTAAGAATGCTGGTGTTGTGGCGCCAACAAAAACCGTTTCTGTGGCCGCCAAACAACACGCCGCCCCTGCTCCTGTTGCGGCCGCCAAAGCCGATGCAAAAAGCGACGCCACCGAAGATGCTGGAACTGTTGTTGGAAATGTGAGTGGTTCGCTTGGTGTTCCAAGCCGATTCGCCCGCCAACCTGAACACGAAAGCGTTTCTTCTGGTGCCAATAAATCACTGGCCACACCCGCGGTTCGCAGGATTGCCAAGGAGTTGGGCGTGAACATTCAACAAGTTCGCGGAACTGGTCGTGGTGGTCGAGTGACCGCGAGTGATCTTCAGGCTGTAAGCCAAGGCGCTGCGGAGGTTGCCCTTGAAACAACGGCGTCGCGGGTTGTCATCGCTCAACCAATCAAAAACTCAAACACAAATGACAATACTGTCACCACAACTGCGTCAACACTTTCTGTCGCATATCCAAACGTGAATCGCGACGGGGTGAAGGAGTGCATTCCATTCCGTGGCATTCGCCGAAAGATTGCTCAGGCGCTGGATCTTTCCGTGAAGACCGCCGTGCATTTCACCGTGGTTGATAGCGCAGATGTGACCAAGCTTGATCGCAAGCGCAAGGAATACGCCGCCGCCCTGGGAACAAAACTCAGCATGTTGCCGTTTGTCATGCTTGCCGTGTGCAAGGCGTTGCGTAAACATCCAACACTAAACGCAAACGTGGATGATGCGAATGAGGAAATTTTGATCAAGGATCCAATCCATCTTGGTTGTGCGGTGGATACCGATCATGGTCTCATGGTTCCAGTTCTTCGCAACGCCCACCAGAAAAATGTTGGCGAGTTGGCCACGCTTGTGAAAGAACTCGCCGAATCCTGCAAACAGCGCACTGTCGCGCGTGAAAATCTTGTTGGTGGAACATTCACCATGAGCAATGTGGGTAGTTATGGTGGAACGTTTGCCACGCCAATTATCAATTATCCAGAAGTCGCAATCCTTGCTGTTGGCCGCGCCAAGGAGCAGGTTTTAACCAAAGACGGCGCGTTCTATGCGGGACTTGTTTTGCCGCTCAGTCTTTCGTGTGATCACCGCATTGTGGATGGAGCCGAAGGTGCGAGATTTTTAAACACTGTGCTTGGGTTCTTGGAAAATCCAGACAAGTTGTTGGCTTCATAATCCCTGCATTTTTCGGCGCGGGCGAATTTATCTATTGTCAATGATTGGTTAGACTGTGCCAATGAAGATGTTTTTCAAGTTGGTCGTTTTTTTAACACCCGCAACAACCGCGCTTGCGTTTGCTGACGCTCCACCAATGCCGGAATTGGCAAACCCGGGCGGTTGGCCACTTATTGGTTACGGGCTGGCATTCGTGTTGGTCGGTGGCGCTGTATATGTGAGTCTTTTCACATCCAAGCGCGCGAATATTGATTGATGAAACAAGCCAAGTAAAACTGAGAAAGAAATCATGCGAAACAGAAAAAATATTAAACCCAAAAACGCACTCATTGTCCTAAACGTAATCCTGCTGGCTGTTCTTGCGTTTGTCTCGCTTGGACCAAGCGCTGGTGCGCAAAGCGGTCGTTCTCGGGGTCAGTACCTCATGGTTGGCGGAAAATATGTCATGAACCAAGCGGGCGTTGCCTACATCCTGGATCAATCCAATCAAGAGCTCATTTCTTTGTCTTGGAACGACTCATCAAAGAGTTTGTTTGGCATTGGCTATAAAAATATTCCAAAAGTAGTGGAGCAAACTCAAAAGAGTCGTTGATAGAAATTTTAAAAACCATGAAAAAGCAATCAAATAATTTTCAAATGAACACCGTCGCCCTTTGGGCAAGCGCGTTCTTTCTTGGTGGACTTATTCTTACCCAGGCCGGAAAAATTCAAACCGCCAACGCTGATTCCGTAGTGACATCGAATGGGTTTTGCATGTCCACCATCACGGTTGGTAATCAAACCGGTTCCGAAACCTACGATCTTCTTTGGTTGGTCGATGATCGTAGTGAAACACTCATGATTTTCTATGGAGATGTTTACAACAAGGTTCTTGATTTAAGAACCACAAAGAATCTCTCGGAGATTTTTAAACAAGCCCGCGGAAATTAGTTTCATATTTGTGATGGGATGAAACTCGCAATGAAAGATTCATCAACCATTCCCAACTTATTTAAGACCAGTGCCGCTGTTGACGCGGTTATGGCAAAGCGACGCGCCGCATCCTTTACCACCCGAAGTATTAAGGCTTCCACCAAAGCATCTGGTCTTCGGTTGGCCATGTCCATGCTGGACCTTACAACACTGGAAGGAAAGGACAGTCCCGAAAAAGTTCGCGCCCTTTGCGCCAAGGCGATCTCTCCGCACATCTCCAGCGCTCCGCTAAAGGATCCTGTTCCGTCAGTCGCGGCGATTTGTGTTTACCCAATGTTAATTCGCGTTGCCAAAGAAGCTCTTGCTGGACACTCAATCAAAATTGCCGCCGTTGCGACTGGTTTTCCAAGTGGTCAATACCCGCTTGATATTCGTCTTCAAGATGTTCGCGCCGCTGTCGCTGCTGGAGCCGATGAGATTGACATGGTTGTGAGCCGGGGACTTTTTCTCTCGGGTCAATTCGAGGCTGTTCGAGAAGAAATTGTTGAAACAAAAGCCGCGTGCGGCTCTGCCCACTTGAAAATTATTCTTGAAACCGGAGAGCTTGAAACCCTTGATAATGTTCGGCGCGCCAGTGATTTGGCGATTGACGCAATCTTGAGTCGACCGGGCGCTCAACCGATCGTGGATGGGGAAGTTTTTATTAAAACCAGCACTGGAAAAGTTCAACCGGCGGCAACCATGCCTGTCACACTTGTCATGCTTGAGGCGATTCGAGATACGCACCTTGCTGGCGGTCCAAGGATTGGTATGAAACCCGCGGGTGGTATTCGTACAGCCAAGCAGGCGCTTCACTACTTGGTCATGGTCAAAGAAACACTAGGCGACGATTGGTTGACTCCAAACCTGTTCCGCTTTGGCGCCAGCTCGCTTGCCAACGATATTTTGCGGCAAATTCTAAAGCTTGAAACAGGCAGATATGCCGCCGCGTGGGATCTTGGAGAGTAAAAAATTCGTGTTGGAAAAATTGACCTAAGCGGGTCAGTTTTTTTATGGTCGTTGATCAGATCCCGCCGAACTAGATTGCTGTGTTTGGCGCATTGCCCACACAATTCCACCCAGAACATGCTTTTGAAATTCGGGTTCTAAAAAAGATTCTGATGTATGTCCCATAGCGGTGTACCACGCCCGCCCTCCCTCAAATTCATGCATCCAAGAAATTGGGTGATCGCCATTCATTGTCACCTCTCCTAAATCTTGGTCATTTACGCACACCAACACATGGACGTTATTTCTTGGGTTAGTTCTGAATCTGTACCACTCGTCTTCTCGCTTCCATGAATCTGGAAATTCAATCGTGCTGATATGTGTCTTATCTTCTCGGTGCACGGTGGCCAAAATAACTTTAGTGTGATCCAGAAACCAAGCTCCAACAAGTTGTCCATACCAAGGCCATTCGTATTCTGTGTCGGCGGCCGCGTGGATTCCAACATATCCACCACCTGTGTGAATGTATTGTTCAAACGCAATTTGTTGTTCTGTGTTTAATACATCGCCAGTCGTACTTAAAAACACAACGGCCGCAAATCTGTTTAGATTTTTGATTGTAAAAACACCGGCATCCTCTGTTTGTTCAACCACATATTTTCCAAGTCCAATTTCCCGCAATGCTCTAACTCCGTCTGAAATATTCTTGTGCCGATACGCTTTTGTTTTTGTAAACACAAGAATGTGTGGCGGCTCGGCGTTCTTCTTTGTGTTTGATTTTGCCGCTTCGCTTGTTTGATTCTCGTGAGGTGTCGACTCTGAAGGCACTTCGTTTTTAATAATCTGCGATGCATTGGGCGTGTTGACACAACCAACCATTACCAATATCAAAATGAGTTGAGCCACCAAACATGGTTTGTTTTTTTGAAATCCGCCATTTCTCAAATATGTCGTATTCAACATGCTTGAAGTATCCATTATTTTGGCTTGAATTACATGCCTTGTTGGGGCTACGCTATTGATCTGTGACCACGCCAAAATCCGCAAACGATCGAACCCTTGCTCGGCACCCAAAGCCGCTTGGTGGCGACACGGCCCGAAATCTTCCCACTCCAACAGTAAGTCTTTCTGAATTCATATTGAACAACGGAGATGAAACCCGCCAAAGTTTAAGGATTGGAAAAAAACCAGATTGGCTACGTGCCCGCGTGCCTGGTGGCGAGGAATACCTGCGCCTGAAGGCGATCATGGACGAACACAAACTTCATACTGTTTGCCAAGAAGCCAGTTGCCCAAACATGGGTGAGTGTTGGAGTCGTGGTTCCGCCACAATTATGATTCTTGGCGACACTTGCACCCGCAGTTGTGGTTTTTGTAATGTGAAAACAGGCCGCCCCGCCGCCCTTGATCTGAATGAGCCCGCGCGTGTCGCGGAAAGCTTGCGATTAATGAATCTGAAACACGTGGTCATCACCAGTGTCAATCGCGATGAACTGCCTGATGGTGGCGCCCAACTGTGGGCCGAAACAATTCACCTTACTCGGGCGGCGTGTCCCAACATGAGCATTGAAGTTCTTGTTGGTGATTTTTGTGGCAATGAAAAAGCAATTCAAACTGTTTGTGATGCGCGACCCCGGATCATTAGCCACAACATGGAAACCGTTCGGCGCATGCATTCGGCGGTGCGGCCTCAGGCGCGCTACGAACGCTCTCTCAATGTGTTGAAACAATTCAAAGCAAGTGGTCTTCTTACAAAAACTGGGATTATGGTTGGAATTGGTGAGCGCGACGATGAGGTGCTGCAACTTATGGATGATGTGCGCGCCGAATCCAAGGCTGACATTTTAACTGTTGGCCAATACCTACAGCCCACTCGCAATCATCTTCCAATTGATCGATGGGTTACTCCGGGTCAGTTTGTTGAATTCAAATCACAGGCGCTTTCGCGTGGATTTAGAATTTGCGAAAGCGGTCCTTTGGTTCGCAGCAGTTACCGCGCCGACGAACAAGCGGCCCTTCTTGCCGATCTTTCATGAGTTGGTATTTCGGCTCAACCTCAATCATTTTTTGATGGCAATAATCTTCCAACAACAACTGGGTTGAGGGGGAATTCCTTCAGGCAGTCTTGCAGATCCTTCAGTGTTAACTTCTCTATGCGATCCATTTCTTGCTCAATTGGTATTGGCGGCAAACCATAAGCCCACTGTGAACCCAATCGATGCATGCGTCCCGATGGGCGCTCGCTTGCCAACGCTATTCCTGTGGCAATACGCGCGCGCGCGCGATCCAATTCTTCTTGTTTAAGATTTTCACCCAGCCCAGACATTTCTTCTCGAAGACGTTTCTCAACCTCCGCGACGTTTTTCATCTCACAAGCCGCGAAGACTAAATACTCTCCCAAACCATCACGTCCCTCAAATGAACACGACGCCTCCTCCGCAAGTCCGGTTTCAACAACACTCCAGTAAAACTTGCTGCCCTCGCGGTCGCCAATAATCTGGCTTATCAAACTGCTGGCATAGCGGCGCATGTCTCCAAGCGCTGGCGCGGGCATCATCATGCCTAAATACGCCCGATTTGTTTTTGACATGACCTTTGTAAATTCCTTTGGTGTAGCGGTAAAGGCGGGTTGTTCCCTGCCTGGTTTTCCCCGGGGCCAACTGCCACATAGTTTTTCAACCTGATTTGTAATTTTTTCAAAATCAAGTTGTCCAGCAACAGCCAAAATTAAATTGTCCGCGGCGTAGCGATTATGAAAGTACTCCGTCATGTTCGCCAGTGGCAATTCACCAACCGTTTTCTTTGTGCCCAACACCTTGTGCGCCAATGGATGTTCTTTGTAATACGCCTCCATCATTTCCTCATACAAACCCATGAATGGATTGTCCTCATACATGGCAATCTCCTCCAAAATCACTCCGCGCTCCTCTTCAAAATCTTCTTTGCGCAAAGCTGGTCGAAGAATGTCTGACAAAATCTCAATTGCCGACGAAAGATGTTCGGGTAAAACGTGGGCGTGGAACGCGGTCATCTCTCCACTGGTGAAAGCATTGTGGCTTGCGCCTATTTGATCAAAGTCGTTGTTCACATCCAGGGCGCTTCTTTTCGCGGATCCCTTGAACATCATGTGCTCAAGAAAATGACTCACCCCCATAATGGCCGCGGGCTCATCCCTGGCTCCGGTGCGAACAAAAAATCCTGCGGCCGCCGTGTGTGTGCTTTGATCCACTTCCCCAACAAGCATCATTCCGTTTGAAAGCCGCGCTTCTTTATAAACAAATGTCATAAAGCGATTCTAGTTGCTCTAAGACTGGAAGGTCAGCCATACTTATCGGGTGTTTGTATGTGTAAAAACACAATAAATCACTTGGTTTTCAATCATTTTTACATCTTTCGGTTCCTCCGAATGCGAATATCTTTGTATGGATTTCAAAATAGATTTAAGCAATACCAGTGCGCCTGATGACGGCGGAAAGTATGTATCACTAGAAAATCGCCGCATTCAACAACGCGCCGTTGGTTCTGGTGAGATTCTCATCGCTTGGCACCATGAACCCGACCAACTCCAATCGTATTTAACTTTAGATATAAGTGAAAATGGCGCGCGTATTTGTGCCGACTGTTTTCTACAGGATGGCTTAACTGGCCTCACTCTTATGCACCGCCCAACTGGTATTCGAATTGATCGCACTTCCATGGTGGCTTGGTGCAAGGCGGTTCGAAATGAAACCGGTCTTTTGAAACACTACGAGGCGGGAATACGATTTTTTTAAATCACTGAGAAGCCGAACGAGATCGTGTTGGTTTTTGAGAGCTTGTTGGAAGCGCGCCAAAAACCGCCGCCATTGTCATTGGTTCTTCCGCCAACACGTTTCTTAAATGCGCCGCCAACAATCTATTGGCTCTGTTTAAACTTTCTTCGTCATTTGATGGCTCTTTGTTTCCAGCAAGAGACTCCAGGGCGCGTATTGTTCCCCTTCGAATTCTCCAGTGATTCGGATCTCCGATATCAACCGTAAACTTTCCACCGATCGGATCAAACGCTAATGTTGCGGCGTCTGGATCAGGATCATTCAGTTCTGGTCGCCATCCTGTTTCCTCCAAAAGCGCCCACTGAAATCTTAAAAGCGAAAGCGTTGGGGTTGTTCCAGACTGAAGCGCCCTTAAAAGATTGAGTGTGATTTCATATAGGTCTGGGTGTGGATCAAGCGCTGGCAACATTCTGTTGAGCATGTCTGCCACGTACCAACCAGCTTTGTTTGCTTGAAGGTTGTCCCTTAAGTTAGGAAACGTTTCACAAACATCCCACTCCGTCAGTGTGGCCAACTCGCTATCGCGCTTCAATAAAAATCCAATCTCGCCCTGAGAAAGAACATCAAACCCGCCAGAAAACTTTCCTTTATCGCGCTTTGATCCCTTGGCTAATCCTCGAAGAATTCCATGTGACTTGGTGAAAAGAACCACTGTTTGACTTGTTTCAGACCAGTCCCAGTGGCGTATGCAAAGTGCTTGATCTATGGTTGCGGACACTGTGTTTGCTGTGGTTTTTTAAATTGTGTCTTGCTTCTTTTTTAAAACCCGCGCGGCGGCCTTCACGCAATTGCGACCGTTTTGTTTGGCTTTATAAAGAGCCGTGTCGGCCGCTTTAAGCATTGCTTCGGGAGTTAAATCACCATCCAAACATTCGGTATCACAGACACCAAAACTTGCGGTCACAACTAGGTCTGGATTTCCAGGCCACGCGGCCTCCTCTATGGCCACGCGAAGTCTTTCTGTGACCTCGCGACCCCGCTCAATGTTTGTTGATGAAAAGATCAAACCGAATTCCTCTCCGCCATATCTACACACGATATCACTGGTGCGACCGCCCGAAAGAATTTGGGCGACCTTTTCCAAAACCATGTCTCCAAATGGATGTCCAAATTGATCGTTCAATCTTTTAAATCGATCAACATCGCAAAGCGCAAGCGTTAACACGCGTTTGTGCCTCTTGGCTTCTGAAATTTCTTGTTCAAGTCGCTGATCAAAGTATCTGCGATTCCACAATCCTGTAAGTCCGTCTAGTTGGGCTCTTTGCTCCAACATTTTCACCAAATACTGCGTTCGCAACGCGCTGCGAACCCGGGCCTTTAATTCAAGCGCATCGAATGGCTTGGTGATGAAATCTATCGCTCCCATATCCAACCCGCGGACCCGGTCCATTGGTTCGACCGTTGCACTGATAAATATCACGGCGATATTTTGTGTTTCATTGTCCTCCTTCAGTTTGGTGAGCAATTCAAATCCGTTCATTCCCTCCAACCCAATATCTAACAACACAACCTCTGGTTGCAACAGTTTAGCTTTCTTTAATCCCTCTTCAGAACTGGTTGCGGAGTGCAGCTCCAAGTTCTCGCCTTGAAGACGGGCCTCTAAAAGTCGGTGAATCAGTTCCGAATCATCGATGGCCAAGACCTTGGGAATAGATTTATTTTCAGCCATGTTTTAAGTGTCCCCTGAATCAGCTCGCCCCGCATAAGCCCTGTGCAGAATGTCGACAAATTCTTCAAGAGCTTTAGTTGTCGCTTGCTGCCAATTATCCGCGGCTTGCTTTATTTTTTTTTCAAATGCCATCGCGTTGCTGGTGATCAATTTGAATCCATATCCGCCACCCGCGCCTTTGAGTTGGTGAATTATTTTACAAAGCTGTTCTTTGTTTCCGGAATGAAAGCTAGTTTCTATCAATTCGATTCTTTTGGGAATTTCATTTAAAAAAATCTGAATAATTTTCCCCATCGAATCGTCATCTGAAAAATCGCTGAAGATTGGGTTGGTTTTTTTGGTTGGTTTCAATTGGTTTGAGTTCATAAATTCATGTTTCCGCCTGTATTATTTAACTAACGATATAATTTTGTTTTTATTCGTGGTTCTTATCAAATATTTCTATTTTGCAAGGTTATTGGTTGTTTTTAGAAATAGATCGTTTATACTTTATGTTTTCCAAGCCCAGCCGCGCGAAAGCGTCGCTAGAGGAGATTGCTCCATGATTCCAAAGCCTCCGCCCAGAGAAGGGCAATTAGGCTTCATCTACCTGCCTCCCTACCGCATCCAAGGCATTAGTGTCGCTGGAGAGCAGGCGGTTGTGCATGTTCCTGAGCTCGACATTGTCTTTGATATTGGACTTTCTCCGCGCGCAACTCTTGCTGCCGGAACGGTTTGCCTAAGTCATGCCCATATGGATCATGTGGCCGGTCTGCCTTACTGGTTCAGCCAGCGATCATTTCAAAAGCTGGGAACTGGTCGTGTTTTGTGCCACCCAAAACTTGTTCGTCCGCTTCAGTTAATGATGGAATCTTGGATTGATTTGGAAAGACAAAAGACACCACATGAGATTGTGGGTATCGAGCCGGACAGCCACTATGCGTTGCGACCAAATTTAAATGTGTGCGCGATAGAGGTTAGTCACTCCGCGCCAGCGCTTGGATTTAGTGTGATTGAAAATCGCAGCAAGCTCAAAGAAGAATTTCAAGGTCTTCCACAAGATCGTTTGCGTGAGTTGAAGGTTTCTGGAACAGAAATTTCTCGCATCTCTGAAATTCCGTTGGTTGCTTACACCGGCGACACAGAAATTGGTCCCTTCCTCTATCGCGATGAGTTCTCCAAGGCTAAGATTGTGATCACTGAATGCACCTTCTTTGAAAAGGAGCATCGGGATCGCGCTCGTGTGGGTCGACATATTCATGTGGATGATCTTTTGCCGCTTATGGAGGCTTGGAAAGCGGAGTCTGTTGTGGTTGTGCACATGAGTCGCCGCACAAATTTACAGTTTGCGCGCGAACGCTTAAATGAAGTTCTTGGTTCGCACATGGACCGCGTCCATATCTTGATGGATCACAGAACAAATCGGCAGCGTCTTGAGCAGCAAGTTCTCATGAGTGGTGAGGCGCTTGTGAAAAAATCCTTGACCCAAAACCTGCCCGCGCCTAGTCCAGAAAAATAAAATCTTCACAAAATGTTTTTATTTGGTTGACGAGTGGGTCAACTGGTTTTACATTGACTCGCCTCGCCTTGTCACGGATTTCATGGCGAAAATTTGGGATTTGTTTATGTGTTGATGATTCGAATGGACGTGAATCATCTTCTATTTCGCTGCTCGGTCATCATCAAACTTTAGGTCCCATTCAATGTCCATGGCCGATCAAGAACTTCAACAAAAAATGTACGCCTACCTTAGGCGCCATCATCCTGAAGTTTGTCGACATTGGTTTGATCAAATAAAAATTGCTGGCGTGGAGGGTGGTTTGCTTCGCCTTGTCGTGAACGAGCCCGTTCGTCTTAAATATCTGCAACGCGCGTGTGTGGCGTTGTTCACAGAAGCTGCGCAGGCCGCCTCGGGTCGATTAATGACTGTTCGCTTTGTCGCATCTGATGTTGAAAAAGTCGACACGTCCGTAAAGTTGGATCGATCCTCTAAAAATAGTCTTGGAGAGGATGTTTCTGAAACACCAATTCTTCTTGACGAACAACTCTTACTCAGTCCGGATTATTGCTTCGACGCGTTTGTTGTTGGCCCAGGAAATCGCCTGGCTCATGCGGCGGCCGTTGCGGTGACCTCCAAACTTGGTCGCGCCTACAACCCATTCTTTGTGCATGGCGCGGTTGGTTTAGGAAAGACACATCTACTTCAATCCATTTGTCAGTCAACACTTCGCAATCAACCAAGCGCCAGAATTTTGTACATCAGTTGCAACACTTTCATGGACGCTTTTCTTGAGTGCGTAAAGGTTGGTCGCATGAGTGATTTTCGCAACCGGTTTAGAAATGTGGATTTGTTGGTGATTGACGATATTCACTTCTTGTCCAAGCGCGAACAAACGCAAGAGGAATTTTTTCACACTTTCAACATGCTGCACCAGTCTGGGCGTCAGATTGTTTTAAGTTCCGACGCCGCCCCTTCTGATATTCCTGATCTTGAAGAACGCTTGGTGAGTCGATTTAACAGCGGTCTTGTGGCCCGTATTGACAGGCCTTGTTATGAAACGCGCGTGTCTATTTTGAAAGCAAAAGCAAAGCTGCACGACCTTGTTCTTCCTGAGGATGTTCCGGCCTATGTGGCGGCAAGAATTGATTCAAATATTCGCGAGCTTGAAGGTGCGCTCACTAAAATTCGTGGATTCGCTTTGGCCATGGGTCGTCCAATCAATCTCGATCTTGCAAAAGAGGCGCTTGGTGTTGTTGTTCTTGCGCCGGGCTCAAAAATAAACCAACCTTCCATGCAAACCATTCTTGATTCCGTCGTGCGCTATTACGACGTGAAGTTGACTGATTTAGTTGGCAAACGAAGACACAAAAGTGTTGTTTTGCCACGCCAGGTTTGTATGTGGTTGGCCCGGCGCCACACTCGCTACAGCCTTGAAGAAATTGGTGGTTATTTAGGCGGTCGCGACCACACCACGGTTTTACATGCGGTCCGAACCGTTACTGCCAGAAGCACAATGGATGACTCGCTTCGTGCCGATGTTGCGCGACTTGAAGAAGGTTTGACAAAAAACCAAGATCTCAAGACAGCTTCTCAACCGGTTGGCAAGGTTTGATTTATGTGTGAACAACTTGTTGTTTGCGTTCGATCAATGTCGCTCAATCATGTGTGTTTTGTTGTCTGAAGGGTCTTCTTGTGGTTGTCTTGAATTGCTTCGAAGCGAGATGAAATCTACAGAACGCCAACCGACAGTTCGTGCACCATGTTGAATCTTTATAAGCGCTTATTTACTAGAGCTTTCCGCGTGTGTTTAGTGATTTGTTCACAATCAGACAGCGCATATATCTATGATTATGAATAGATACTTTAGAACACAGAAAGTGAAAGTGAGCCAAGCAAAGAAGGCTTATTTATTTCTAGGCTGACATGCGGAGCAAAATACGGTTGTTCTTTGAACACAAAGCGTTTGCTTTAGAATCGATCCACAAATCTCACAGGGCTCACCGCCGCGTCCATAGACCTGGTGGCAATTTTGAAAGGTTCCGGCCCTTCCACAAGCATCCTGGTGGTCTTGAATGCTCGATCCGCCGCCCTGAATGGATCTGTTCAAAATAATCCTTAGCCGCTTGATCATTTTCTCAAGTTCAGGCAAAGAAATGGATCCAGCATTTCTTAAAGGGTGAATTCCAGACTGAAACAATGTTTCATCGGCGTAAATATTTCCCACTCCCGCAACACAAGCTTGATCAAGTAAAGACGCTTTGATCGAGCGTTTTTTATTTTTAAACTTTTGCAAAAGATCGTCAGCAGTTATGCAAAGCGCGTCAAGTCCAAGAGTTGACCAAATATCATTTCGAATTTCTTGAATTGAAAAAAATGGTTGGACATATCCAAAACGTCTTGGATCTTTGTGGTGCAATTCAAATTTTTTATTACCCTTCATGAGCGTCCAGTGAACGTGCACATGCTTGGCTCGCGTGGATTGAAACGGGTGAACCGTTAGAGAACCGCTCATTCCCATGTGAAACAATAAAGCTCGTCCACAAACAGATTCAAGCGCAAATTGTTTTCCATGTCTATGAACGCGGGCAATCGTGAGATTTGTCAATAGATCGATATGTTTTTTAGATCCCTGGATGAAACCAGCGCGATGAATGTGGACATCAAGAACCCGAGCACCAACACAAAGCAGGGTTAAACCACGGCAAATTGTTTCAACTTCAGGTAGTTCTGGCACGTTGTAACTCTATACTTATTTCATGAATGAAACTTCCACCAACAGTCCACTTCAGCCTGAAATTACAAATGAAATCGCATGGGCACGCGAGGCCATTGCAAAGGTTCGATCGGAGGTTCACAAGGTGATTGTTGGACAAGAACAAGTATTGGACGAGGTTCTATTGGCCATGGTGTGCGCCGGACACTCGGTTGTGGAGGGGGTTCCAGGTCTTGCTAAGACTTTATTGATCTCCACGCTTGCCAAATGTCTCTCGCTTCAATTCAGCAGGATTCAATTTACGCCGGATCTCATGCCATCTGACATCACAGGCACGGAGGTGATTGAGGAGGATCGTTCCACAGGAATGAGATCACTTCGATTTGTACGCGGCCCGATATTTGCAAATATTGTTTTGGCGGACGAGATCAATCGAACTCCACCAAAAACACAAGCCGCTCTTTTGGAGTCAATGCAAGAGCGACAGGTGACTGTTGGTGGTGTCACACATAAACTTTCAAATCCGTTTTTTGTTCTTGCCACACAAAATCCAATTGAACAAGAAGGAACTTATCCGCTTCCAGAGGCGCAACTTGATCGATTCATGTTGAACATTCGAATCGGATATCCAAACGAACAAGAGGAATTGGAAATTGTCTCCCGCACAACTGGTGAATTAAAGTTTGAGGCGTCTCCCGTTCTTGATGCGATGGATTTAACACGGGTGCAATCCGCCGTGCGTCGAATTCCAATCGCCGACCATGTCGCCCGTTACGCTCTTCGACTGGTTCGGGCCACAAGGGCAACCGGTGGAGATGATTTAAAAAGCGAAACCCCACAGAAAATTGTGAAAGAGTATGTCGCCTGGGGAGGCGGACCGCGAGCGAGCCAATTTTTAGTGCTGGCGGCGAAAGCAAAAGCTCTTTTTTCTGGCGAGAATCACGTGCTTCCTAAACATATTCAAGAAGTTGCACTGCCCGTTCTTCGGCATCGAATCGTCACTAATTTCAATGCCGAGGCTGATGGAGTGAACTCCGACACGGTCATTCAAACATTATTGAATTCAATTCCTTTGGACGCGGCAACAAGCCAAAGACCCCTAGGCACATTGATCAAGTGAGTGGATCGCAACTTCGCGCCGAAGCTTATCTCGCGCCAGAAACACTGGCCCAGCTTTCATCATTTGAATTGCGCGCGCGAATGGTGGTGGAAGGTATTTCTAGCGGCATGCATTCCAGTCCAAACCAGGGAATGGCGGTTGAATTTGCGGAACACAGGCCATACACGCCGGGCGAATCGCTTCGACATTTAGATTGGAAAATGTTTGGACGCAGCGACAAGTTGTATATCAAGCGATACCAACAAGAAACAAGTCTAGATGTTGTGATCTTGGTCGACTCTTCAAACTCCATGAGATTTTCCACGCTAGGAACCAAATCAGGATGGGGTGGAACGGACGCCGGAAGCAAGACAGGCCAGTGGACAAAATTTGATTGCGCCGCGGCGATCACCGTCGCATTGGCGCATTTATGTTTACAACAACGTGATCGAGTTGGTTTGCATATTTTTTCACAAGACACAAAATCAATTGTTCGAAGATCAGGAAGCCGGGGTCAATGGAAAAGCATGGTGCAAGCACTCGCCACCGTTCCCGTGCAAGGAACAGCAAACCTTCCGCGCGCCATAGAACAATTAATCGCGGGACTTGGACATAGATGCCTTTTGTTTGTGTTGAGCGATTTTTTATATCCGCTTGAAAAAGTTCGTGATTCCATCGCAAAAGTAAAATTCAAGGGCCACGATCTTGTTCTTGCCCGAATTTTAGATAGAAGCGAATTGCAATTTAAATTAAGCGGTCTTCGTCGATTTGAAGATATGGAAGGAATGGAAGACGTGGTGACGGAGGCAGAAAGCATTCGAGCGCCATATTTAAACGCCCTAAAACAACACGACGATGAACTTGAAAAAATCACGAGAAGTTTCGCTTTCGATCTTTGCCGAATAGATAGTCATGATTCGGTTGGTCCACCAATCACAAGCTTGTTAAGCCGCCGCGAAAAACTCAATAGACATGGGGGACGGCGTTGATTTTCGCCAATCCAACACTGGTCTGGGCTGCAATCGCCGCCGCAACAATTCCACTTATTTTGCATTTTTTTCTACGTAAACCACAAGTGACTGCGTGGGGCTCAAATTTTATTTTAAAAATCGCGTTCGGAAAGATTCAACGGCGTCGAAAAATAGAAAAATGGCTTTTACTTTTATTGCGCGTGTTCGCCATAGGACTTGTTGGATTTGCGGCGGCGGGTCCGTTTGCAAGCGAGTGGATACAAGATGGACAAACAAAGGAACGATGGATCATTATTGATAACGGAGCGACTTCCGCAGAAATTAGACCAGACAAAAAAAACACACTTGAGAAAATCAAACAAGAGATTGTCGAATCTATTGGTATCGAAAATAAAGGCAACCGTATTGCGATTGTTTTAGCTTCTGTGCCAGCGCGAGTTTTGGTGGAACCAACCACAAATCACGAGGCGGTGACACAAGCCATTCAAAGAGTTTTTCCACAAGAGGTTCCTTGCGATATTCCCGCGGCTCTTGATGTTGCATTTCCAAAACAAGAGGAAAAAAATGCATATAGACAAGTTGAAATATGGAGCGGATTTAGGCGAGGCAGCCTAGATCTTGAAAAACCGCTAGAAACAAACTTAGCGAATCGAGCCGAAAAAGTGACGCTTATAGCAACCAGGCCACTACTAGGGCAACCCACAAATTATGTGTTAAAGAAATCATCCCTGTCGCGCACGGCAACAGAAGATGACAACACGAATAAACGAAAAATAAAGGTTGAGATTTTTAGGGAGGGCGCGCCTCAGCAAAAGAAAATTCAAATTAGTTTTCAAAACATAAACGGCGAATTGATCAGTAACAACGAAATTGAATGGAATGAAAATGTGAGCGAGAAGGAGTTTGATGTAGACATTCAAATTGAAAAAAATTCCAATCAAGCGCTTCAAGCAATTTTGGAAACAGACGCGCAACCACTGGACAATAAAAACTTTAACGCTCTTGGAATGGTAGAAAATCCAAAGGTCACAATTTTAGGCCGAAAATCAGTGGATCAAGATATAGAGAACCTTCCCGCGTCGAGCTGGATTTACAGGGCAATCGAATCAACCGGAATGACCGCACGGGAAATTGACGCAGAGACAATTTCAATTCGACCGCCTCTTGCCACAGACACAATCATTCTGACACGGCCAGATTTAGTGGATCAATCTGGTTGGACTTGGCTTCAAAACTTTGCAAGCGATGGCGGTGTACTCATAATCACGCCCGCATCTGAAGCGCAAGAACAGATTTGGGCCGCTGATATTGAAAGGCTTTTGAGTGTTCCAATACGATCACAAACAAAAAAAATACAGGGTGAATTTAGGCTTGCCAGCAAACAACCCCGCGTGGGACCCCTGTCGCTATTAGGAGCAGAGCTTGAAGCATTGAGCGAACCGGTACATATCAACACATATATTCCGTTGGAAACAACAGATGCGGCAGCACAGTCAATTCTTGAATTAGAAAATGGTAAGCCATTGATGTGTTGGGCCAAACCAAAAGGTGGAACAGGAGTCGTGGCCATTCTTGGGGTTTCACCTGTTTTATCTTGGAGCGATTTACCCGTGAAGCCACTCATGGTCCCGCTCTTTCAGGAATTAATTCGCGGTGGGCGGATGCTTGCAACACAACAGCAAGACATTCGTACTGGCTTTACTGTATCACTGGGGCGGTTGGCGGCGGACGGGTTGTTTGTTCCGCCACCACAAAGCAATGCCACAACAATCCAGTTGGACTCAAACGGTAGGTCTGAAGCAAGAGTTTTAAATCCAGGCATTTGGACGTTAGAAACAAAAAACGGTAATAAAAAATTACTAGCGGTGAATATACAAACATCATCAGCATCCATAGAACCACTGTTCGAAAACGCTGTTCGCGCCTGGTTTGCACCAGTAAATTCAATTCAATTTAGAGATGAAAATCAAGAAAAAACGCAAGCATTATCAAGAAACAACCTTGAGCCCCTACTTATACAGTCCATATTCATAATCGCACTCATTTGCGCCATCACAGAAAGCATTCTTTCTCGTAACGGTTCACCGCGACAACCACAAAAAATAAACGGGTCGATCGCATGATGGAGTGGATTTTTACACAACTCGGAGTCCCGCAAAATTTACACGCGCAACCATGGCACATCGTGTTTGAAAGAAACCCGCCCCCCTGGGTTTGGTTTTTCATTTTGGTCGCACTTGTTGGAGTATCTTTTTTTTCATACTCAAAAATTCGCGGAGCAAAAAAAGCCAAGGCCGCGCTTTCGGTTTTTAGAGCGATCGCACTGTTCGTGATCTTTTTTCTTACGACACAACCATCTCTTGAATGGCCACAAGAAAAAACCGAGCAAGATTTTGTCGAGGTATTGGTTGATAGAAGCACAAGCTTGAGGGTGAAAGACGCCGTTGATGCTCAAGGCAAACTAATTTCAAGGGCGGATTTCCAAGATGAAATTATGAAAAATTCAGTATGGGAAACACTTTCAAAAACCCACACATTGAATTGGACCGCGTTTAACGGTAACTCCACCACCATTCAAAATCACACAACACTTCCGTTGGCGGACGGTAATAGAACATTGATTGCTTCTGCAATTCATGAAACCATGCAGCGCAACATGGGACGACCACTTTCTGCAATCGTTTTAATTACAGACGGTCGAAGCCAAGATTCGGTGAACACAACAACAATTCGACAAATCCAATCCCTCGGCATTCCCATTTTCACTGTTCCTCTGGGCGATCCAAAAGGAATCAACGATTTATCTGTCGTTTCAGTGGAAGCCCCGCAAAAAGTATTTGTACAAGATCAAATTCCAATTCAGGCACAAATCAGCACAAAAAAACCAAATGAGAAAATCCATGTTGTGTTGATGGATATGAATTCAAAAATAAAAATTGATGAACAGGATGCGATATCTGATCAAGATGGAAAAATAAACCTAACAATGGTGGGTGAACCCAAAAACACAGGCGAGATGGTTTGGCAGGTTGCCATAGAGGGAGCTCCCGACGCCGATCCATCCAATGATTCACAAAATGTAAGTATTACCGTTATGGATCGTCCAATCCGAGTTCTGTATATGGATGGCTGGCCAAGGTGGGAATTTCGATATCTCAAAAACATTTTATTAAGGGAGAAAGGGATTGAAAGTTCAATCATGCTTCTTTCGGCCGATCGTGATTTCGCACAAGAAGGAACCACGCCGTTGAGTCGCCTTCCTAAAACAGAGAAAGAGTTTTCGGTATTTGACGTGATTATTTTGGGTGATGTTCCATCTGGTTTTTTAAATGCAACACAACAAAAGGGAATTAAGGAATTAGTTGCAAAACAAGGAACTGGCTTGTTGTGGATTGGTGGAGAACGAAGCACACCATCAAGCTGGCGCGGTTCGGCCCTCGAAGATCTTTTGCCATTTCGTGGATCACTTGATTTACCGCGCCTAGATCAAGCGGCGTTTATGAAACCCACAGAATCAGCAGCAAGAATAGGCCTGCTTCGATTAGGAAATAAACAAGATGATGAATTGGGCTGGCCTATCGAAATTTCACCCAATGGAGAATCGTGGGCCAAACTTGAATGGGCTCAACGAATAGATCCCAGGGACGTAAAACCCACAACAGAAATTTTGGCCACAGCCGTTTCGCGGGGGTCGGTTGAAAAAAAGCAAGATGGAATTCAACAAGAATCAAAACAAGAAACACCACTTGTGCTCACAATGCGGTTTGGGTCTGGACAAACAACATATGTCGCCACAGATGAAACTTGGAGATGGAGACACGGGCGCGGCGAGACACTGCCAGAACGATTTTGGATTCAATTAATCAGGCATCTCGCTCGATCGGGATTAAGAAATAGCGCCGGGGTTGGTTTGCAAGTTGATCCACCCCGCGCAACCATCAATCAGCCCGTGCGTATATCGGTGGATCTTGCCGGAGTTGCGGTAGGTGGATCCGTTGTGGTTGAAGCTAAAAATACAAAAAATGGAAAAACGATCGATGTTGAATTAAAGGCGGATAGCGGAGATCAATATTCAGCCGTTTGGATTCCATCAAATGATGGTGATGGTGTTTGGAATTTCAGAATTAGACAACCGCAAATAGCAGAATCTCCAGAAGCCAAACTAACTGTGATGTATGAGGATCAAGAGCAACTCAATGCCACCCCAGATCACGAAACCCTAGAAAAACTAAGCGCCGCAACCCAAGGAAGGGTGGTTGAAGCCCGGGATATAGAAACTCTAGAAAAACTCATACCGAATAGATCGTTTGTAACAAAAATTCCAATTCAAATACAGCTATGGAATCAATGGCTTGTTTACGTATTTTTAGTTTTAGTGTTGACAATCGAATGGATAGGCAGGCGCATTCTTCAATTAATGTGAATTTATGATGTTTACATTTTGTTTTGATTGCTACGCTTTAAATCAAGGTGGTTTGTGAAAGAAATTACAAATATAATTTCAACCCTGCGCCGAAAAATCATCGCCATAAACCGCGTTCAGGCTGTTGCAATTTGTGTAACCATATTCGCAATAGCTCTCGGAACAGCCTCAATAATTGACTATCTAGTTCATTGGCCTTGGGCTGTTCGACTTTTCATTTTGATTTTTTCGATTTTGATTTTAGTAAAGATGTTTCGGGGTTGGTTCAAAACTCAATGGAATCAAAAACCAACAAACACAAGTGTCGCAATTCGCTTGGAAGAGATAGAAACCTCCCTGGGCGGCCTGCTTGCGTCCGCGGTTGATTTTGAGGCGCAAAATAATTTTGAGCAAGATCCACTTGCTATTGAGGTGAAAAAGCGCGCCAAAATCGGGCTCAATAAAATTCGAATTCATAAACATATTTATAAAAGACCAGCAATTTTTGCGGCCACGGCAGCTCTATCCACTTTGGCGGCGTGGTTATGCATGAGTTTTTACTTGCCGCAAATCACAACAATAGCGCTTCAAAGAACGCTGCTTCCTTGGATTCAAACAGAATGGCCCCCACGTTTATTTATCCATTCAGAAATTTCAAAAACATACGCCGCCAAAGGAGAAACAATACTTCTGCGAGCGAAGGCGGACGAAAATCAAACAAAGGAAAAAGGAGTTCGTGTACAAGCAGTTTGTGAAATAAAAGACAAGCACGGAGCTGTATTGATTAAAAATTTCGAAATGGTGGAGCAAAGCGACGGCGCGTGGGAAAAAACATTTGTTGCCGAGGGAGAAACACTCAGCGTGTCCTTCGTAACCGATCAATTTAAAACAAGTCCAACTATAATACATGTGGTCGAGCCACCGGAAATACAAAACGCAAAACTATCTATTAACCCACCAAACTACGCCACGCAATTTCGTGAAAAAATTGAAATCAAATGGGAGGGCGGCACCATGCCAACACTTCCCGCGGTTCTTGCCGGAGCAAGCGCCCAACTTGAAATTAATCTTTCCAACCCGCTTGATCCAAAACGAAACGATAAAGGTGAAATTGATGCAGGGTGGATGTCGAGCACCATTCGCGCCGCTGATATTTCCACCAATAACCCGCAAGAAAACTTTGACTTTGCTTTTAAATTAAACAGCCCAACACAGTGGTTGATTTCATGGAATCTAAATGAAGGCATTGATTTATTTGTGGACCCATGTGATGAAAATGGGATTCACGGCCGTGAACCACTTCGCGCCCAGATTCAGGTGGTTTCAGATCAAGCTCCAACCGTGGTTGTTGTGGAGCCCGAACAAGACGAAGTAGTTACAAAAATTGCCAGCATTCCAACGATCGTTCAAGCAAAAGACGATCTCGTTCTTGCATCTGTGGGCTTCCAACTTGACCGACAACAGCGATCTGGAGAGCCACAACCTCAATCAATTCAAAGTAAAGAAACAGTGGTCGATCTGAAAGAAGGCGAATTGAAATCCACCCTTGAATTACGACCAATGGAATTAAAAAGTGGAGACACCCTTCTTCTTCGAGGTACCGCAAGAGATCTGTATGAAATAGATGGTCAGAAGCGAGCAAATACAACAAGCGAACCAAGGCTTATTCACATAGTTGATCAAGATGTTTTTGAGAAAAAAATTCATCAACAAACCAGCAATCTCCGCCAAGTCATCGCGCGAATTGAAACATCACAGAAAGAGGCAATCGATGAGAAAGACAACGCGAACAAGGCGCAGTCACAAAAAAGCCTAAGCGATCGAATCAGTCAAGCACAACAAACCGCAGAACGAATAACAAAACGTTTGAATCGAAATGGAATGAAGGATTCGAACATCACCGAGGCCATGACAGAAGTTGATCAACAAGCTTCAATTGCCTCAAAGCACAGCCAGAACGCATCACAAGAACTTCGTCAGGGAACCGATGGAAATAAAGAGGCAATACACAAAGCCACACAAGAGCAAAACGAAGCGCTTAAAGCGATTCAAGCAATGTTAAATGTTATTGATCAAGATGATGAATCTGTCGGCGCACAACAAAGAACAGACAAACTTGCCGAAACAATTTCCAAACTTAGGAAAGATCTTGGCGAGATTGCGAATAAAACTGCGGGAAAAAACACGGAAGAATTGTCTACAGAAGAACAAGCCCAACTTCACGGACAGGCCGAAAAACAAAGAACCGCCGCACAAGAGGCTCGCGCGCTTATAGAAGACCTACAAGAACGAGCACAGAGAACCAAGAAGAATGACAAGGGTTTATCAGAGGCCCTTCAGTCAGCGATAAAAGAGGCGCAAAAAGGAGACGCGGAAAAAAAGATGGAGGAGGCCGCTGATCGAAGCGATAAAAATCAAACCGGCGCCGCAGATGACTCGATGCAAGCAGCGGCGGAAGCTGTTGAGAAAATAAAAAATGCATTAAAGGCAGATAGGCAGGCCAAGAAAGATGAACTCAAACGAAAACTGTCTAGTCTTGTGGAAACCATTCGTGGACTTGTAACCCAAGCTGAAACAGCTCGCGGTTTGTTGGACATATATGACAGATCAATAAAGTCCACACAGACAGAGACCGAAAAAAAATGTGAATTGTTGGCGCGCAACATAGTTGCCGCTGCTGAAGAATCCAAGGGCGGCGGTCGCGAAGCTGAGCCAGTGACAAAAATACTAGAAAGAGCAAGCGGCTTTCAAGACAGCGTGGTGGAGGCCCTGCGCAACACACAACCAAAGATAGATCCAGCAAAAGAAGCCAGTTCGCGCGCACTTGAATTATTAAAAGAGGCCCTGTTCAAAACAGAAGCGATTCAAAAAAAACAAAACGAGCAAGAGCTCGAAAAAGAAAAAGATGAACTTGTTCAAAAATATACAGCTTGTGCGGCATTAGAAAAATCAATTCGGAAAGAAGTTGCACGAATCCTTCCACCCAACCAGGGGGAACTTGATCGAAGAGCTGTTGCGACATCGCGAGAAATGTCGGAGCGTCAAGAAACATTAAGAGCAAGGGTTGCAGAAGTTTTAAAAACTACTGAAATTATAAAAGATGCCCCCGTCTTTGTTAAGACACACGAACTCATTGATGGATGGATGAAGGTGTCGCGCGAACAAATGAAAGAATCAAATCCAACACCCGAAACCATTGCATTAATGGACTTCACCACAGAATCACTGGAAGGCCTTGCCGCGGCACTTGCAGATCCAGAGCAAAAAGACGAGCCATTTTCAAACAACAATACAGATACCGGAGGTGGGGGTGGCGAAGGTGGCGCAAGCCAAAAGAAAAAAATTCCTCCTATCGCAGAATTGCGATTAGTTCGTGAATTGCAGGCGCAAATTAACAGACGAACAAAGTTGATAGAGGAAACAGACATTCATTCGCCACAAGCCACAAAGGCAATCGGAGATCTTTCTAAATTGCAAGAAAACGTACGCATGCTTGGCGAAGATTGGATTGAACGAATGAAAAAAATGTCGTCCCAAGACGGCCTCGCGCCAGAAACACCAGATCAAAAGGAACCAGAACGCGCCCCACAGGTCCGCCTATTTCCTCGAAACAAAAAATATTTACTTTCGTTCAGCAAGAGCGGTGATTTATATCAAGTACCACAAACCACTCAACCACCACCAACGACTGAAACATCTAAACAAACCCCCCCCACCAACCCTCCAGCCAAAACACTTGATGAACTTCTAGGTATTGGTGGCAGTGGCGGTGAAAAAGCTGCAGAAGCCCAACGAAATGAAAATCTTTCCCGGGAACTTCAAGAGAATTCGCTTCAAGATTTAGCCAAAGCCGCAATGGCCGATATGAAAATCGCGCAGCAACTTGTGGACAAGGATCATGATCTTGGAATTGGGACCCAACGAGTTCAAGCCCAGGCGCTTTCTCGCCTTGACGCCTTGATTGAGGCCGCGGTGAAGTTTGAAAAATCCGCCACAGGCAAGCCACAAAAAAATAAAAACAAAAAAGACTCATCGGGATCTGGTGCAAAAAAGAAACCAGGCAGTGATGAAAATGAAGCGGATGGGAAACCAAATAACAAAGAGAATGGCTCTGATAAAAATGGAGACACAAAGGAAAAACAAGATTCCAAACGCAACAACAATGGCGCCCCTGGTGACGAAATCAACCCACCAGAATTTGTTGATGCCCAGTTACAGGAAGATTCAAATATGGATGAATCTCGCTCGGAGTGGGGACACCTACCCCAACGAATTCGTGAAATCATGGCGCAAAGTCGACGGGATCGGATAAGCGCCCTCTATCAAAAAGCCACCGAAGCCTATTATCGACGCATGGCAGAGGATCGCGGACCATGAAAAAATCACCCACACGCATAATTTTTTTGATGTTTATATGTTTGAACACAAGCGTGATTTCGACGCGTGGATTTTCAGCCCAAAAAGCAGCGCAACAAACAGAAAATTTAGAACCCAAAACACAAGACACGTCAGCACAAAAGCAAATCACACAAACAGAGCCGGAAACTTTAAATCCAAACACCACGCAATCAAAAACCACAACCAACACAATTCCAAAATCAATTGAGGCGATTGACTTGGATAAAGCTAGGCCACTGGAGGTTGGTGCCAGCGCACAAAATGCACCAATGCAATCAGAAACCAATTCCGCAACGGAAGAATCAATCCAGCGCGGTCTTCGCTATTTAGCCGGGTTGCAAAATGACGACGGATCGTTTGGACGCGGAAGGTTTTCGCGGCATGCGGGAATCACCGCGCTCTGTGCGCTTGCGTTTATGTCCGATGGTCACCTACCCGGCCGTGGCGTGTATGGCGACAATGTTCGCAAGGCGTTGGAGTTTGTATTAAGCAGCGCCACAGAAACAGGATTGCTCGCGACGGAAAATAGCCACGGACCAATGTATGGACATGGATTTGCCACGCTCTTTCTTGGTGAAATTTATGGAATGAATCCAGAGGACGCTCGAGTTCGTGACGCGCTTACAAGGGCCGTGGAATTGATCACGAACAGTCAAAATGAGGAGGGTGGATGGCGATATAACCCAGTTCCCTATGACGCCGATATTAGCGTGACGATTTGCGAGGTCATGGCGCTTCGTAGCGCGCGCAACGCTGGAATTAAAGTTTCAAAGGACACAATCGATCGAGCGATCGCTTATGTTCGATCGTGTCAAAATAGCGATGGTGGATTCCGCTATATGACAATGAGCGGCACAAGTGCGTGGCCTCGAACTGCGGCCGGAGTCGCCAGTTTGTATTACGCGGGTGTGTATTCGGATGATTCAATAGAGCGTGGTTTGAATTATTTACAAGGCGAGCGAAACATCATGGGAGGTAATTCTTCTGGTGAGGCGCATTATTTTTACGGGCACTATTACGCGGTTCAGGCCATGTATCTCGCGGGTGGAAACAGGTGGAATAATTGGTGGCCACGTATTCGCGACGAGATGATTTCAAAGCAAGCTGACAGTGGTGGCTGGATCGATTATCAGGCGGGACAGGCCTACAGCACATCTATGGCGTTGATTGTTTTACAAATGCCAAAAAGATATCTCCCAATATTTCAAAAGTAATGGGAAGAAAAATTAAAAACAAATTTACCCTTGGATTGTTGTGCGTTTCACTACCAGCACTTGCCAACGATTCTTTATTGTTTGAACCAATTGTTGGGGGTACGGTCACTCAAGTAGAGGTGAAATCCGCACCTACAACCAACACATGGCCTGGATGGTGTGGCGTTCGAATTCAACAAACACCCAATTTAAATAATCAGAAAAAATTAGATCAACAGAGTTATTACATAACGTCAGATGGACAAAGAATTGCGGGCAGGTTTGAAATGGATGCCCCCAAGGCTTCTTGGCGAAACAGTGTCCTTTTGTCCATACCAATCGACCTTGAAAACACAAAGGCAATTAGTACATCTGTGTTGGGGAAAAACATAGAAAATAAAAACGACACTGTTTGTCTTGTAAATAATGACCGTCTTGATGGATTTATAGATTCAATCGACATGGCAAACGGTGTTGGAATTGAGTTAACCAAATCAAATAACCCGGGCGATGAAAAAATAAAAAACAAAGTCACATATATCGCACTCAATCGCGTTGCGGAAATCCGCCTCTCAACAAAAATTAAAAAGCCAAGTGGGTGGCGTATTTGGTTGCAAGATGGAAGTGTTTTAGATTTTGATTCTTGGAGCGATGATCAAAATCAGTGCCGATTAAGCAAACCACATGCGGTTGGAGAGATGGAAAGCGCCACCATTCCTTGGAATAATGTTCTAGGTATTGCGCCCAACACAAACACCATATTTCCACTCGTCAGTTGCTTTTGGAAAGTGGCTGAAGCTGATCAAGTCATAAACCCAAGGCTTTCTCCACCAATAATTATCTCCGAATATATTCCGACTGCCTTCGATGCAACGCCAATGAACCTTCATGGACCCGGGGTGTTTCGGTTTACAACACCATTCGTGAATTGCACGTTATTTACATCAGTTCATATTCCAACGCAACTTTTAAAAAATATAGATTGTCAGGCGATCATTGAATGTGGTGAAAAAATTATTTGGCGTGGAAAAATAAATTCAGAATTCAAGCCCGTTGTTCTTAGACTACCGATCACCGGAAGTGAATTCACCGTTCGGCTTGATCAATCAAGCCGCGGCGCATTTGGGTGCGCAATTCAGTTGAAAGACGCCATTCTTATTTCGGATACGTGTAGCAATTCACCTCAACCCAGTCCACCCCCGCCCACCGCTCCAATAAAATCTGATGTGTAACCCTTTCATTGATGACCGTTTCAAACCAGGTCACACGCAGTGCGCCATCGCGACAAGTCACGCCACGAATTCGATTTTGAATCAACGAACCAATTCGGTCGAATGAAAACCTTCGGAATCCCGTGCTTTGAATGAAGGTGCAGGAATTCAAACCAGCAACCAATTCAGAAACTCCATCGGTCCATGCTCCATGATGCGGTAACTCCATAACCATAGATGGAGAAAAATAAGGCGATGCAAGAATGTTGGCTATGGCCTCGGTTTGTGAGTCACCACACAAAGTTAACCAGCAAGGATCTGTATGAACCCCATCGCCACCCAATGGAATATCTTTGGGGCTAATTTGAAACACCAAACTTCCATCATTCACGATTCGGCTTTGATAGCCAACTTTTGGATGCAAAACTCGCCAAATAAATCCGCCAAAATTCATGGTGTTTCCAGCCACAAGCGGTTCAATTTTAAGTTTGTAGTTTTTTAGATTTTCAATTAAAGCCACGGGCGCACTTTGCTCGTTGGTTGATTGAAGAAACAATTCACTCGCAAAAATGCGATCAATTGTGAAAGCCTTCGCAATTTCCGGAAGCGCCGAAAAATGATCAAGGTGTGGATGAGAAATAATGACCGCATCAAATTTCGTGCACCCAATCGCCTTCAGCGCCGGCACAACCAGTTGAGATCCCCCAGCTCGGCGAGATATTGTCCCGGCATCAAATAGCACGCACGTATTTGGAGTTTCAATAACGTGAGCACTGCCATCTCCGACTGAAATTGTGGTCATTCTAAGTTTCCAACCTATAGGAGACGCGGCCACTACAGATGCGGGAAAGAACATTGCTGCAGCAAACAAAAACATAAAAAGATATATACAAATACGCCGAATCAATAACACTCCAGAAATCCAACAACCAGCAAGGGAGATAAGTTCAATAACAGACCACCACCACGGAACCAACCCGCCGCGAATATTCACCGCTGGCAATGTTGCGACACAATCAACAAGCCATAGAAAAATAATTGAAAAAAATGCGAGTGGATATCCCAACACAACACTAATCAAAGGAACCCCTCCAAGTAAACACGCAATGGATGCCAATACCGTGATTACCGCAGCAAGTGGCGCAAGAATTGTGCTTGCCACAGCAGCCCAAACAGACACGCTTCCAAAATGTGATTCAGTGATTGGTGTGGAAACCAACCACGCTGCGATACTTGCTGAAAACGCAGTCAACAACGACTTTGTGATGGAGCTTGGAATGAAATTTGAAAGCCGCGGAAATAATTTCCAAGGAATAGAGAGTAAATTTAATATCGGTTCGCTACCGTATCGCAGGGCAAGAACCGCACCATAACTCAATTGAAATCCAGGATTCCATGCGGCCCACGGATCACAACACAGCGTAAATATTGCCGCAACAGCAAGCATGCCATCAGCCCGCCAACCGCGATCACAAGCAACCGACACACCAACCAATATTCCAGCTATACCGGCGCGTAAGACAGAAGTTTCAACATCAACAACAAATAAAAATACAAACGCGGTTGTCATCAGAAACCAACCACGAATGAGCCACGGGAAGTGTAAAAATTCCATGCAAACCCAAACGGCGCCAAACAAAATGGCAAGATTAAATCCACTTATCGCCAAAAAATGACTCAGTCCACTTGTTGAAAAATTTTGGCGAAGCCCCTTGTATCCAGTAAGTTCCCTTCCTGTAGTCATAGCCACAATAAGTGTTTGAATTTTCGCGGGCGCTATGTTTGCTATGGAATTTAATAAATTTTTATCCACCCAATCACACACCCGCCTACGAAACATGGAATAAAAATGATTTACTTCTGTTGATTTTTCAACAATTTCCAGATTTCCAGCCACCGAAATGTTTCCGCCATGATCGGTTCGAAATGAGCGCACTCTAAAATCCACTTCGCCAGGATTGTGTGGTTCTTCCAGTCCACGAAGCCAGCCAACACCTTTCACAACATCCCCAACAGAAAATTCACCGCCTTCACCATCTATAAAAATAGTGACCGTGCCCGAACATGGAACCACCACATCGTTGCCAATCGATTGAATCATTTCAGCCATCGCTCGGAATCGAGGCGGTTCAATCGCGATTTGAAATTTATCCAACAGATCAATGTCGGATGTATCTGGTTGTTTAAATCGTTCAACTAAAGCGGCTTTAAATTGAACAAAAACAACATCATTTCCGATTGTGGCGCGGATATTTCCAACCGACTCCCTTGTTGAAGAGTGACCGCCCCAAGCAACACCAAGTAAAACAAGCGATAAAAACGCTGCAAAAACCGATTTTTTACCACTTAGCAAAAGCGACAGAATTCCAAAACAAGCTGAAACAACAATGGAAATATCAACACACAGCTCGCCTTCCATTCCAGGATTTAGCGTTAAGCCAATGGAAATAGATGCAGTTAGAACAAGCGCAACAAAAAGCCCAAAGAGTCCGTTAGGCACTCATACAGCATGGCTGCAATCAGCAAGCTTCTTAGAAATACGTGCTTTTTTTCTTGAAGATTTATTGATTTGAAAGCTTGATCACTGTTTCTAGAAGCGAATTCACGCGACCAGACTGAATAGCATCAGTTGCCAGCCCCGTCGCAGACTTTGGATCACTTGCCTTATCCGCCACCATTAAACCAAGCGCGGCGTTGATTAAAACCAAATCAAGTTCCGCGCCACGATCAATTCCAGAAGCCAGCCTTCTAAACAGGGTCGTGGCATCTTCAAGATTTTTCACTCCTCGCGGAGCAGAAGCTTGGCGGCTAATTCCAAACTGCTCTGGTTCAAAAACAATATTTCCCATCACGCGTCCACGAACAACTTCTATGGCGTAAGTTTTATCACTCACACTCATCTCATCAAATCCGTCGGCGCTATGAATCACAAACGCCTTTACCGCGCCGCGTCGTGCCAGAACTTCAGCCACTGGTTCCAAAAGTTCGCGGCTCCAAACTCCAACCACTTGGCGTAAAGCGCCCGCGGGATTTGCAAGTGGGCCAATTGAATTGAACAAGGTCGGCGTGCCAATCGCCTTGCGCGCATCGGCCGCAAACCGCGCCGCCGGAAAATACTTTGAAGCCAAACAAAAACAAAACCCGCACTCCGCCAACATTTTTACTTGTGTCGTGGGTGGGGCTTGAATATTCATACCCAGCGCTGCAAGTGTTTCAGATGAACCAAATCCCGTGCGCGAACGATTTCCACTTTTAGCAACAACACCACGGCAAGCCGCAATAACAAGCGCCGAAAGCGTGCTTACATTCAGCATTTTGGGTGCGCCACCAGTACCTGCCGTGTCAATAATTTTTTCGCAAGCAATGTCTGTTGGAATGAGCGTTGTTGTTTGAAGGAGAGCCTGAACACCACCAAATATTTCGGCACTTGTTGGAATGTGTCTTGAAACTAATCGCAACCACTGTTCGATCATTGATGTTTCAATCTGTCCACTGAAGATCGCAGCAAGAGCGTCCCCCACTTGTTTGGATGTGAGTGACGCATTTTGCTCCGCGACCACTATCGCCGCCTGCATGTCCTTGATTGGATTTGAGTTTTCCATATTAAAGCTTGTATGTTTTGATTAATTTTGCAACTTTCGGTTGCTCTGGATTTTGCTGAAGCGAGCGCTCAAAAGCTGATTTTGCAGAAGACTGAAGATTCATATCCGTTTTTCCGCCAACAACCCAAGCGTTGAGTAGATTTACACCCACCCCATTCCAGGACGGCCAGTGCTTGGGATCCAAACGAACTGCTTCGCGATAACTCCAGAGACTTCTCTCATAATTTTTCACACGAAAGTATGCCCACCCAAGCCGCTCGTAGCTATTTGCATTGGGCGCCAACTTCACCAACAACAACGCCGCATTTACAGCTTCTCTATATCTCTTGCTTTGCGCATAGGCGTTCAACAGGTTTGTTAAAAGCTGCGGCGTTGGCTCCATCAATTCCGCCGCTAATTCATATTGTTGAATCGCAAGCTCAGGCTTTCCAGAAAGTTCATACGCCACACCTAGGTTGATGCGCGCCACTCCAGAATCTGGCTTTAACTTAACTGACTTTTCAGCGAAAACAATCGCGCTTCTTGCTTCGTCCAACTGCAAATAAGCCGTCGCCATATTTAAATTCGCATCAAAATCATCTGGACGAACAAGCAACGCTCTGTGATAGGCGCGTATCGCATCCACCAAGCGGTTTAGAACCTGCAAGGCTTTGCCACGACCAAACTGCGCGTCAAAATTTTCAGAATCAAGAGCGGCCGCGTTGGAAAAAGCGGTTTCAGCTTGTGTCCAATCTTGTTTATGTGATTGAATTTGTCCCACACCAACCCATGCTTCTGGCAGTTTGGGGTTTTCCTGCAAAATCTCTTGAAAAATATTTAGGGCGTTGTCGTAATCACCAGACTCCATGAATTGGTTCGCCTGAGAAAGCTGACCCGACTCTTGCACGTTTGGCAAAGTCGAACCTGCCAGCGCGGGAATTGTTTCGGTAGAAGAATCACCACGGATTTGATCTAGGGTTTTTGTTTTACAACCAAAATTGATGAAAAGATGCGATAGCGCAAGCAACAAAGCTAGTATTGGAATTTTCTTAAGAGATCTCTTTGCCCCAAGATCGAGCTTGCGTGAATTGATTGTGGATTTGATATTTTTAACACCACGCAACCGATCGGCATTCTCCAAATCCCAATCGCGACCTTGATATAAACCTTCTTTGGGAGTTTCAAGAATCATCGGGACATTCTTCCATAATTTCACGTTTGTGATTGCGTGAAAACACGATTTGCCACACAGGCCATCAAGAATATGTGCATGTCTGTCTTTACGGCTTCCGCAGGGAAATAGAGAATCGTTCGTGTGAATTACACGAACCTGTTCAAGACCCAGATATGTATCAATTAATTTCAGAGTTTTTTTCGCGCCCTCACTGGTGTCCATGCAGTATCCGGCCGCAACCGCGTGGCATGTATCAATACAAATTGAAACACGATCCGATTCAACAACAAGCTCTTTCGTTGCCGCGAGTTGGTTGAAGTTGTATCCCAAAGTGGTTCCCGCACCAACCGTATTTTCTAGACAAGTAAACACCTTATAGCCGGGTAAATCTTTGTGAAGTTGATTCAGGCTTTCCGCAAGCCGCTTGATACCAGCCAGCTCCTCGGCGGACGGTTGTGCTTCTAGATTGTTTATTTCTCTTGGTGATCGCTTGGTCCCAAGGTGCGCGCCGGGATGCATTACACAAAGTCGAATCTGAAGCATTTCACAACGCTCCAACTCGCTTCGCTGCAACGCAATTGATTTATTTCTGGCCCGTGTATCTGGACTTGCAAGGTTCACCAAATAACTATTGTGACTCACAACCCGATGGTCATCAGGGTTGATCCACCCTGCGATTTTTAGCGCTTCAAACCAATCCAGGCATTCATCTTTGGAAGGCTGGCGCGGTTTCCATTGGCGTTGATTCGCGGTGAATAGTTGAACGCAATCAAATCCAAGCTCAACAGCCTCGCGAATTGCGTTTCCAACACCACCAGCAGCGCTTCGGTGCGATCCGATTTTCATTGTTCAACTTGTCTTTTCGGAATCCAGGGATTTGGCAGCCGCCACAATGCGCTCAGCTGTTCTTACTGCGGCAAATCCAGCCTCAGCATCCGCGAATGGTTTCCTGCCGGTATGAATTGCATCTATAAAATCTTCGAGCTGCAATTTCAATGGCTCTCCCGCCTTCACATCAAGTTGTTCAACTGACACAAGATCAAGCCAATTCACACTGCTTAAATCCTCTCCCTCTTTCAAGCTTTTCTTAACAGAGGTCAATTTTTCTTGATTAGCGGTCTTGCGAATAACGGTTCCTTTGCGCTCCACAAAATCTGCGCTCATATACGCATCCGTACTAATCAATCGAATTTTACGTTCCGTCTTTAGGGCCAATCGACTTGCTGTGATATTTGCCACGCAACAAAATCCATCTGGTCCCGGCGCAAATGTAAGGCGGGCGTTGCACACATCTTCGCTATCACCAAGAACGCTCACGGCGCTCGCGTGCACCTCCACCGGCTCTCGTTCAAGCAACATAAGCAATAGATCCAAATCATGAATCATCATGTCAAGTACAACACCAACATCAACGCTGCGAAATGTCATTGGACTTATGCGATCAATTTCAATAAATCTAGGCATACCCAAAGCGAGTTGACGAATTGCAACCATGACTGGGTCATAACGAACAACATGGCCAACCTGCAATGTTGCTCCAGATTTTGCGGCCGCATCTGCAATTGCGCGCGCTTCAACCACGCTTGGCGCCAACGGTTTTTCTATCAGGCAATGAATGCCTTTTGCTAACAGGGCTTCAGCTGCCGAACGATGGTGTATGGTTGGCGTGGCAATCACTACGCAATCAACGCCAAAGGCAATCAGCTCATCCACGGTAGCGAACCCCTTGCCACCAAATGTTTCGGTCATTTCATTGCGGCGCGATTCTTCGCGATCAACAACGCCAACAAGTTCAACGCCCTGAATTTGGGTGCCTAAACGAATGTGGTGGCGACCCATACGCCCAGCGCCAACAACGCCATATCGAAGTGTTTTTTTGCTCATAACTATCGATGAGCATAGTCATTTTGGCGAGGAATATCGCTCGGAATTTTGTTTCGCCAAACGCTCCTCTCTCGCAAGAGTGTCGTATGAATGGGTGAGACAATTTGCAAGATCCCACGCCAACAAAATCGCAAAAAACACGCTTGTCAGCATGGTGATCAAAGCGAATATCCAAAGAAATTGTTCAAAAATCACCAGGCTTTCGCTTTTGTAACACACATATAAAACAGGAAGCGACACAAGCGCCATCGACCAATATAAATACACACACGCCTTGTGCAACAGTTCGTTGCGAAGATAAAGTGAAATTTTAGAAAGATGAAATAAAACAATTGACCACCCCGCCAGTGCGGGGATCAATAAATATGTTGAGGCCGTCAACCACATAATCGAATCGCTATTTTGATTTAATAAATTCACACCCACGGGTTGATTCGCGGCGTTTAGGCTTGCCACATAAAAAAAACCAACAATCCAAAATAAAAATCCGCAAGGGAAGATCAACTTGCGAATCACAGCCTGCCTATGCAGGCCCCACATATCTGATCCTGGTCCATTAATTGATTTTTGCCACAAATACGCCGCAATGGGCGCCACTAAAAAAAATGGAATCATGCTCCACTTCGCGGTTGAGAATCGAACAAGTCTAATCTTTAGCATTGCGTCATATGAAAAAACTATTGATAAAAACAAGCAAATACTTAGCAACGAAGCGGCCAACACAAATCGTCTGACAATGGGCCACACAATAATTGGTCCAGCTCGGTGTAGTTCACCTTCACGCCATCTACTTTGATGGACCACCGGATAACCACATTCAGGACAGCGTTTGGGAATGGGTGGACCAACAAGTTGATATCCACACCGCATGCAAAGTTGTGAAATTTGTTTATATGCGGTCATGTAGTGTTGTTGTGATGCGCGGACTCCCGATTCGCAATTTGTATTTGCGCTTGTTCACCACCACCCACAAATGCAACCGCCTGTTTGAATATAGAAAGACCAAGAGCATCACCGCTTCGGGTGTGCGCGCAAAGGCGCGTCCACCAAGGATGTTGTGTCCAGCGCGTAAATCGCTCGGGATGGGGCATAAGTCCAAACACCAAACCACTTGGATCACAGATACCGGCAACAGCGTTCATGCTGCCGTTAAAGTTATCTTTAGCCGCATAACGCAAAGCAATTTGACCGTTTTTTTCCAGTGTTTCTAGCGTTTTTACATCCGTCATCAATCGCCCCTCGCCATGCGCGCTAGGAAGCATGTCGCAATCTTGTTTTAGGGAAAGGCCGCGCGTCCAAATACACTTTGTGTTGCTTGGAATTTCTACACAAGTCCAACCATCATGAAATCGTTCACCAATATTGGTGGACAGGGCGACGGTTGGCGCGGCGGCAAGATTTGGCCACGCGCCCGATTTAGAACTAGTGGATGAATGTAAATTTGTTGAGGTTGTTGGACCAGGCAATAAACCCGCCTGCACAGCGATTTGAAATCCATTGCATGGACAAATCATTGGAGTGCCACGCGTTATTGCCGCGGCAATAGCTGGATACATTTCGCGACGCATCAATGCCGCCATAATTCGTCCCGCGGCAATATCGTCTCCATAACTAAATCCACCAGGCAAACCAATCAATGCAAATTGATCCACAAGTGTTGGATTGCGAATAAGACGCGAAAGCAAAATACTTTCTGGTTTTGCTCCCGCCGCCGCAAACGCTTGCGACAACTCCAGATCACAATTAATTCCAGGAGCGGTAATAACAAGGGCTTTAAGAGATTTCATAATTTAAAATCTCCCGAAAAGACTTTACAAAAATGATAGTGTGTAGGGTGTCGCGTTGCCGCGCCAACCATATTTGCAATTAGTGCAATTCGTTTCATGGTTTACCAGTTCACTCCGGCGCTTTCCCAAGCTGCCCTTAAAGCGCCAATAGATATTTTTTCATTACCCACCACAAGCAAACCACTGTTGTTGAATTTACCAATCACAGCATGAGCAACACCAGCAAGCATTGTGGTGATCGAAGCAATATTTTCTGGCGCCACTTCAAGTAAATAGCGACTTGGTGTTTCACTAAATGCCCGCGCCTCAAGCGAAATATTATTTTCACACGGCACGGCGCCTAAATCAATTTCAACACCAAGATCCCCACCAAACGCCATTTCAGCAGCGGCCAACAACACGCCGCCCTCACTGGCATCGTGCGCGCTTGTTACATGGCCAGACGCAATACATGCCGCAACCGCACGCGCTGTTTTTGGACCAGTCATTAAATCAACCATTGGCAATTGCATATTCGTATTAACGCAATCGCCAAGCACGACCCGGTGAGAACCACCCATGCGATCATCGGTAAAACCCACCAAAACAAGCATGTTTCCAGGCATTTTCGCGTCCATGGTTACGGCGCGTTCAACATTTGCAACTATTCCCAAACCAGAAATTAGCAGCGTTGGTGGAATATGAATTGTCTCACCGGTTTCGGTGGTGAATTGATTGTTCAGCGAATCTTTTCCGCTAATGAACGGAGTTTGATATGCCAATGCGCCATCCAAACAAGCTTCCGACGCGCGCACCAAACTTCCCATATGACGCGGGTCTTTACATGAAGGCCAACAGAAATTATCCAGAATTGCGATTTTGGTTGGGTCGGTTCCAACACACACAAGGTTGCGTACACACTCATCAATGGCTGCAAGCGTCATGATGTATGGATCCGCAGCAAGACCTGTGGCAAGGCCATTGGCTATGGAAACACCGCGCGTTGAATCCGCCAACGGTTGCAACACGGCCGCATCACCTGGCGCGCCAAATTTTCCAACAAGCGGCTTAATCACACTTGTGCCCTGAACCTCGTGATCGTATTGGCGAATAATCCACGCCTTGCTTCCAATGTTGGCGTGAGCAAGAAGCGCGCAAAGTGTTTCCAGCATTCCACCACTTCGCTTCTGTGCTGGGGCGGCCACAGGTGCGTAGCGAGCATGCCAATCACCATCCCACACGGCTTCACGCACAGGATTTGGTAAGCCACCATCAAGAAAATCCATGGACAATCTGCCCATTTCCAAATCATTCCACAACAAAATCAATTCCTTGTTTGGTGTTCCAAACTCACCCAAATCACACAGAGTTACGCCGTGGTCATCACATAACTTTTGCAGTGCCGCAATATTTGCAACGGCAACAGAAAGCACCATGCGCTCTTGCGCCTCACTGATCCAAACTTCCGTTGGAGTAAGACCTTGGTACTTCAGAGGCGCGAGTTCAAGATTTACAACCGCTCCAATATCTTTTGCCATTTCGCCAACCGCGCTAGAGAAACCGCCCGCGCCACAATCGGTGATGGCATGAAAGAGCGGCTTATTACCAGAATCACGCGCCGCAAGAATGGCGTCCAAGGTTTTCTTTTGCGTGACGGGATTTCCAATTTGCACCGCGTGACTAAATTCGTCAGCGTGTGAATCAGTTAATTCAGCGCTAGAAAATGTCGCGCCGTGAATTCCATCGCGACCAGTTTTGCCTCCAAGCACAATAATTCGATCGCCCGAGCGCACCACGCCCCGAACAAGTTCGCGCGGCAATAAGCCAACAACCCCGCAATACACAAGCGGATTTCCTACATAACGCGGGTCAAACCAAACGCCACCATTCACGGTTGGAATGCCCATGCGGTTGCCGTAGTCGCGCACGCCAGCAACAACTTGGCGCAACACGCGCGTGGGTGGCAGGCAGCCCTTGGGCACAGTCACGTCTGGTGGAGCCACGCAAAAAACATCCGTGCATGCGATCGGTTTGGCCGCCAGACCCGTTCCCATGACATCGCGAATACATCCACCAATACCAGTCGCCGCACCACCATATGGCTCAATGGCGCTTGGATGATTATGTGTTTCAACCTTCATGCACAGGGCGTGCGTGTCGTCAAACGCAATCACACCCGCGTTGTCAACAAACACGCTCAAACACCAGTCAATTGAACCGGGCTTTGTAGCGTCCATAAGTGAATGGGTGGCGGCAGCAACCGTGTGTTTAAGCAAATTGTCAACCACCATTTCGCCAACCTCACCCAAAGAGTGACCAGAAATTTTTCCAGCCCGCGCCAATAAACTTGGTGAACCCATCACAAGCGATTTTTCCCTGTAACTCACGCGGCTCTTAAGCGTTTTATGAACACAGTGCTCACTCCAAGTTTGCGCCAGCGTTTCAAGTTCAATCTCGCGCGGCTCGCGCGACAATCCGCGGTAATAAGCCTGAATAGCACGCATTTCTTGTAGGTCTAAAAACAAATGCGCTTGACGACTTAATTTCTCAAGCTCGTCGTCGTTTAACTTCAACAACGGAATTTCTTTTACTTCAACTACACGCGCGGCGCCCGCAGGAAACTGCGTTGGCATGTATGGCGCGGCATGAACAGCCTGCACAACCGTATTGGCTAAATATTTTGCAGACACACCCAAGCCTTCAGACACACTTGCGCCGTGAAAGTCCCATCGTTCACCCGTTTGAACCCGCACAACTTTTCCAATAAGTTTTTCCACCGCCAACTCCACGCTTTCGGCGGCAGGATCAGTAACACCCGCAAGAGGATGGATTTCTATTGTGCAACCCGTATTTGGAATGGCGGACGCGCCAGTAAATGCAACTTGAGTCACCGGATCCGCAAGCAGTTGACGGCTTATAAAATCAAGATCCACTTGATTCAAGTCACCACTCAGAAAATAAACCTGCGTGTAGTTGATAGCTCGCGCACCAGCGCCACCATCCGCAATCACGCGCTTCAGCAGTGATGAGCCACGAACATCCACACATCCAAGTCCGGGACGCACTTCCACACGGTGAATTGTTTGAGAGCGGCTAGCGGGGCTATGGCTGGCGGACATGAAGCGAGTGTATCGCTACCACTGAACTCGCTTAAAACCAAGCAAATTGTCTTGTAAACAAGCGACTTAGAAAATCAGTTGCAAGCGAGTACGAAACACCATTTCACCCTCAGCAGAACCGCGCCAACCTGCAAGGGTGTCAATGTAACTCGCGCCCACAGGCGAGCCAATGGTTGTTCCCACATCGGTGGTCCATTTCAAGTCTTGACCATCCAAATACCAATTCACACCAACAGTTAAAATACTAAGCGGGCCCTGTTGGCCTAAGCCGGGAAGATTAAGGCTTGCTGTGCTCAAAACCTCTGAATCGCTCGCAGACCAATTTGCATATTCATAGCGGCTAAAAACCTCCACTTTTGGATCCACATAAATCGCTGGCTGAAATGTGAATCCATACGCATTCACAGCTCCAAGCCTAGCTCCCCCAGGAGGCTGACCTAAATCATCCGCGGGGTAGATTTGATTTGAATAAATGTAGTTATAGAACGCGGATGCAAAAATACTTGCTCCACCAAAATTCCACTGTCCATCAATTGTGGCGCTACTCCAATTATTTTTCTCTTGGGTTGTTGTCGCGGTGGTTTCATATTGATAATTAGGCTGCGTCGTTTGCGTGTGGAACGCTAAACCTAACAACAGTCCCGCCTGTTCACCCATTGGACTGGTGAAACTATTGAAGTCATTCCACGCCCCAAACGGTTTCCATTCCATGCGGCTATTCACACTAAATGAGGACTGTTGCGAATACCAGGGATTATTGAGCGGTTCAGATCCAGCGACTTTTAAATTCTCGCCAAGAACATTGTCCGTGGCGCCATTATCCACGGAAAGATTCCACCGCGTGTCATCACCCTGAAATTGAAACTCAATTCCCTGCGAGTACCACAAGCCATAATTACGCGACACAATGGAGCGACTCACGCCCATTTGATATTGATCCACCACAAGTTGCTCGCGCGCGTATGGCAAACGATATTGTCCAACACGCATGCTCCAATTATCACTGAAATTAATCCGAACCCACGCATCAAGAAGATTGAGATTTCCACTATCGCTGCCTTGAACCTGGCTATTCGGCTCGCCAACATTTCGTTCAATTGAAATCGCTTGGTTAAACACAAAATTTGTCTTCACCATGAACTGAATCGCGGGACTGAACACATGACCCTTAAAAATCAATTCGTTGAAACCACCAGAACCAAATCCATAACGGTTTGGGAGCTGATCTAACTGGTCGGACTCGGGTGGATTAATACTGCTCCACATAAATGCAGGCTGAATGAATCCACCAACTTCTAGTTTAAAGCGGCCATCTGGGCTGGCCAAAAAGAATCCATTATTCCAACCAGCGGTCATGGTGTCTTGGCGCAAACTTGCGCGACTTTCAGAGTCCGCAAGCACATCTTCCACCACGCTTCGGATTTGACCGGCGCGTTCCTCGCTCAACCACTTCTCGCCCTCAAGGGCCTTCAGGTCGGCCACTTGCGTGTCCAGTGATTTATTCTTTCGCTCTAGCGAATCAATGCGTTGTAGAAGCGCCTCAAGGGTTGCCCCACCACCGCTTACAGTCGTTGTGGTTGTTTGATCGGGTTGACCCAATTCATCACTTGCAATTGCAAGCGAGGGCGCTGCAATCGTGCCAATGAACAAAGCCACCACCCCACAGAGTTGACTTTGTTTGGAATGCCATTTGGAAGCCGTCCAAAGCATGGATTGATGCGTGGCCTTATTCATAAAGCAATGGCGCCATGGTAACACGATAAAACAACGAACTCTTACAACAGGATTTGTAGCTGTCGATTTATTGACCCCAATTGGGCCAATTCAAAGCAATTTATAATCGGCAAAACAGTCAATTTTTCTCAAAAAGAAAGCCGCCCGGCTCCAGAAGGAACCGGGCGGTTGGTCTTGAAACCCTGACAACTACTAGGTCAGGATGGATAACGTCTTAAGTAAGTAGTGACTTAGAACACCAACTGAACTTGTGCACGGCCAACCCATTCGCCGCCGTTGCTGGAATTTCCAGAAACTTGGTAGTTCGTACCAGCAACTGCTTGGTTGTAAATACCGCCGTTATAAACGATACCGTTCATTGCCCAACCAGCGTCGAATGTGAACTTGACATTCTTTGTCAGGTACACATTTACACCAGCGGAATAGATGTTGTTCATCTGAGCGCTGAACACATTTCCAGAACTAAGCATTGGGTCGTTGCTTGTGTTGGTGCCACTGTTCTGATTCACAGTTTCATACCACTGCCAACTAGCAAACAACTCGGTGTTATCACTGATAAAGTAACCACCTTGAATCAAAGCACCATAGCTTTGGATGGAACTACCATTAGTACCAACGGCTCCAGTTCCAGAATTTGTCTCCTGTGGCAAACTACTCGTGAAGTTTCCAAAGAATGCACCGTACAAGTTAGCACCACCAAGGTCCCATGACGCATCGGCGGTGTAGGTGAAGAAACCAGCATCAGTGTTGCCTGAAGCAACTCCAGAAGAGCTAAAACCACCACCGTTGACATCGGTGTTTTGGTTACCACCGTGTTGCCAATTGAAAGCAGCACCGATCATTAAACCTTGACCACCACCACGCATGCTTGTCATGTCGTTGAATTGAGCCCAGTTACCGAAGGCGAGCCACTGAACACGACCAGTGATGGCGTATTGTGTGTAGGCGCCGTCTGTGGTGCTCATGTTCTGCGTTGCAAAGTTGGCATTGTT
>CAIKXA010000019.1 GCA_903831295.1 uncultured bacterium | reverse complement strand
GTCGCGTGGCCTTTGTGCGCGGTCGCCGACTTGAGTCGTACTTCGCCGAGCGCGTGACCAGCGCCACCAACGTGGGAAACATTTACAAGGGCCGCGTCACCAACGTGGAAGCCGCAATTCAAGCCGCTTTCATTGATTTTGGCGAAGGTCAAAACGGATTCCTGCACATCAGTGATTTGCATCCAAAATATTTTCCAGGTGGCATTAAGGCCGAAAGCGTTGGACACAAAATTCCGCGCCACGATCGACCTGCCATTCAAGATTGCGTGAAGAAGGGCCAAGAGATCACCGTGCAAGTGATCAAGCAAGGCATTGGCACCAAAGGTCCAACGCTCACCAGTTATGTCAGCGTGCCTGGCCGTTTGTTGGTGATGATGCCCGACATGGACAAGGTTGGCGTCAGCCGCAAGGTTGAGGACGAGCAACAGCGCCGCGAGATGCGCAAGATTTTAGACTCGCTTGAATTGCCCGAGGGCTTTGGATTTATTCTTCGCACGGCTGGCTTTGATCGCAGCCGCACCGAACTGCAACGCGACGCCGCTTACTTGCAACGCTTGTGGCAAGCCATGGCCAAGCGCATCAACTCTGTGGGCGCGCCCGCGGAGCTGTACACCGAAAGCGATATTTTGCTGCGCACTGTTCGCGAAATGGTTGACGAAACCATCAGCCACATTATTGTTGACAACGAGGCCGCGTGGCAACGCGTGACCGCGTTCCTTGAAGTGGTTTTCGCAAAAGACGCGCCAAAAGTGCTGTTTTATGATCGTCCCGCGCCCATCTTCTCGGCGTTTGATTTGGATCGACAAATCGACGGCATTCATAGCCGCGAAGTTCCGCTGCCTTCAGGCGGCGCGCTTGTTCTTGATCAAACCGAAGCGCTTGTGGCCATCGACGTGAACAGCGGCAAGAGCCGCTCCGCGCGCGATAGCGAAACCAACGCCTACAACACCAACAAGGAAGCGGTTGAAGAAATTTGCCGCCAACTTCGTCTGCGTGATTTAGGTGGACTTGTTGTGTGCGATCTCATCGACATGCGCATGCCGCGTCATCGACGCGATATTGAAATGCGCATCGCCGAACATCTGAAGAAGGACCGCGCGAAAACCACCGTGGCCCCGATCAGCGCCTTCGGCATGATTGAACTCACGCGTCAGCGCATGCGTCCAAGCATTCGCAAGGCGCACTACATGGATTGTCCTCACTGCGCCGGAAGTGGCGAAGTGCGTCTTCCAGATTCAACCGCCGCCGATGGTCTGCGACAGATTCAACTTTTGTTGAGCTATCCGCAAATCCACCGCGTGGAAATGGTGTGCGGCGTGCGCGTGGCCAGCGTGATTCTTTCAACGCGCCGCCATCAATTGGTGGAGGTTGAACGCGATTCGGGCAAGCGCATTGATGTGCGAATTAGCGAGGCAATTGCGGGAGATCGCGTGGATTTGTACGCCTACGACGATCGCGGCGCGGATGTTGAAATTCCGCGCTTGTCGCATTTGTCGGCGCCGCGGCTTGAGGATCTTCCAACCGAGCCGCCTGAAATGGATGACACAGTTCAATCCGATTCAAGCAAAGAAGATAATTCACGCGGTCGTAATCGCGGACGTAGTCGTGGTCGTCGACGGGTCTTGCCCGCCGACGCCACAGCCATGCTTATGAGCGGTGCCTTTGATGATCTTCCAGAAGTGGTTGACGATGAGCCCGCGGTGATTGATGAAGTGCGCGCGCAAGAACTTGAAGAAGGCGAAGAGCCTGGCGATGCAGACAGCGATGCGCCGCGCGACGCAAACACCGAAGGTCGTTCACAACAGCGATTTGAACCACGCCGCGATCAACGCGGTCGTAGTGGTCGTGGTGATGGCCGAGGTCAAGATCGCGGTCGTGGCGGTCAAGGTGGTGGTCGCGGCCAAGGTCGCGGTCAAGATCGTTCGCAATCTTCTCAACCACAACGTTCGCCGTTGGCGTCCGCGGGTCGTCCAGATGGTTTGACACCAATCGAAGGCGAGCCTGTTGAAGGTGCGGCTCCAGTTGATCCAAACAATCCAACTCCAGAAGCCACCAATCCAGATGGAAGTCCGCGACGTCGTCGCGGTCGCCGTGGCGGCCGTGGTCGTCGTGGTGGTCAAATGAATGGCGCGCCAAATCAAAATGGCGGTAATTCTTCGGCAAATATAGGCGAAAATATGGCTGATCAATCAGATGATCAATCAGATTCTTCCGATACCGCGGGAAGCAATGGCGAAGGCGCGAATAATTCCAACCAACCGCACGATCCCAACGCGCCGGTCGGTGATGGTCCGCGCGGACGCCGTCGCAGGCGCGGTCGCGGTGGTCAAGGTGGTGGTCGCGATCAAGGACCAAACCGCGAACCAATTATTTATCCCAACGCTTCGCAACGCGCCGCGGCGCAACAAGGTTTGAATCCACGATCCAATCCTGGTTCGTATTCCAATACCCCCGCGAGCGCTTCCGCAAGTTCACCAACAAATTCCGCGCCAACAGCGCCAACAAATGTGTCGGGCAATGTTTCGGGTAATTCGGCTGCGGCTCAACCCGCAGGTGATCCGCAAAAGAAAACTGGTTTCTTGCGAAGTCTGTATGGCGCAGCTCGACGTGGCCTTGCGCCAGGCGCCGCCAAAGATGCGCAACGAAAGGAGTAATCCGATATGAACGCGGCTCGACCTGTGCAACGGTTGATCGTGCTTGGTTCGACGGGCTCCATTGGCGTGAGCACGCTCGAAGTTGTTTCACATTTTGCGGCCTTGAAGTCCACTGTCAACGCGCCACAATTTGAAATTGTTGGACTGGCCGCGGGCAAAAACGCGGCCGCGCTTGCTCAGCAAGCGCGCGAATTTGGCGTAAAAAACCTTGCAATTCTAGATGCCCACGCGGCTTCGCAACTTTCGGATTTTCACAAAGTGCACAGCGGTCCAGACGCCGCATTGAAACTTGTGCAAGACATCGCGCGCCCCGGTGACATTGTGGTTGCCGCAATGGTTGGCTTCGCGGGCCTGGCCCCCACTTTGGCCGCCATTGAAATTGGATGCACCATTGCGCTTGCAAACAAAGAAACATTGGTCGCGGCGGGCGCGCTTATGACAGCAGCGGCTAAACGGGCTGGAGTGATGTTATTGCCAGTGGACAGCGAGCACAGCGGACTTGCTCAATGCTTGCGCGCGGGCGAACAAAAAGAAATCACGCGAGTTGTTCTCACGGCAAGCGGCGGACCCTTTCGCACGTGGAGCCGTGAGCACACTTTCAACGCCACTGTTGAGCAGGCCCTGAACCACCCAACATGGAAGATGGGACCCAAGGTCACCATTGACAGCGCCACGCTTATGAACAAGGCGCTTGAAGTGATCGAAGCGCATTGGCTCTTTGATTTGGGCGCGGATCGCATTGACGCCATCGTGCATCCGCAAAGCATTGTGCACGCCATGATTGAATACGCCGACGGCAGCGTGATTGCGCAACTGTCTCCGCCAGACATGAAGTTGCCTATTCAAGCCGCGCTGTGCTGGCCAAATCGCTTTCCTGGCGTGGCCAAAAAACTAGATTGGAATACGCTAAAAACACTTGATTTTCAGCAAATTGACCACGATCGATTTCCCGCCATTGAATTGGCCAAGCATGTGATTGAACACGGCGGCAGTGCCGGCGCCACTTTGAACGCGGCCAATGAAATTGCGGTCGAAGCGTTTATGAATCACCAGATTCGCTTTGGTGAAATCGCAGGCATTGTCAAGGACACTCTTCACGCGCTGCCCACGCATGCAATCACAACCCTGAGCGACGTTGAAGCCGCCGACAACAATGCCCGCCGCCACGCTCGCACTCTGATCACGCACAATAAAATTCATTCACCACAACCAGCGGTCACTCGACCTCTATAATTTTTCACTCGCCACAAATCGCCAAGAAAGGCGGAACATTTACACAGTGGAACTTCTCAGCAACACATCCAATATTGCGCTCATTGTGATTGGCTTTGGTCTTCTGATTGCCATTCATGAGTTTGGACATTTCATCGCGGCGCGTTGGGCCGGTATTCGCGTGGAATCATTCGCCGTGGGAATGGGTCCAACTGTCATTGCCTATCGACGCGGTCTTGGTCTTCGCTTTGGCAGCACCGCGCCGGACATCAAAACCCGCTACGGAGCTGAGCCTGAAAAAATTCCAACAGCCGAACTGCACGCCGACGGTGTTGGCGAAACCGAATATTCATTGCGCCTTCTTCCGATTGGCGGCTTTGTGCGCATGAAGGGCCAAGAAGACATGGACCCAACCGCCACCAGCAACGCCATTGACGGTTATGGCAGTAAACCCGTGTGGAAACGCATGATTGTGGTGAGCGCTGGCGTGATCTTCAACATCATCACGGCCGTGATTTTATTCGTGATCGCCTTCATGATTGGCGTTCGATTTGAAGCGCCGATGATTGGAGCGGTGCGCCCTGGCAGTCCCGCGGCGACCGCGCGCAATCTCAACGGCGAGCCCAACGGCCTTATGCCTGGCGACCAAATTGATTCAATCAACGGTGAACCTATGAACACGTTCGCCGACATTCAAATTGGCGCGGCCATGAGCCACCCAGCTGAACCATTGATTCTTAAAGTGACGCGCGCTGGCGCGCCCACTCCATTGCAATTTGAAGTTGCGCCAATCAAAGACGCCACAAGTGGTCTGCGCTCATTTGGCGTAACACCTGCCCGAAGCGGCTTGCTTGCTGATGAAAAAGATGTCGCGCCGTTGATTGACAGCATGTTGACCAGAGTTGGCTTAAGCGCGGCCGGCGTGAAACCTGGTTCCTTGTTGACCGCGGTCAATGGCGTTGCAACTGCGAACGCGGAGACGCTGGATCTTGCGTTTAAACAATCAAAGGGAAAATCAGTTTTAACAACTTGGTCACTGGCACCAAACTCCGCGCTCCCCACGCTCCCCAACTTAACAAGCGCCCCTGAGACACCCGCCGTGGTTGTCACCGCCGCGCTTGTGCCCGATCCACAGTTTGAACCACTTTTCGCCCAAGATTCAATGGCTGCGGGCGAATACGACCTTGGCTTGATCGGCTTTTCACCTTTAGTGCGGATTGAATCTGTGCCAAAAACCAGCCAAAATCAAGGTGTTTTGCAGGTTGGCGACATTGTCCTTGCCATTGAGGATCGAAGCGGTCCACGACTTGGCGAGTTCCGGTCGTTGATTCAAACCTACGCCAACCGCGCCGTGCAACTGCAAATTTTGCGCGCTGGCGAAATCATTTCACTCAAAGCCCAAGTCGATCGACAAGGCCGCCTCGCTGTGATGGTGGGATCCGCTTGGAACCTGCTTGTGAGCGCGCGCGTGGTTGAGCGCGTGATGGAAAATCCGACAGACTCCAAATCCACGCAAACCATCGCCACGCCAATTGCGCCGCTTGAACTTCGGCCCCTGACAAAAATAATTTCCATCAACAACATCACGCTCACGGATTGGGCATCCATGCGCGACGCGTTGTGGGTCACCACCGCCGACGCGTTTGGAAAGGACACATCGGCCACGCTTAATATTTCCTTTCAAAATATTCAACCAAACTCCCCGGTGAAATCCGCCATGATCACTATTGGCGCGAAGGAAATCAAAGACATTCAAAAACTGGGTTGGTCCAATCCACTGCCAACCGAATTGTTCGAGCCGCAAATGATCACTCGCAGCGCGCACGGCAATCCAATCTTGGCGGCCACCATGGGGTTCACCGAAACAAAGAAACTCACCGTGCTCACTTGGCTCACTCTTGATCGCCTCGCCCGCGGCACGGTGGGCGTGGAGCAACTGCGCGGCCCCGTTGGAATTGTGCAAGTTGGAACTCGCGTTGCCGACCGCGGAATGACTTATTTATTGTTCTTTTTAGCCATGATCAGCGTGAATTTAGCCGTGCTCAATTTTCTGCCCCTGCCCATTGTTGACGGCGGATTGTTTCTCTTCCTACTTTATGAAGGTTGCTTTCGCCGTCCACCAAGTGTGCGCTTTCAGAATGCCGCGACATTGGTTGGTCTTGCTTTCCTTGGCAGTTTGTTTGTGGTCACCTTTTATAACGATGTGGTTCGTCTCTTCACTGGCGGATAAATTTTCCCGCATTCACACTGGAGCAAAATAAATGGTCACACTTATTACCGGCGCCGGTTCAGGAATTGGTCGCGCATGCGCCGTCATGTTGTCGCAGCGCAAGCACCAACTGGTTCTTGTGGGCCGCACTGAAAATAAACTCGCCGACGCCGCCGATGAAATTCGCGCCACTGGATCTGGCGACGTCATGATTGCCCGCGCCGATGTTTCAGACCCCGAGCAAGCCAAGTCCGTCATTGATCAAACCATCGAGCGCTTTGGCCGCATCGACAATCTTCTGAACATCGCCGGCATTGCGCCAAGCGTGCCCATTGACAAGACCACCAAAGATTTGTTCACCGAGGTGTTCGCCACCAATATATTTGGCGCCGGATATCTCATCGCCGCATGTTGGCCGCATTTTCGCGCCCAAAAAGGCGGCTGTATTGTGAATGTTGGAACGCTTGGATCATCCGATCCATTCCCAGGATTTTTTGTGTACGCCGCCAGCAAATCCGCGCTTGATTCGCTCACCCGCAGCGCTTCTCGCGAAGGCCGCGCCTTGGGCGTGCGCGCTTTCAGCGTGAATTTAGGCTGCGTTGAAACTCCATTGCTGCGCTCCAACTTCAACGAAAAAATGGTTCCACCGCACAAAACCATCTCCGCGGAAAGCGTGGCCGCCACAATTACCGACTGCGTTGAAGGCAAGCGCGCCGATGAACAAGGCAAAATAATTTTAATGCCAAGCCCGTAAGCGACGCGCCGCCGCTTGCATCAAAAATGTAACCAACTCACTATTCAGCCCGCCAACACATTCAAGCGGGCAAGCAGAAAATCACCGCCGACGTCCCGCGTCGCGGTCCATGTCGCGCTTCATTTCCTTGTCTCGAATGGCGGCGCGCTTATCGGCCTTCTTGCGACCAACGGCCACGCCAACCAACAATTTGGCCACGCCATTTTTAAAATACACTTTCAAAGGAACCAAAGAAGATCCCTTGGCCTGCATTGCAAAAGCCAACCTTTTAATCTCGCTCTTTTGGGCCAATAACCTGCGTGTCCGCACTGGCAAATGCTGCCGATCCTTGCCCGCCGGCGGATATTCCGCCACATGAACCCCATGTAATTCCAACTGAGGTGGCGCAGCCCGAGCCATAACCCACCCCTCGGCAAGACTTATCTGACCTTTGCGAATGCTCTTGACCTCGGACCCACGAAGCACCATGCCGCATTCCAAAGTTTCGCCAATCACAAAATCGTGGCGCGCCTTGCGGTTCTCAATCTCTGGCTCGTGTGTATCTTTTGTCAATTTTTGCCTGCAATTTGCATGGTTCTTGCCCATCACCCTGGCAAGAAAATGCGCCTATCCATCTTCAAAATACGAATTGAATCACATCACAGACTACTTGCAGATGCCGGTAGCCAAAGTGCCTCGAACAATCATTACCGGATTTTTACAATAAATTCAAAATATGCGGAATTTCTCTTGCCCCAAGCATGAGTAGGTGGCATTAATAGATTTATTCTTGGGGTTCGTTGCAAGCGTAAAGGTACTATTAATTAATATTCATTGTCCCCACATATAGACCCCGACAAAGAAAGTTTATGAAAATGTTTCACAATCGTATCTCTATCGTTAGCGCAACTGTCTTGCTTCTTGCCAGCGCCGTATTTGCGGCTGGCACCAACAAGCAAGGCATTAAGGCCAATGTGCCTGGAACAAAGTTGGGTGCCATTGGCACAACCAACTCATCCACCACTGCGACAAATGATAAAGACACTGAAACCATCCAAGCCCGCTTCGCGCGCCTCTTTCCAGGCGGCGGCTTGCTTGACATTGAAGGCTCGCTTCGCCGCGTGTATGGAACCACATTCTCAACTGGCGATTCTCCCAGCGACAGCGTCGATAAATTCATGCGTCAATGGTCCATGTTGTGGAAAGTTCCCTACTCCCAACTAGAAAAAGTCGGTCCATTTGAAGATGGCGCGCACACACTGCCGTTGGTGGCCGATGACGATGGAGAGAACACAAAGTTCACCGCCGCATATTTCCGCCAGCAAGCACGCGGCATTCCAGTGTTCCGCGCCTACGGTTGGGGCCTTGTTCGCAATGAAGACAATTTCCCAATGGTTCTCGCCGGCGCAACACTGCGCAACATTGGCGACATTGAAACCAGAATTGCTGGTCAAGACTTGGATTCATCTTCCATCAACTTGGGCTTGGCGGCCAACCAAGTGCTTGGACAATTCTCGGAAGCGCCAGACATTACCTCGCCGCGCTACGTGATTTGGGCGGGCATTGATGAAGACGTGCGCGCCTCGCAACTTGCGGTTGAATTTAAAATCACCAGCGGCGAAGGCACTGAGAATTATCAGAAGGTCTTGTTTGTCACGGACGCCGCCACTGGCGACGTTCTTTATCGTGAAAGCATGATTTATCACGGAAGCGTGAATGTGAAAGTGCTTGAATACGTCACCAATGATTTCAAAGCCGACACCTGCGGAGTGGAAGCCACCCGAGCCATGCCATACGCCAAAGTTGTTATTGCCGGAGTAACTTATTACACGGATGTCAACGGCTCTATGACGTATCCTTACACGGGAACTGGTTCGGTCACCATTGCCCCAACCATGGCTGGAAAGTATTTCACCATATCGCCCGGTTCTGGAACGCTAAATACAGTCCCTTCTCAAACTGTGGCCGATGGCGCCACGGCGACATTCGTGTTTAACCCCGGCGCAGTCAATGGGGCAATTACAACTGCCCAAACCAACGTCTATGAAATGGCCAACAAAACTAGAGATATGATTTTAGTTGCTTCTCCAAGCTATCCATCCATTGCAACACAAACAGCTTTCACTTGCCGACCCAACTTGTCTGGAACATGCAACGCCTATTACGACGGCACCAGCATTAATTTCTATGTGACCGGTGGCGGTTGCGCCAACACTGGCTTTGGCGATGTGGTGTGCCATGAATTTGGTCACCATGCTGTATCTAAAGCAGGCAGCGGTCAAGATGCGTACGGCGAAGGACAATCCGACGTCATAGGCGTCATGATCACTGACTCGCCAGTTCTTGGCTACGGATTTCAGACCTGCTCCACAGGTATTCGCACTGCACTCAATAACTGCACTTATTCAGCGACTGGTTGCTCTAGTTGCGGATCCGCAATCCATAGTTGCGGTCAATTACTTTCCGGCTGTGTTTGGGACTTGCGTAACTCCCTTAAAGCAACATATCCAAGCGATTACCGCACGAGGTTGGCCAAGTTGTGCATCAATTCTATGCCTCTGCATGCGGGCTCCTCCACCATTCAGAATGACATCACTTTGGATTACCTCACACTGAATGACAATGACGCAAACTTGGGCAATGGCACTCCTGATTATTACGCCATCGCCAGCGCCTTTAATGCCCACGGATTAACAGCGCCTGTTCTGAATTTGTTGGACATCTCCCTACCAAACGGCGCTCCAACCAACGTAAGTCCAGATGGATCAACAGTTGTGAATGTCAACATCGCCCCGCTTAGCGGAACAATGGTGGCTGGTAGTGGAAAGTTGTTCTATAAGGACATTTTGGCATCCACTTACAGCAGTGTGCCTTTGGTCTCAACGGGAACCAACACGTTTACGGGCACGTTTCCAACATTACAGTGCAACGCCAACATTCAGTATTACTTCCAAGCCACTGCAACAGGTGGAACAGTGGTGACCAACCCTCAAAGTGGCACTGCTGCTCCATTTACCGCCAAGGCAGCATTGTCCGCAGCTGTGTTGATTTCTGACACCTTTGATGTTGGAGTATCTACCTTCACAGCGGGCGCGCCTGGCGACAACGCGACAACTGGAACTTGGATTCAAAGCCTAGGTTACGGCGCTGCATGCTACGGAAGCACAAAGGGCTACAGCGGAACCAAGGCGTGGATTACCGCGGCCAACGGTTGCGTGGACGTTGACGGCGGCAAGGTTTCATTGCTCAGCCCAATCGTTGATGCTTCGAGTGGCGACACGGTGGAAATTTCATTCTCGTACTACCTGAGTTACGGAACCGCAACACCAACAGATGATCCATTAGAAGTGTTCGTGAGCAATAACGGCGGTGCAACTTGGGTGTTGATGGCTTCATACAACGTCGCCACAAGCTCCTCCACCACAACTACCACATGGAGCCCCTTGAAGACATTGAATGTGCGCGATTTCGTGTCCGCTACCAGCCAAATGCGATTTAAGTGGGTGGCTTCGGACAACGGCACCGACAATGTCATGGAAGCTGGCGTAGATAGCGTGACAGTATCCACCGTGACGTGCTTGGGAGCAGTTGAAGGCGATCTCAATGGCGATCGCCTCGTCAACAGCGCTGATCTTGGAATTCAACTGAGCAACTTTGGTGATTGCACCGCATCACCATGCCTTGGTGATTTAAACTTTGACTCAGTAGTCAACAGCGAAGACACTGGAAGAATGCTCTTGTTTTTCAACTAATTATCAAGCGGCTTATGCTTGAAAATATGAACCGTGACAACGGGCGGATCATTTAGATCCGCCCGTTTTTTATGTTCTAAACCATACAAATCAACGAATTTCACGCTAAATCTCAGCAGTATTTGCTATATTTACTTGATAATCGTTTGACCAATTACATATATGTGTCATAACTACGTATGAAGCAATAATCGGACCACGCTTGCTCACCCACACAACTGTAGAAAGTTTGAAATACCAATGACCAACCTGCCAGCTCAATCTCGTCTCTCCCTTGTTAGTTGCGTGGCTCTCTTTGTCGCAAGCGCGGTGTTCGCAGGCACAGGAACAAGTTCGGGTTTGAAATCAAATTCCACAGGCGCAAAAGTCGGTGCCGTTGCCGCGGCCAACACATCCACCACCAATGTGGTGGATCAGAACTCAGAGACACTGCGCGCCAAATTTGCCCGGCTCTTTCCAGGCGGAGGCTTGCTCGACAGCAATGGTTCACTTCGACGTGTGTGGGGCACAACGTTCTCGCATGGAAATTCTCCCAGCGACAGCGCCGACAAATTTATGCGCGAGTGGTCGATGTTGTGGAAGGTCCCCTACACCCAAATAGAAAAATTCGGCCCATTTGAAGATGGCGCGCACACCATGCCTTTGGTCACAGCAGACGATGGAGAATCAAGCGTGTTCACGGCCGCGTATTGGCGTCAACATGCCAGCGGCGTTCCAGTGTTTCGTTCATATGTCTGGGGATTGGTCCGCAATGAGGATCAATTTCCAATGGTGCTCGCCGGCGGCACGTTGCGCAATATTGGCGACATTGAAACCCAACTGGAAGGCCAAGACCTTGACGCCTCTTCAATCAATATTGGCTTAATGGGTAGCCAAGCGCTGAATCAATTTCGTTCTCCTCCAGAAATGACCTCGCCGCGCTACGTGATTTGGTCCGGTCTTGATGAGGATGTTCAAACCGCGCAACTTGCTGTTGAGTTCACGGCAACAGGCGGCGGCGCGTTTGATTCGGCGAATCACCAGAAGATTTTATTCGTGGTGGATCCAGCCAATGGAAATATTCTGTATCAAGAAAGTCAAATACTTCACGGCACGGTCACGGGCCAGGTGAATGAATATGTCACCACTGATTACCGCGCCGACGCATGTAGCGCCGAGGTGATTCGCGGCATGCCGTACGCCAAGGTTCTTGTTGGAAGTACCACCGTGTATACCGATACAAATGGCGCGTTCACTTCCACATACACCGGAACTGGATCGGTTGTGGTAGCGCCAAGTTTGGTTGGAAAGTATTTCAGGGTGCTTGATCAAAGCATTGCGCTGGGAACGGTTGCCAGCCAAACGTTAAGCAATGGCGGTAGTGGAACATTCTTGTTCAATCCCTCGCCGTCCATCGCAACCACGGCACAAACCAACGCCTACGAAATCGCCAACCGAACCCGCGAAATGATTCTGGCCGCGAACGCGAGTTACCCAACCATTGCCACTCAATTATCTTTTAATATCTACACCAATATCGCCGACGCGTGCAACGCCTACTACGACGGCGCAAGTCTTAATTTTTTCAGCGCCGGCGGTGGCTGCAACAACACCGCGTTTGGAGATGTGGTGGCCCATGAATACGGACACCATCAAGTGAACTGTGCTGGAAGCGGTCAGGGCCAATATGGTGAAGGCCAGTCCGATGTGATTGGCATAATGATCACAGATCTCTCCACTCTTGGATTGGGATTCTCTAGTTGCTCAAGCGGAATTCGCAATGCCAATAATAATTGTCAATTTGTAAGTGGCCCTGATCTTTCAACATGCGGAAGTGGAATCCATGCGGCTGGCCAGTTGCTCTCTGGTTGTGTTTGGAACTTGCGTAACAGCTTTAAAGCCACATACCCAAGCGACTATCGCTCGCGTTTGGCCAAGTTGTGCGTGAATGCCACACTGCTTCATGTGGGTTCAAGCACAATCGAAAATGATATCACCGTGGATTACCTCACCATGAACGACACCAACGGCACCATTGGTGACGGCACGCCGGACTACACCGCCATCGCCAATGCTTTCAACGCGCATGGACTCACCGCTCCTCCACTGGCGCTTCTGGGCGTTCAATTCCCAGATGGATTGCCAAACTATGCGGTTCCAACAGGAACAACTCCAGTAAAGATTTCCGTGTCGGCGCTTGGAACAACGCCAAGCAACACGGCAACCATGTACGTCAAGGCTCAGGGCGCATCTGTGTTCTCCGCCATACCAATGACCTCACTTGGCAGCAATGTTTATAGCGCCAACCTGCCAACTGCCGATTGCGGAACATCGCTCGCCTGGTATTTAGAAATTCCAACCTCGGGAGGTTTGTCAGTGCGCATGCCTGCAGAAGCGCCTTCGAGCCCTTATCAAACTGTGGTTGCGGAAAGTTTAGATGTGATGCTTCAAGACAATGTTGAAACAAATAAGGGTTGGGTATTGGGAATCACTAGCGACACCGCCACGCTGGGCAAATGGGTGCGAGGCGATCCAATTGGAACGCAATTCCAGCCTGAAAATGATCACACGGAAAATGGCGTGAATTGTTTCTTCACCGGTCAAGGCACGATTGGCGGCGCGGTTGGTGAGGCGGATGTTGATAATGGACGCGCCACTCTTATGACACCTGTTTACGATCTCACTGGATTTGAACAGGCGACTCTGTCCTTCTGGTATTGGTATTCAAACAACGGCAGTGGCAATCCCAACGAGGACGCCTTCTTGGTGCAGGCAAGCAGCACGGGTGGCGCGCCATGGATTCAGATTGATGCCATCAATACAAATCTAAATTCTTGGGCGATGAAGGAATATCGATTGGATAATTACATACCAATGAGTGCCGATGTGCGCGTTCGATTTATCGCGCTTGATGAGGGCGCGGGCGGAAGTTTGGTGGAGGCTGCGCTAGATGATATTTTCATCGGCGCGGTCATTTGCCAGACCGCCTTGATTGGTGATCTCAACAATGACGGATTTGTGAACAGTGCGGATCTTGGAATTCAATTAGGCAACTTTGGCATCTGCACAGGCACGACTTGTCTGGGCGATTTGAATTCCGATGGCGTGGTGGACAGTTCTGATACAGGCGCGCTGCTCACAAATTTCAACTAAGACGCTGACGTACGTTGCACGCTGGAGATATTGAATGAGTGATGGATAAGTTGCGGCAAATGCCCCGCAATAGTTGGTAGAAACAGATGAATTCACGCGGGCGATGTCATGATTGGCGTCGCCCGCTTTATTTTTAAATGCCGTTCTCTCAAGGTGTTTTTTCGCTAAACTCTTTGTCCCGCGAAATCGGGAATTGGCCCTGGTGGCGAAATTGGCAGACGCGCCAGCTTGAGGTGCTGGTGGGAGCAATCCCTTGGAGGTTCGAGTCCTCTCCTGGGCATTTGGTTGGAGATTGGGTTTGGTATTGGGTTGGAGATACGGAGCGCGATATGAGCGACACGGCGACTGGAATTATTTCTTTGGACCAAGCTCGTGAGCAATCGCTGCGCATCAACGAAACTTTTTTTTCTATCCAAGGCGAAAGCACATTCGCTGGTCTGCCGTGTTTTTTTATTCGCTTGACTGGCTGTCCGCTTCGTTGCGCTTGGTGCGACACCAGTTACGCGTTTCGAGAGGGTGCGCCGCGCGAAGTGGCGTCGTTAATCGCCCAAGCCGTGGCTTCGCGCTGCACATTGGTTGAAGTCACCGGCGGCGAACCGTTGGCGCAAGCGGCGTGCATTGATTTAGTGCGTGGATTGTGCGACGCGGGATTGACAACGCTCATTGAAACTTCTGGCGCGCTTGATATTTCGCCGCTCGACGCACGCTGCATTCGCATCATGGACTTGAAGTGCCCTGCCAGTGGCGAGTGCCACCGCAACTTGTGGAGCAACATTGAACACTTGCGGCCGCATGATGAAATTAAATTTGTCATCGCCGATCGCGGCGATTATGAGTGGGCCAAGGACATGTTGAGCAAGCACGCACTGGGCGCGAAAGTGAATTGCGTATTGATGAGCGCGGCGTGGGCGCAGCCAAAAAACGCTGATATTGCTGGGTGCGCGGGGCTTGATCCAAAGTCCCTCGCCGAGTGGATTTTGGCGGATGCCCTGCCCGTACGGATGCAAACTCAATTACATAAATTAATTTGGCACCCAACCACGCGCGGGGTTTGAAACCGACTTGATGCGCGCTTTCAATTCACCTGTGAAGGTGACATTGTTCAAGGCGCATCCGCCGCCTTGTTTTAGTAAAGCCAACCTTCAATGGTGGCCGTGGCTGGTGGAATCCACTGCAGCGGATCAGTCAGAAGAATCATGGCGTCAAGCAGATCGCCCTCCTCATCGTCTATGGCTTCTTGCCCCACTCGATCAGGAATTCGCAAATGCTCTTGATCAAGCGTGCGCACCAACCGCTCACGCAATTGACGCGGCGGAATGCCGGCGCCCTTGTAGCCGTGATCGGGCATGCCAGAAAATTTAAGAATGCTCGCGGGGCAACCTTCACACACGGTGACTTGGTTTTTGGCGTGACCGCTATGCACGGGCTCAATGCGAATGCCGGCATCGGCGAGTGGCTTGAGCACTTCGGCAATCAAGGTCCATGTCTGCTTGAAGATGCGCAAGTTCATGGGAGCCATAGGCGTGCGAAAAATTTGGTCGCACACACGCTTGGGTTCTTGCCGCGACACTTTGCGAATCGCGGTGCGCCACAGACGCGGATCTTTGAATGATTCCATCCATGTGACCATGCCGCTCCATGTGGGCTCCACATCAAATTGGCGCAGTGATTCCAGAGCAAGCCCAAATGGCGCGTCGATGCGGAACAAGTGCGGCTGGCCGTCTTTGGCGCATTCAAGAATGTGGCGCATCAAACTATTGCGATCCATGCGGCCTTTGGAGCGAATGGGTTCGTGGCGCTTGAGCAAGTCGCGTTCAACCACGCGAATTTTGGCTGCGCCGCCAGAGGAAGCGCCGGAGAAATCTATGCCGTGCAAAATCATGGGTTCACCGATTTCAATTTCTACCGCACTGGGATTGTGATTTTCCACATGGGCAGCAACCACCTATGTTTGTCGCGGGTGTTGCGGCGGTGCTTGCGCCCGACATGGCGAACACGCTATGACAACGCGTGAACTTTCGATTTTTACCAGAAGGATCTTTCACAGGCTTGTCGGCATCGGCCATGGGTCGCAACAACTCTATTACTTCCGTGTCCATGTCATTTTTGTATTCGTACATTGGCATAATCGAACATCCTATGGGCGTTGGCGCTTTGGTTTGGTGATTCGTTTGATAAATGGTTTTGCAACTGGTCGCATGGCTGGCTTGGTTGCGACTTGCGACGCGGGCTTTACGAATGGTTTGGCCGCGACTGGCGACACGGACTTTACGAATGGCTTGGCAAATGGTTTGGCGAACGGTTTGGCGAATGGCCGCGCAAATTTTTTGCCCGCGGGACTTGAAAATGTTTTTGCAAAAGGCTGCGCAGTTGTTTTCGCAGCGGCACGAGCAACCGGCGCCGGGGAAGTTTCTTCTTCGCCACGTTCGTCGGGTCGTGTACGCGCGGTTGTTGGTTTGTAAGCAGCTTTGCGCAAGCTTGAAAATTCGGCCTGAGACAATTCCCGCCAAGCCCCCACGGTGACGCCGCGAAGTTGCAGCGGTCCAATCGCGATCTGGCGCAATCGCTTCAATGGATATCCAATTCGCAACATTGTGAGCCGAATTTCCGTATTTTTACCGTCGCGGATTTCCATAAGCAATGTGGTTCGCGACATCTCTCGGCTCAACACCGTCACGCGCGAACGCTTCTCTGGATCCGTGTTCAAGTTTCGCTTGGAGGGAAAGAGCGCGGATTCAATGGTGCCCACCGCCGCGTCATCAAGCCGACCACCCACGACCAACTCAAATGTCTTGGACACTTCGTAGCGCGGATGCGTCAAGCGGTTGGCGAACTCTCCGTCGTTGGTCATCAACACCAAACCGCTGGCGTCAATCTCCAAACGTCCCACTGGAAATAATCGTGTCTGCAATGGATGCTGCACCAAATCAATCACGCGACGTCGACCGTCGGGGTCAACATTGGTGCAGACAATTCCCTTGGGCTTGTACAACATGATGTACACATGTGGATCCGCGCCACGTATCACGCGGCCATCCACTTCAATCTTGTCCTTGTCCGCGTTCACCCAAGCAGGCAACGCGTCAATGATGATGCCGTTCACGCGCACGCGCGCTTGCGCCACCAATTCTTCGCACTCGCGGCGACTGGCCACGCCAGCTTGCGCCAGAACTTTTTGTATTCGCTCACCTCGACGGTCGTCGGTGAAGGGATGCGCGGTGCTTGATCGTCGCTTCATGGGGCGCCCATAGTAGACGCTTGTTTGCCCGTACACTTTGCGAATGAATGATTTTCGCAACGCCCTTCCCGAATCCGTGACTTTGCGATTGACTCGATTTTGGCGTTTTTTGCGCTTTTGCATCTATTGGATCGCCAAGGATCGAGCAACGCAAATGGCAAGCGCCTTGGCATATAGAACCTTGATCGGTCTCTTGCCGGTTGTGATTGTGGCCACGCTGATCTTCAAGTCAGTTGCTGGACAAAATTTCACTCAGTTGGTGAAGCAGGGTCTGGATGGATTGGGCCTTGAACAAATCAAGATCGTTCCGCCCGGCTCCACGCAAGAACAGGTGAGTTTAAGTTCATGGCTGCTTGAAATTATTTCGGGTGCTTCCAAACTTGATCTGTCGGGACTTGGAATTGTGGGCGCCAGCATTCTGCTGTTCAGTTCCATTTGGGTGGTGATAACGATCGAGGAAAGTTTCAACTTAATTTGCCGCGCAACCCACGGTCGCAGTTGGGTGCGTCGTTTCATCACCTACTGGTTCGCGCTCACCGCCGGACCACTGCTCTTGGGCGCGCTGCCGATTGTTGGCTCGTATGTCACCAAGTCAGCGGACCTATTGCCTCATTGGGGCTGGCTCCTTTGGGTGGTGCGCTCCATGTGGGGATTTTTTGTCTTGTGGGTGTTGTTGCTGTTGGTGTACACCGCGGTTCCCAGTTCTCCACCACGCTTTCGATTTGCCGCAATGGGCGCGCTATTTAGCTCCATTGGTCTATTGCTGGGGCAACATTTTCTTGGCGTATACGTGAACAAAACACTCAGTTTAAGTTTGATTTATGGATCGCTTGGTTTGGTTCCCGTGTTCATGTTCTGGCTCTACGCCATGTGGTTGATTGTTCTGGGCGGCTTGCAAGCGGCCGTGTTGTGGGATGTGTTTGGCAAACGCGGATGGGAACAACTTTCGCTCGACGAGGGCCCAACATTGGCGGATCCCGGAGTCGCGGTGGCCATCATGCAACAAGTGGTGAATCATTACACAGATGAAATTCCAGCGACATTGGTCAATGTTTCAAAATCAATTGGCCTTTCAAACTCGATCACGCATGTGCTGCTGGAAAGGCTGATTGAACGCGGCTTGGTGTTGTATGTCACCGACGGTGAAAAATATGTTCCCGCGAAACCGAGCTCGGAGATTTTGCTTGCCGACGCGCTGCGTGTTGGATTTGAATCATGCAGCGCGGGGCTGGGAAGCATTGATCCAGCACTTGAAGAACTTCGCCAAGCTCAAGTTCAAACGCTTGCAAATAGAACAATGGCGCCTACCCAAACGCATTAAACCATTCATGCAAGCCACGCGGCTTCGGGCGATATTCGCTCCGTTTTATTGCAGAAATTAGCTTCTTTACAGACTGAATCGAAGCACTTCAGTGTTCAGCGCACCTACGGAATTTTTCATCTGATCGGCGGCCTTGGTGAATTCACCAAGCGATTGAATTGTGATTTTTACATTGTCGGACAAGTTTGCCATGGCTTCGCCAATTTGTTTGGCGCCCAAGTTCTGGCTGTTCATGCCTTGGCTGACACTTCCAAATTGATTCTTCATCACTTCAACACTTTCAATAATGTTGCCCAGCGTGATGCCAATGGTTTCAACTTGAGAAACGCTGTTGGTCACTTGAGACGAGAACTTGTCCATTTCCATCACGCCAGTTGAAACCGCGCTTTGCATGTGCTTGACCGTGTGCTCGATATCCAAAGTGGCCGCCGCAGTCTGATCGGCAAGTCGGCGAATTTCGCGCGCCACAACCAGAAATCCGCGGCCGTGCTCGCCAGCCTTCTCGGCTTCAAGCGCGGCGTTCACGCTGAGCAAATTGGTTTGATCCGCGACCTTGGTGATGGTGACCACCACTCCGGTAATGTCCTTTGTCTTGACGTTGATCTGCTCTAATTTCTCAGAAATGGACGCGCTTTGATCCGCGAGTTGTTGCATCACTGATTTCATTTCAGCAAGATCCGTTCGACTATTTGCCGCAAGGCTGGCGGATTTTTTGGCTACGGTTTCCACTTCACCCATGGTGCTCACCAACTCGTTGCCAGTCACCGTGATTTGGCGTACCGCCGCGGCAATTTGTGTGGTGGACGCGCCAAAGTGATGGATGGTGGTCTCTTGCTGCTTGCTTGTTGCGTACATTTCCACTGCGGTTCCGCCAAGGGAATCAGTGGCGTTCTTCACGCCACCCAAAACAGAGGCAATCTTCGCCACAAATGTATCAATGTATCCAGCCAAGATTCCAACTTCATCTGTGGATTGAATATTCAGGCGAGCGGTCAAGTCTGCGTCGGCCTCCGCCATATCGCGCATCCGATTTGTCACAGCGGCGAGCGCCTGCAACACGCTTCGCAAAATGACTGATCCAATAATTGCCAACAAAGAAAGAATGACGACTGCCACAAGAATGCCAATCAGCCTTCCAAAGTCCACCTCTTCGCGCGCTTCTTTTTCATGAATCGCCACTTGGGCTTGCGCGGCCGCCACGGCTTTCAGAATGGATGCGCGGTGCGCCTCGTACAGTGGATTTAATTGATTCATCGTGATGGCGAATGCCGCCACCTGATCGCCACGATCAATCGCATCCTTCCAATCACCATGGACAATTCTGAAAAAACTTTCAGCGGAGCCGTATGAATCTTGCAGCAATTCACGCGCGACAACTCCTTCAAGGCCAGGCGCATTTGGCGAAAGTTTTTTTGCCCACTCCGCGTGGCTTTCACGATATTTGATTTCCAATGACTGAAGTTCTTTGGCAAGTGTTTGCAATGTTTCTGCGGTCTTTGCTCCGTTCATTTGGCAAACCACCAAGTAAGGCTCGACAATAAATTCAGTCGGAGGAAGAATTTCGCTGATGAGATCCTTATCGAGGGCGAGCAATTGATAAATGGGGCCATTCACCATGACTTTGGAAATATTCGCGTGCCCCACCCAAAAGAGCGCCACAAAACCAAGAGCAACTAGAACTCCAATCGCTGCAAATCTTCGGCGGAATGTCATTGAGTTTCCATAATAACCAACTAGCGGGAGTCTGGCTTTTTGGATGGCAATGAATCGTCACTCTTGGATGAAGGCGTAGTTGCAACGTTGGTGGCGACGGGATGGTTCAACAACTTTGCCAAGACACGTTTCCCATATGGAGATAGCAGAAAATCTTTTTCACGCCGACCTTCATATCGAACCCAATTGCGCTCTATGCGCGGCATTGGACCAAAGATCAACTCAAATTCAGCCTTGCGTGATTTGGCGTCAGCAAACGACCCATCCTGAAGCGCCTCAAGATAAAGACGCAATTCGGTGGGACGCTCACGCAACATCCAATTGGTCAATGCGTAGGCCTGCGCGTAAAAATAGCCGACTTCCTCGGCGGATTCCTTGCCGTCCGTAAATCGATCTTGGGTCAACAACACTTCCAAAGGAATAATGTGGTCTGTTTCCAAAGCTTGCTTGAATGCGTCACGTCGCTGCCAATTATCGACTTGATATCCAAACATAATATTGATTCGTTCAGTTTCAAAATTTGTCGCAAGTCCTTCGGCAAGCCAAAGCGGATAGGTGGCTCCGGGACGCTGAATATCCGTGTGAAAAAAAAGTTGATGCGCGGCTTCGTGCACCGTCGTGCTTACAAATGTTCCAGCGGTGGCGTCATGAATTCGATCTTTTTCCGCGGCAACTTGGTCCTGAACGTGCGCAAGATCTGGATTCGGTCGGAGCGCTCTTCCCCCAGTTTGTTGGGCGGCTTGGGCTTCTTGCAATTGGCGTTCTTGCTCGCGCAATTCGGCCATCACTTTTTTAACATCCGCCCTGCTGTCTGATTTATAAAAAACCAGTCGATCAGCCAATGGGTTGTAATACCCCATCGCCCATGCTTTGGTGACCTTGTCGACCTGCGTTGCGAAGTCGTTGTAATTGCGCTGATCACGAAACATCACCGCGACAAGTTTGTGGCGCAGTGGCTTGGGTTTCCACCCCAGAGAATTACAGACCTCGTGGTATTTCAGAAATGTGGTCTCAAGCAACGTTCCAACCATCGTGATGTCTTGCGGCGAAGAGTCTGACAAAATAATGTAGTGCTTGGTTTCACTCTTTTGAAATTTCGGGAGCAGCTTTTGTGTTTCTTGCAACACGAAAGAATTGGATGTTGGCAACAATTCCTGGGGCAACTCCGTGGTCGACTTGTCATCCTGCGACATTTGCGCCGAAGCTTGCAACGAATTGGCGGACATCACACTTGCCCCACCCAGGGCCACCAAATAAAAAATCATGCTGATGCGTCGAGTGTGATTCATGGGGTATATCGAACGTTCAATCTGTATACTCATTTCACTATGTGGGTTCGCCATCAATTCAATTGCATGTCTACAAGGGTAGGATAAATGAATTCTCCAACACAACCGAATGGGTCCTCAACAGACATTCAAAATATTGCCAATCATTTAATTGTGAAATTCAACCCCGCCACCCTACGTGCTGGCGATATTAAATCCATTACTGTGCAACTTTCGGCCGCCATAGAAAATTTGGCGAACGTCGGCGCGGGTCGATATGTGGTTCTTGATTTCACGGGTGTCCCCCTGCTGTCCAGTATTGGGCTGGGAATGTGCGTGGATATTTATCACTGCGCCCAAAAATACGGCAGAAAATGCGCCACATATGGCCTACAAAGCCGGACTTCGGAACTGTTTCACTTGATGCATTTAGACCGAATGTACGAGAATTTAAGCACGCAAACTCAATTACAAGAACGACTAGTCTGAAGTCGTCCCTCCCCCTACGATACGAATCCAATGGGCATTGAAACAGCATTACCAAGCGACAGCATTCTGACCACGCAACTTCAACGAGTCGTGAATTGGTCACGAAGATCCAGTGTGTGGCCGCTTCCATTTGCCACCGCATGTTGCGGCATTGAACTGATGGCCACCGCTTGTAGCCGCTTTGATCTTTCTCGCTTCGGAGCGGAGGTCATGCGCTTTAGTCCACGCCAAGCCGACTTGCTGATTGTCGCCGGTCGAGTCAGCGTGAAATGCTTGCCCGTGTTACAACGTATCTACACGCAAATGACGGAACCCAAGTGGGTCATCTCCATGGGCGCTTGCGCAAGCACTGGCGGTGTATTTGACACCTACGCGGTGGTGCAAGGCGTTGATCAATTTATTCCTGTTGATGTGTATGTGCCTGGTTGTCCACCACGGCCAGAAATGTTGATCGAAGGCATCATGGCTATTCAACGCATCATTGATCAAGACAATATTCCGCGCGACCCCGATGGCAAACGATTGCCTTTGAACATTGCGCTGGCCCCCAACTATCAACCGCGTGGCATGCCTGTTCCTGTTACTGTTGGCTCCACGTGAGCACGACTTCACGTGAAGCCACCCACCAGTTGAATGTGCTTGACCAGAACGCGACTGCTTGGCCGCGAAGACCAAATTTAATTTCATGTGCCGTTGTGATCATGGCGGTCATTTGGGTTGTGTCGTGGCAAGGATTGCAACCCACGCCTCCAAAAACAACTGATTCTGCGGACTTTTCAGCCATTCGCGCGCTGACTGCGGCGCGATTGGTCTTGGGAGAAGAGCCCCGCCCTGTCGGAAGTCAGGCCAACATTGCGGCAGTGGCGCGCCTGAAGGAATATTTTGTATCGCTGGGATATGCGCCTCAGGAACAAATTGCCACGGTGAAAGTTCCCGGGCGCGGCGAAGTCACTCTGCGAAATATTTTTGTGCGCAAAGAAGGCCGCACAAACTTGCCCGCCATTCTTTTGGTGTCGCACCATGATTCTGTGGCGGTGTCGCCAGGCGGTTCCGACAATGGCATGGGAGTGGCGGTGTGCTTGGATGCGGCGCGCATGTTGACATTGCAGAATGCGCCGGAGCGCTCGGTCATTATTTTGGTGACCGATGGCGAAGAAGTCGGATTGCTGGGCGCGAAACTATTTGCGCAGAATCATTCTTGGGCCAACGATATTGGTGCGGTCATTAATATTGACAATCGAGGCGGCGATGGACCGGCGCAACTCTTTGAGACGGGGCCGAATGACTGGGCCCTCATCAACGCCATCGCGCCGCACATCACACATCCAGTCATGGGTTCATTCTTTGTAGAGGTCTATCGGCGCATGCCCAATGGCACCGACCTCACCGCTTTCTTGGCGCGCGGACAAACGGGAATTAATATTGCATGCACTGGCGCCATTGAGCGCTACCACACTCCCGCGGACACATTTGACGCGGTGAACTTGTCCTCGTTGCAACACGAGGGCGACATGGCCACGCAAGCTCTCAGTGGTTTGTGCGCCATGCCTGCTGATGCATTTCCTTCAGATAGCGCTGTATTTATAGATGTTTTTGGCCGCATGATCGTGGCATGGTCAGCCAGAAGCGGAATTGTTCTTTCGATTGCGGCATTGCTAGGCGTGGTTGGATTTGGCGCGCATGTTGCGCGCTCAAACAGTCAAGTGAATGGAGTGAGTGACAGTTTTTTGACGCGCGACTATTTCAAAGGCGTGCTTGCGACTGTGGCGGCGTTGCTTGCCACTATTGCGTTGGTGGTCGTCGCATCTTGGATTATGGAGCGAGCTGGTATGTATGGAAGACAATACGCTGACGGATTGCTTGCGCAACAGGATGTGGTGAAAAATACAAAACCAAATTGGTCCGCGCAGTTCGCGGCCGCCTACTGGCCGCCCCATGGAATTTTTGTGTACGTTTTTCTGTCCGTGATTTGTGTTCCAGTTTCATGGCTCACTGCGAATATGTTGTTGCGCGGCAACTCACCTTGGAAAAGCTGGACTGGCATTTGGAGCGCGATCGCAATGTTGAATCTATTCATATCGCTGATTGCGCCAGGGGTGAGCGCCATCCTTCTGCCCTTAGTGATCAGCGCGGTGTGCGCGGCGTGGTTGGGCGCGACCATCTTTGGTGTTGACCGTATTGCTACTACCCTGCTTGCGACTTTCATTCCCATCGCAATCGCGGCGACCCTCTATGCCCCGCTTGAAATACTCAGCTGGGCGGGTGTTGGTCTTTCCATGCCTATCTTTAGAGGCATTTTAAGCGGTTTATACGCGGTTTTTTTGCTGATGCTCTTCGCGACGCCGGGCGCCAAGAACATAACTCCCGTCACCCGGGCACCAGAAACGCTGGCGCTTACGACAACGAATTGACGAACTTTTCCAACCGCTCCAACCCTTCGCGAATGTTCGCCTCTGAGCAAGCAAAACTAATGCGAATATTTTCGCGCGCGCACTCGCCAAAATCTTCGCCAGGCACCACGGCCACAAATGTTTCCTCAAGCAAAGCCTCCGCGAACGCTTGCGCAGAATGAATCACGCGGCCTGCGGAAGTTTTCAAACCCATGCACGCGTGAATGTTGGGGAATGAATAAAAAGCACCTGTGGATTTGCAAACATTCAATCTCTTGATACCGCAGAGCAACTGATGCACCAACACCGCGCGCGCCGCGAACGATTGGCGCATGGTTTCAACGCTCGCGGCGGAATTGGTCAAAGCCTCCACAACCGCGGGCATAATGAAACTTGGAATTGAGTTGGTCATCTGGCCTTGCAACTTAATAATTTCTTTCGCAAGCACGCCATTGTTTCCTGGAGCCGCGAGATATCCAACGCGCCACCCTGTCATGGCGAACGCCTTGCTCATACCGTTGATGGTGATTGTTCGATCGGCCAGCCGCGCATCCGCTCCTGGACTGACATGCTTCAAACCCGCTTCAATTTCAGGGTAAATCAACTTTTCATAAATCTCATCGCTGACCACGGTAATGTTTGGATGCTTCGCTAGAACATCAATCAACGCGGCGAATTCCCTCACTGTGTACACGGTGCCGCAAGGATTGCTGGGACTGTTCAACATAATCGCGCGCGTGCGCGGAGTGATTGCCGCCTCCAATTGCGCGGCGGTCATTTTAAAATTCGTGGCAACGCTTGAAGGAACTTCAATGCACGCGGCGCCCGCGAGTTCAATCAACGGTTTGTAACTCACCCACGCGGGAGTTGGCAAAATCACTTCGTCGCTAGCGCCAGGCTCAACGATGGCCATCAGCGACATGTAAATAGCGTGCTTGGCGCCCACTGTCAGAGTGATGTCCTGGGCATTGCAAGCGATTCCGTTTTCATCGCGTAATTTTTTGGCGATAGCCTCGCGCGACGCTTTATCACCAGGCGTTGGGGCGTAGCGAGTCATGCCTTTGTCAATCGCTTGCTTGGCGGCCTCGCGAATATTGGCGGGCGTGTCAAAGTCTGGCTCACCCACGCCAAAACCAATCACGGGTTTCCCCGCGGCCTTCAACGCGGCGGCCTTTGCGGCAACGGCCAACGTGGCGCTTTCCTTCATGCGGCTGATATGGGATGAAACCTGCATCAAATGAAAGATACACGCAGTAATTCAACGGCGTTCGCTACACTCACACGATGAACTTTGACGCACATCAACCAGTGATCGATGAACTTGAGGCGCGGATTTCAGCCATCCGTGACTCTCTTTGACTACCCCAGAAAATTAAACGAACGCGCGGAGTTAAATCGCCAAATGGGCGAAGGTGATTTTTGGAACGACCAGAAAGCCGCGCAACTTGTCATCAACGAACTGAAACTTGTGCGCTCGCAGATTGAACCGCTTGAGCAAGTCATTGCGGATTTTGAGGATGCGAAAGTGGGTTACGAACTTTCAAGAGAATCCGGCGATAAGGATTTATTAAAAGAGGCCGACGCCGCGCTCTTTCGATTACAACACCGCATGGGAGTGGTGGAGACCCAAAGTCTGCTTGGTCGCAAGCATGATCATCGCGCATGCTTTGTGGATATCAATGCGGGAGCCGGCGGCACCGAGGCGGAAGATTGGGCCGGAATGTTGGAGCGCATGTATTTGTATTACTGGAGCGAGATGGGTTGGAAGGCGGAGGAAATGCATCGCATAGCCGGGAATGAAGCCGGCGTGAGCGAAGTGGGTTACCGCATCACGGGCCCATTCGCGTATGGCTACATGAGTTGCGAGCGCGGCACGCATCGATTGGCACGCGTGAGTCCTTTTAACGCGGAAGGCAAACGGCAAACCAGTTTCGCCACCGTGGATGTCACTCCGGAGTTCGAGGAAACAGATTTGGAAATTCCCGCAAAAGACCTTGAAATCATTGCATTTGTGCGCGCTTCTGGTCCCGGCGGCCAGAACGTGAACAAGGTGGCCAGCGCGGTTCGCATCAACCACATTCCAACCGGCCTACAAGTGGTGGCCAGCACGTTCCGCGATCAATCACAAAATAAAAAGCAAGCCATGAATGTCATGCGCGGAAAGTTGGAGCAACTCGAGGAAGAGCGCCGCGCGAGTGAATTGGCCACGGCGACTGGCGGCAAAGTAACGCGTGATTGGGGCAATCAAATTCGCAGCTATGTGTTCTATGACAATCGCGTCAAGGATCATCGCACTGGATTTGAAGTTGGAAATCCACAGAAAGTCCTAGACGGATACATGTCTGGATTTGTGGTCGCTGAATTGCAGCGCCGACGCGGCGAGTCTGAAAAGAAAAAGTAATTGGTACTGTTGCTCATGTGATTGACATGCAATGAGGCACTTGTGCCGTTGATAAAAGTCTTATCGGAGATCAACCCCATGGTGGCGAATGCGAAACCGTTGATTGACTTAGCTCCAAGCGCGTGGCCCACCGCGCAAATCGCTGCTCAACTGGAATGGCTCAGCACCAACGCGCTTGGCGGCTATGCGTTTGGAACCGTCAGCGGCGCGCTGCAGCGGCGCTGGCATGGTTTTCTGATCGCGGCCACCGACCCACCCGCCGGGCGCACCATGTTGGTATCAAAAGTTGAAATCACCGCGATAGCCAATGGCGAACGCGTGCAAATGTCCGCCAATCAATGGACCAACGGCATGCAGGCGCCGGGGCTCGCATGCCTTTGTCGCGTTTGGCTTGATGGATCAATCATTGTGCGCGAATGGAAAATTGGCGCGTCAATTGTAGAGGAACGCATGTCCATGGCGCGCGGACGCAACGCCACGGCCATCACGCTCACGCTTCAAGGTGGCACTCATGCGGTTGACCTTGAATTGAAATGCATGGTGAATCATCGCCCACACGATCAATTGGTGAAACCCAATGCATTCACGCCGCGCATTCAAACCTGCGAGCGCGGCCTTCATGTTTGCATTGATCACGCAAGCGGCGAGGGCAAAGATATTTTTCTTCAAGCCGATGGCGCAACCGCGCAGCCTGATGGCGAGTGGTACGCGGATTATTTTTTACCCATCGAGCAAGCCTGCGGATACGACTGCGTCGACGCGCATTGCTGCGCCGGCATATTAAAAATCACGCTTCAACCAGGCGAATCACGCGGTTTCACAGCAAGCACTTGTTCTGAACGAGCGGGCGAAGGCGCGCGCGTCATTGCGGCAACCGCTGCGCGCGATCAATCATTGATCACATTGGCCAAAGCGCAAGACAATGCGTTCCGCGCTCGATTGGTTCTTGCAGCGGATCAATTCATCGTGGAGCGTCCGCTTCCAAATGGCGCGCGAGGCACAAGCATTATCGCGGGGTATCCATGGTTCGCGGATTGGGGCCGCGACGCGTTGATTTCTTTGCCGGGGCTTTGCCTAGAAACCGGTCGCTTTGAAGAGGCCGCGTCAATTTTGCGTTCGCTGGCCCACTTTGAAAAAGACGGACTGCTTCCGAATCGTTTTCCATCTCCTGGAGAACAGTGGTTGGACAACAGCGTGGACGCCCCCCTGCTTCTAGCGCATGCCGCTCGACGCACAGTGAACGCGTCGAGCGACTTCACATTGGCGCGCGATCTATTTCCCACGCTTGTAAAAGTATTCAACGCGTTCACCAAAGGCACGCGTCACGGAATTCGGGTTGACCCCGCCGATGGCTTGCTCGTGGCCACGGATCCAGGCACGCAACTCACATGGATGGACGCCAAAGTTGGCGCGGTCGTGATCACTCCGCGCATGGGAAAACCCGTTGAAATAAACGCGCTTTGGTGCGGCTTGCTGACCACGTTGATTGAATGGGCGCCTCAACTCAAGCAAGACGCAAGCCCGTTCGTCGCGGCGCTCGCCAAGGCTCAAAAAAGTTTCGCGCGATACATCAATGCCAATCAAGAGCAACTCGCCGACACACTCGATAGTCCGCAAGGCGTTGACCACTCGCAACGACCCAATCAAATTTTCGCCGTGCAACCTTGGGTGCGACTTATTCCCAACGAGGTCGCGCAAAAAATAGTGGCGCGCGTGGAAAAAGATTTGCTCACTCCTTACGGGCTACGCACACTTGAAAAAAATTCGCCTGGATACATTGGCCGTTACGGTGGCAATGTTCAAACGCGCGACCAGGCGTACCACAACGGAACCGCTTGGCCGTGGCTGATCGGGCCGCTTGGTTGCGCACTAAGAACTTTGGGCAACCCCGAGCGCGTTGCGGAAATGAAACAACCGTTTCAAGAGCATCTTCGCCGTGGATGCCTAGGGCAAATCTGCGAGGTCGCCGATGGGGATCTGCCGCAAAATGCGGGCGGTTGCGTGGCGCAAGCCTGGAGCGTGGCGGCGTTGCTGGATCAAGGAATAGGCGAAACCTCGCCATCAACTTAGCGGTTACGATATACGCATGCAGAAAAATTTGGTGAAACCCAGAATTTCTCTGAAGCGGGTCGCTGCAGAACCGCTGTCGTTGTTGCAACGAATTGGATCGGGCGACACCGGCGCCATGATTGCTTGCATGGATCGATTCCGCGGACTTATTTGGTCGCTTGTTCGACGGAGTTGTTCCAACGCCGCGGACGCTGAGGATGTTGTTCAAGAAATTTTTATCAGCTTGTGGCGATCGGCCCATCGCTTTGATCCAACCATCGCCAGCGAAAGCACATTCGTGTCCGTCATCGCGCGACGCCGCCTGATTGATCGAACGCGTCAACGCATGCGCCGTCCAACGCCAGGACCAATCCTTCAAGATGTCGAGTCTGACCACGCGGAGCAACCTCGATGTCAAACCACCGAAGCGAGCGCGCTTACTCAGGCCGCGATGAAAAAACTTCGTCCCGAGCAGCAGCAAGTGCTGCAACTTTCAATTGAATGCGGTTGCAGCCACGAGCAAATTGCAACATCAACTGGCTTGCCGTTGGGTACAGTAAAAACCCACGCTCGCCGTGGGCTTCTGCGATTACGCGAAGCCCTGATTGAATCTGGCATTGACATTGACCCGATTGAATCTGTCTAAATAACTTTACGTGCGGCGTTCTCGCCCCGTCAAACTCCACAACTCATTTTATTGGCGACAAAATTCTGAGTTGAATTTATATTTTTATATTCCCTAGAAGCGCATTTTTCAATGATTCGGGCTACAAATATCACATGTTCTCTTTCATCATTCTTGCCGTGTGCGCGCTCGCCGCCACTCCTACACAAAGCACAAATTCAACCAACGCGACAGACGCCGCAACGCAATCGCCGCTCGCAGCCATGTTGCGATACCCAGACCTTGGTCCAAGCGATATTGCTTTTACATTCGCCAATGACTTGTGGCTTGTCGACAAAAACGGTGGAGTGGCTCGGCCACTCACAACTGTTCCCGGTTCGGAGAGCATGCCAAAATTTTCATGGGATGGAAAGACCATCGCCTTTGTTGGTGGCTATGAAGGCAACCGCGACATCTATACGTTGCCTGTGGGCGGCGGCCAACCGTATCGCGTAACGCATCAGCCAGGCACGGAAAATTTATGCGAGTGGACCTACGACGGCTCGCTGATTTTTTCGTCCAACGATCTCAGTGGGCTCGCGCGCATGACGCGCCTGTTCCGCGTTCCCGCGGTTGGCGGAATGCCCGAACCACTTCCAGTTCCATACGGAGCCAATGGCTCTATTTCCGCCGATGGAGAGTGGTTGGCCTACACGCCGCACTCCGTCGACACTCGCACTTGGAAACGCTACCGCGGTGGCATGGCTACGGACATTTGGCTTTACAACTTAAAGAACGCAACAAGTCGGCGCGTGACAACATGGGAAGGCGTGGATTCATTTCCAATGTGGCACGGGGATTGGTTGTATTTCCTAAGCGACGAGGGCGAAGGTCATCGTATGAATGTGTGGAAATACAACATAATTTCCCTAAAAAAAGAGCAAGTTACTTTTTTCACCGACAATGACGTGCGTTGGCCTGCAATCGGTCCACATTCAAATGGCCCGGGCGAAATGGTGTTTCAAAAAGGCGATCAGTTGATGTTGTTGGATTTGTCCAGCGCCAAAGCCCGCGCAATTTCGGTTCAGATTCCAGGCAATCGACCCAAGATCGCGCATCGAACGATTGATGCCGCAAAACAAATTCAATCATGGAACATTGGTCCAACTGGCAAGCGCGTTGTGGTTGCCGCGCGTGGCGACATTTGGACTCTGCCAACTGAAAATGGTTCGCCGCGTTTACTGTTGCATACCAATGGTGTTGCGGAGCGTTCGCCAGCGTGGAGTCCAGACGGTGAAAATATCGCTTTCTTTGATGACTCCACCGGCGAGTACGAGTTGTATGTCATGCCCGCCAATGGCAAGGGCGACAAGCGTGCATTAACAACCGACGGCGGTCCGTTCAAAGAGTCAATCACTTGGAGCCCCGACTCAAAAAAGTTGACCTACGGTGACAAGACTGGATCGCTGTGGTTGGTCACGCTCGCGGACGCATCGCGCGTACTGGTGGACCGTGATCCGCGCGCGAGCACTCCGAATCCATCTTTCAGCCATGACGGCGCATGGATTGCGTACACGCGCCGCACGCTTGATCGCGACACGCCCCAGATTTTTATCTACGAAGTTGCTTCGCAAAAATCCACGCCCGTCACTTCCGGCATGTTCTCTGATTCAACTCCAACCTTTGATTCCAAAGGCGAATTCCTTGTATTTGCCAGCGAAAGAACCTTCTCTCCCACTTACAGCGCCTTGGATTCCACTTGGATTTACACCGATGCGCAGCAGCTTTTCTTGGTGCCACTGCGCACCGATGTGAAAATGCCTTGGGCCGCTGAGAGCGACGAGGAAGAAAAGCAAAGTGAGAAGAAGGACGCTGATAAAAAAGCTTCCGAGAAAAAAGATGGCGAGAAAAAAGATGGCGAGAAAAAAGACGGCGAGAAGCCTGCCGACGCCGCTGATAAAAATAACGCCGACAAAAAAGAACCTGCCGACGAAGACGATCAGCCATCACCAAGCGATTCAAAGAATCCACCCGCGCCACCGCCAGAACGTGAACCAAACGATCCGCCTGCCAAAACCGAAACTACAAAAGTGGCCGACGCCAAGACGGATGAAAAGAAGTCGGATGACAAAAAAGACGCCGACAAAAAAACCGAACCTGCCGCGCCAATTAAAATTGATTTGGACGGATTTGAGAATCGAGCCGTCGCCCTTCCATTGAAGTCTGGTGGTTACGGCGCCCTTGCGTTTAACGACAAGAACCTGCTCATTTTTGCACGCGCTAAAGAAGGCATAAAAATTCTTGACCTCACCGACAAGGAGAAGAAGGAAAAGAACGTCACGGACGGGGATGGATTTGACATTTCCGCTGACCGTAAAAAATTACTGGTGCCCCGCGGAGGCGGCGCTGTGGTTGTTGACAGCACGGCTGACGCCAAATCAAAAGCCGTGATCACTGATTCCATGCCAATGGACCTTGACCCACGCGCCGAGTGGAAACAAATTGTGGTTGACGCCAATCGCATCATGCGCGACTGGTTCTACGACCAAGGCATGCATCAAGTGGATTGGAAGGCGCAGCGTGAACATGCGCTCAAACTGCTGGAAAGTGCCAATTCCCGCGAGGATGTGAATTGGATCATTTCGGAAATGATCAGCGAATTAAATGTCGGCCACGCGTATTTGTTGGGGCCTGGTGATATTGAAACGCCGCCCATGTACGCCTCCACTGGCATGTTGGGCGTGGACTGGGAGTTGTTTGAAACCACGGATCATAATAAAATTTACCGCTTTGCCCACATGGTGCAAGGCGCTCCATGGGACACCGACGCGCGCAATCCACTTATCGCCGCGGGCGTGAAGCCAGGTGAATATCTTTTTGAAGTCAACGGTCGACCCGTCGACACCACGCTTGATCCATGGGCGGCCTTTGACGGCCTGGCTGGAAAAACAATCACGCTCACAGTTTCAGAAAAACCAGAGCGCGACTCAACCGAGCGCATCGTGACCGTGCGTACCCAAGGTAGCGAGTCGACGCTGCGCTACCGAGAATGGATTGAGCGCAACCGCGCGTGGGTTGATTCAACAAGTGGCGGCCAAGTTGGATACATCTATGTTCCCAACACCGGCGTTGACGGACAAAATGATTTGGTTCGTCAGTTCCAAGGCAATCGCCACAAAGCTGCGTTGATCATTGATGAGCGTTGGAATGGTGGCGGACAAATTCCAAATCGCTTCATTGAAATGATCAACCGCCCCGCAACCAACGCGTGGGCTCGCCGCGATGCGGGCGAACAAATCTGGCCACCAGATTCCCACCAAGGCCCCAAAGCCATGCTCATCAACGGTCTCGCCGGTTCTGGTGGCGACATGTTCCCGTGGCTCTTCAAACAGGAAAAACTTGGTCCCGTTATTGGCACTCGCACCTGGGGCGGATTGGTTGGAATCAGCGGAAATCCAAGCTTTATCGATGGCGGATCAATCAGCACTCCGTCATTTGGTTTTTACAAACTCGACAGCACTTGGGGCGTTGAAGGCCACGGCGTTGATCCAGATATTGAAGTGATCGATGATCCCGCGCTCATGAAGGGCGGACTTGCCGGTGGCGGACGCGATCCACAACTTGAGAAGGCCGTTGAAGTCATGCAACAAGCGTTGAAGGATCATCCATTTAAAATGCCGCCACGACCCGCCGCACCAAATCGTAGCGGTATGGGAATTCCTGTTAGCGATTATTGATTCAATGCACGGTGCTGACTGATGCAAAACAAAAACGGCGCTCAATACGAAAGTATCGAGCGCCGTTTGTAGATTGAAAAAGAATTTAAATTTTCTTGTATGCGCCGCCCAAGCCACGACGACCATTGCCCTGCAAGAGTGGCTTCATGACTTTCTTATTCTCATCCCTGCCGCCTTGAATCAGCCACATAAATGGCACATCAACGGCTTTGGGATCCAAACCAGCAGCTGTGCAAATTTCCTCACGTGTGGACCACTGGGCAGGAAGTTTTTTGGCTAGCAATTTGTATTGCTCCAACAATTCCTTGTTGGTGCTGCGATATCGCGGCCCGCCTTTGTTCACGCCCGCGGGAGTGGATTGATTGGCTTTGCGAAGGTTTCGCTTGGCGCAGAGTCCCAACTCATGCAGCGTCTCCAATAATTTCTCATAATCTCTTCGAACGACGCGAAGATCTTTCAATTCCGAAACCATGGCTTTGAGTTTTTTACCAACCTGAACTGTGCTTAGTGACATGCTTGGGGTCCTTTATGTAGCCCCCAGAAGGGTCAAACTATAACCAGTTTATGAAATCAGGCAACAATTCAATTCAATTTTTTCAAAATCATTTTGTCTAAATCACATTCAAAATTTCGCTATACTTCCCCCTCGCTGCGGGCGTAGCTCAGTGGTAGAGCGTCACGTTGCCAACGTGAATGTCGAGGGTTCGAGCCCCTTCGCCCGCTTTCATTTCACGCCGATTTCGGTTTTTCCGATCGGCGTTTTTTATTTCCGCGGCGTGTTAAGGAGTTGCCGCGGAGGATCATGCAACGGGTGCAAGTAAGTGAAGCGCTTTGCAGAAAGGGTGGCACCAGTCGCTCAGACAACGCACCCCACGCAAGCGGGGCTTGCGCGGGTGCTAAACTCGCTTGTGGTGCCACCCTTTCTGCG
>CAIKXA010000018.1 GCA_903831295.1 uncultured bacterium | reverse complement strand
GGGTCGCCGTAGCCCGCCTTCACTTCTTCGCGCACCAGCCAATGCGCCAGCAATTTGCGGTCACTTTCAAACCAGCGCTTGCCGTTGGCATCAACCATGCGACCAACCGGAATATGAAAGCCGCTCACAAATTGATTGGCCTCGTGGCTGGTCTTGCGCGCTTGATCAGCAAGCGCAACCGGAACGCGCGGACCAAACGATTGCGCAAGTCGAACTTCCGCCCAACGCGTGGTGGACCAGGAAGAACCCTTGGCCAACATTTCATTGAGCGTGCTGCGGTCAAAGTTCAGCAGCGCAATGAACGCAATCTTTTGGCGATACAACTGGTCGCTTAAATCCGGCGCGGGATCGAACTTGGCAAGCACATCATCCACGCCCGCGAATGAATCGGTTTTCACGTCGCTCCACCAACGAAGATCGCGTCGAATTTCATACAAGTGTCCACTCACGCTTGTCAGAACTTTTTCAAGCCGATCAAGCAAGCGTGTGACATCGCTTGGGTTGGCAACGAAGTTAGCCACGCAAAATGCGGTGAAGTCTTGCGGCGTTCCATCCAAACTATTCCAGCGCAACGCCACTTGGCGAACGCCAATTTCCGCGCGCGTGATTGCGTCGGCGCCGTGTTGCTTGGTCAGCAATGCAACGGTTTCCTGCGTGGGAAGTTGAATTGTGGTTGAAGTGGCGTTTGATGGAGCAATCGAAGCGTGCGCGTTATTCATACCGCGATGGTATTGCCCGATGTGATTCAAAGCGAATCGTGCGGGGGCCCGATTTTATTTTTTGATTTGTGTTCGTAATTGGTCTTGCAGCGCCGCGACTTGTGGAATGCGTGAAAGAACTCCTGCACCATGCTTGGGCTCTGCTTTGAGAGTCACAATGAATAAAAATGTGAATGTCAATGTGAACAAAATGAATATTACAAATCGATCAACCCACATGCGAGCTGGACCAATCACCGCGAGTTGACGCAGCGCGCAGTAAATTGCATAGGCGCCGCAAATCAACACAAACCACGATAACTGAACCCATGGACGAAATGGATCGGTGACGATGGTTGCGAAGAGCGCGATGCAAAATATCTTAAACGCATTCGCCTTGGCGCCCTTGAGCAACGCGTAGGGATTGGCCCATTCTGGAAAATCTCCTTGGAAGATTTTGGAAATGTTTTCTCGAAAAAATTCCACGCGGCTTGCGGCTGGTTTTTCAGTGGAATCTTCGTGAGACTCCCTATGAATTGTGGCTTGGCGCGCCGCGCCAATGGCGGCCGCCCTGTGCAGTTCATGCCCAACCCCGTCCTTGATCAGATCCGGTCTTTGCCGTGAGCTCCAATCGCTTTCGTTGACTCCTGGTTCGTGCGCCAATAATTTATCCCGCTGATCACGAAACTCGATCGGGGTAAGCCAACCACTGGAAATGCTTCTACGCATGCGGCGTATGGCATCCGCATGGGCTCGGTAAGCATTCACCACAACTTCTTCAAAAGCATTTTCCAATTCCCAAGCAAAAAACCAATCTTGACTTTGAAAGAGCGCGATCTCATCGTCAAGATCAATCACGCCAGCTTGAATTAAACCAATCACCTGCGCATAAGTTAGTTTGGCGTGTTGGCGGGAATCTTGCAGTTTCACCCGGTAAAGTTTTTTTGCATAATTGCCCACGCATAAAAGTGTAATGATGTTTTAAATTCGTGTCGATCAGCGGGCGCAACATTTTCAAATTGGCACCATTTCAAACGTTACAATTTTTGAATGACTACTCCGCATACAACGCTCAAGTGCGAGCGCGCATTTTTGGCGGGCAAAATTTACGCGCGTGAATGCGCCATTGTGTTCACAATCGTGTTGTCGTTGTTGTGCTTGCAGGCTTGTGAATCCAAGTATCAAGATAATTGGGGCAAGGTTCACACGGGCATGACCAAGCAAGAAGTCGAATCGTTGCTTGGTGAGCCAAGCAGCAAGTACGAGGCAAAAGAAGTCGACGGCGAAGTGATTATTCCAGAGGACCGCTGGCAGTACGGCGATAATCTCAGCACGCTTGCAACAGGCGCATTGTTTCCGTCACATCCGCATCCTCGTGCGTGGGCGATTTCGTTCGGACCGTCGGGGCGAGTGTCGCAAATACAAGCCGCCGACTTTGATAATTAATCTGTTTCATTTGAATGGAAGTGTCACAAAAGATTTCCTTGAACGTTAGTATTGCACCATGAAGTCGACGTTTGAACTTCTACTTGAACGGCTTGAGCGATCTGGCTTCACAAAAGAGGCGCAGCATTTAACTCAAAGCCACGCCCCAAGCACTCACGCCCCAAGCACTCACGACAGCGCGCTCGCTGAACAGCCGGATATGCCGGCAAAACTTGGCGCATTTGAAATTCTTGGCGAGCTTGGCGAGGGCGGATATGGCTTTGTATATCTGGGCGCGCAGCACGCGCCCGTAAAGCGCACGGCCGCCATAAAAATGCTCAAGAAGGGAATGGACAGTCAAGCCATTCTCACCAGATTTCGTGCCGAGCAACAAGCCATGGCTCTCATGGACCACCCAAATGTGGCCACGATTTTTGAAAGCGGCACTTCGGCGGACGGTCGCCCGTGGTTTGCCATGCCGCTGGTCGCGGGCTTGCCTATCCATGCGCATTGTGATTTGGAAACAGCAAGTATTCAAACAAGATTGAAGTTGTTCATGGACGCTTGCCAAGGCGTGATCCACGCGCATCAGCGCGGAATTTTGCATCGTGATTTGAAGCCCGCAAATATCTTGATTAGCTTTGAGGATCACCACGCCATTCCAAAAGTGATTGACTTTGGAATTGCCAAGTCTGTCGAGGGCGCCGATCCGTTAAGTTCATTGACCACGCAAGCCGCAACTCCATTGGGAACGCCGGCGTACATGTCGCCTGAACAATTTCGCGGTGACGCCGACGCGCGCAGCGATATTTGGGCGCTTGGAATAATTTTAGGTGAACTTCTGTGTGGAGTTCGGCCAGTCCGTCGTGATCCTGTGCGCGAAATGGATGGCCGCGTCAGTGAACCGCAGCCCGAGCGACCGTCGTTGCGCTACGCGCGTCTGATCCATGAAGACCCCGAAGCTGCGATTGAAGTTGCGCAGCAGCGGGGCATCAGTATAAAAATATTGCAAGCTCAATTACGCGGCGACTTGGACGCCATCGTATTGAAGTGTTTGGAAATTGACCGCCAGCGCCGTTATCAAAGCGTTTCGGAATTGCTTGATGATCTTGCGCGCCACATGAACGGCGAAGTGGTGGAGGCGCGACCGCCAAGTCTGCTGTATCAAACGCAGCGATTTGTTTTGCGCCGACGCTTGCAAGTGGCGGCGGGCGTTGTTGTGTTAACGGCCATGGCCACGGCTACAGCCATTAGCATTCGTTCCGCCACGCGCGCCACCGAAGAAAAAAACGCCGCCATGGCGGTGACCAATTTCTTGGTCGAAACAATCGGCGCCGCGGATCCGTTTGGCGCAAGTGGTGCGGAAAATATTTCCCTGCGCGAAGTGCTCGCCTCGGCGGCGCAAAAATTCAAGACCAATCCGCCCGATCGCGCTGCGGAAGCCATTGCTATTTCAACCGTTCTTGGTGGAACACTCACGCAAGTGGGGCAAGCCGAGGCGGCGCTTCCGCTTCTAGATCGCGCCATGGAATTGTCGCGCGCAAACTTAGGCGAACAAAGCCACGAGTATTTAGTTGCGACGGAAAAAAAAGCGTTGGCATTGCAAGCGCTCGGGCAGTTCGATGAGTCGTTGAAGTTGTACGAGTTTGTGATTCAAGAGTCGCGCCCGCATTGGCAGTCTGGCAATGCGAGCGCCGTGGCAACGCTTATGAATTACGGACTGGTGAACAAAGACAAGGGCAACATGCCAGAAGCTGAGCGCTTGATTCGCGAAGCCAATGATCGCGCGCAATTGTTGCAGGGCAAAGATCGCGTTCAGACCGCGACCGCGCTTGGAAACCTGGCCATTGTTTTACAGGCCGCCGGTCGTTACAAAGATGCGCAACCGCTTTTGGAAGCCGCGCTGAAAATGGACCGCGAGTTGCTTGGCGACAACAACGCCACGGTTGCGGGGGATTATCAAAACCTCGCCGTACTTCAGATGGAATCCAATCAATTGGAGCAATCGGAAATCAACGCGCGCTTGGCCATTGACACCATGCGCAATTTCGCGGGCGAGAACCATCCAACCACCGCGTTGCTTATGAACAATCTCGCGCAAACTTTGCAGGAGCGTGGCAAGACAGCGGAGGCGGAAAAATTGTTTCGCGAGGCGCTGGCAAGTTACTTGGCTAAATTTTCGCCCGACCATCCAGATGTTGCGCGCGTGCAAAACAATCTAGCGTTCTGCTTGCGCAATCAAGGCAACTTGCCGGAGGCGGAAAAATTATTCCGCGAGTCGCTCAAGACCAATCAAAGTCGCCTGGGCGCGGACCACACGGACGTGATTATTTCACTGAACAATCTCGCTAAAGTGCTGCAAGATCAAGGGCAATTTGATGCGGCGCTGGAATTTTCAAATCAATCTGTTGAGAAGTCGCGGAAAGTGTTTGAAAAAACAGATCCCAAGTTGTGGGTCTTTATAGCCCGGCGCGGTTCCATTCTTGCTTCACTGAAAAAATGGCGCGAGGCGGACGCGGATTTGCAAGAAGGTTTGAATGGCTTGAACGGCATCGAAGCACCGCCAGCCAGAATTCGAATGACTTTGGGTGATTTGGTGAAATTGCATAGCGACTGGGCGGCAGCCGAACCAAGTGTGCCACAGGAAAAAATCGAAGCCAAGAAGTGGCAGGATGCGCTTGATCAGTTCAACGCGGCTCATCCCAAATAGAGCAGGCTTATTTCAAGCGCTTGGCAAGCCACTCGCGCGCGGCGCGAAGGTCGCGGTTGAGTGTTGGCACGGTCATGTTGAGCTCTTTGGCGGCTTGTTCAATGGACAACTCTTGCAAGCAGACCGCGGTGATCACATCTGCTTGGCGTGGACGCACCGTGCGCAACGCCTCGATGGCGTTCATGATGGCAAGTTCCTGCACTTCAGATTTTACTTCCTCTGCTTTAAGAAGATCGCGAGGATTGCCACTGCGTTTCAGGGCCCGGCCCTTGCGCGCGCGGTCAGAAAGAACGCGCTGCATTGAAATGTTGGCCAAGCCTTGAAGATGTTCGTCGCCTTGAATTTGCACGCGTTGCGCTAAAAGCTGCAGTGTGGATTCCGCCACCAGGGACGTGGGACTCATTTGGCGGTTGATTTTAGATGCCTTCAGAAGTTGCTCGCTACGCAAAATTCGGCCAGCCATTTCACGCAAGGCTTGGTACTGCTTCGTGAGCAATTTCGCCAGTCCTGGTTCTGGAGATTGATCTTTGCTTGTTTCAGCAGAAGATCCATTTGCATTTTGGGATTCTTTCGCTGGGGATGTAGCGCGAAGCGATTTATTTTTGGCTGGCGAGCTTTTTTTCACAAATTACTTTTAGGATTTTGAGGTCGTCGTGGGGGTGAATAAATAAACACTAAATAACCCCCGTGAATAAGTGAACGAGTATTTCAACGATTTTTATATCAAGAAATATTCTATTTTTTTTTTTTTTCTCAAATCTAGTTTTTAATTCCTTCTGAGATGCGATTTCTGGCTGATAAAACAACGAAAGCCGATCCAATTTAAGGGATCGGCTTTCGGTTTAAAGCACAAATGCTTGCAATCAAAAAGGTTGCAATCAGACCGCCGCCGCCATCTTTTCCGCCTTCTTGCGGGCGTCATCGAGAGTTCCAACATACATAAACGCGCTCTCTGGCAAATCGTCGCCTTCGCCGTTGGCGATGCGCTCGAAACTATCAATGGTTTCCTCAAGCTTGCAGGTCACGCCTGGATAGCCGGTGAAGATTTCCGCCACGTAGAACGGCTGACTCAAGAAGCGCTCCATCTTGCGGGCGCGCGCCACGGTGAGCTTGTCATCTTCTGAAAGTTCGTCAACGCCCAAGATGGCGATGATGTCTTGCAGATCCTTGTAGCGCTGCAGAATTCCCTGCACGCGGCGGGCCACTTTGTAGTGACGCTCGCCCAGAACTTGCGGATCAAGAATGCGGCTGGTGCTGGAGATTGGATCGACGGCGGGATAAATACCCTTCTCGGAAATCTTTCGCTCAAGCACAATGAACGCGTCCAAATGGCTGAACGTGGTGGCGGGGGCGGGATCGGTCAAATCGTCGGCGGGCACATAAATGGCCTGCACGCTGGTGATGGCGCCTTGCTTGGTGCTGGTGATGCGCTCTTGCATCTGACCCATTTCCGTGGCGAGTGTTGGTTGGTAACCCACGGCGCTTGGCATGCGGCCCAAGAGCGCGCTGACTTCCGAACCTGCTTGCGTGAAGCGGAACACGTTGTCAATGAACAGCAATGTTTCTTTACCGCTCTTGTCGCGGAATGCTTCGGCCATTGTGAGCGCGCTCAGTCCAACGCGCAGACGCGCTCCAGGCGGCTCATTCATTTGTCCGAACACCATGGCCACCTTGTCAATCACGTGGCACTTCTTGCCCGTGGAATCAATGTATTCAGCTTCCTGCATTTCAAGCCACAAATCGTTGCCTTCGCGGGTGCGCTCGCCAACTCCGGCGAACACGCTGTACCCACCAAAGTTTCGCGCCACGCGCGCGATCATTTCTTGAATGACCACGGTCTTGCCCACGCCCGCGCCGCCGAACAAACCAATTTTTCCACCGCGCACGAATGGACACAGAAGATCAATCACCTTGATGCCGGTTGGAAGCATTTCCGTTTTTGGATTCAAGTCAACAAATGATGGTGGTTCACGGTGAATTGGCATCAATTCGTCGTACTTCACTTCGCCGCGGCCGTCGACAGGTTGACCAAGCAAATTAAAGATTCGACCAAGCACGCCTTCGCCAGTTGGAACTTTCACGCTGGCGCCAGTGTCGGTGCAGGCGTCGCCGCGGCGAACGCCGTCAGTGCTGGCCAAAGCGACGCATCGAACAATGCCGCCGCCCATGTGCTTTGCAACTTCGCCCACAAGCAGCGACTTCTCGCCGCGCAGTTGAAAGTCAACGTGCACCGCGTTGTAAATTTCTGGAATTTGATCCTCAGGAAATTGAGCGTCGAAGGTGCTGCCGATGACTTGAATGATTTTGCCGGTGGAGGCCATGTGGAATCCGTTGTTTGAAGTGTCGCGCCATGGAAAACATTTCCAGTGACGGGGCTAGGAAGATAGCGGTTGTGCGGGGAAATCGCCACCACTTATTTCAATTTGGCCAAATTTGAAATTGGACAAATCCACTTGAAATTTGGATTGGATATTGGCGCAAATTGAGCCGCGCTTACGCTGGCGCGCGGGGCAATTCACAAGCTGAATACATCAAGCCTGAATGTTGAGCAGGCGACCGCGGGCAAGTCCGGTTGCCACTTCAATTCGGTCGGCGGCACGGGTATACAACTGCAGGCGATCGGGCCCAGCATTGAGCAGTGGAGCGGAAAATGGGTCTGGAGCAACGGGAACTCGCGCCGCGGCCAAACTATTCATGCCATGAAACGAAGGGGCGGCATTTGAAATCCGGTTGGAACCAGCCAAACTTAACATGGAGCCCTGAATCTGCACGTGGGTCATTCTATCGGCAGAAACGCAAGATCAAGACGGTTTTGGGGCTGGTGCTTGAGATTGAAGTGGCGTTTTTGCGGCGCCAGCGGGGGTTGGGCTGATTTGTTGGCTCCATCCAAAGTCCCGCGCCTTTAGATCTACCGGCATAAAGCCGCGCATTTCTACTTTGGGATTGATGTCAAAAACTTGCGGCGCCAACTCCACGCCAAATGGTTTGCCAACAATTTCAAACGCGGCTGGCAGTTCCTCGCTCCACCAAAGGTTTCTTTGCAAGCGGATGGATTCGGGCGCAACGCCTTGGGCCACCAGGCTGATGCGTTCAAGGCGGCCGGGTATCCAGGTGACTAAGTTATTTTCGAGCGTGACAAAATTTGGAACGCCACACAGACCATCGGCTTTGTAAAAGTATTTTGTGCTTTCAATGCATGAGTTGTTCACAATGGTGGAGTTGTCCACGGAGCCCAGTGAAACAAAGCACGCGCATTCAAGCGCCGCGTTGTGAGAGATCAGAATTCTTTGCGCGGGCCGCGTGGGTGAATTATTTTCCGCGGCCGCGATTGTGTTGTCGCACACGCCAACTTCAAACGCAACTTTCACATTGATACCAAAGCTGACATACATGCAGGAAATATCCTCGCATCCAGAGCGGATGGCCACGCCGCGATACTGCGGCAAATTTTTTGCGCAGTCGAAAACGGATTGAGTAATTCCAACTCGCTTGCAATTGTCCAGCACCAGCGCGGAATTGTTCCAGCCCTTGATTGAAATGTTGGACACATCCACGCTTTGCATCGAGCGCAGATATATGGATGTTTGATTGGGCGCTTCAAATGTTTGCTTGATCTGCAGATTGATGATGTTGAGATCCGCATCAAACGGGGTTTCTTCCAGCACGGGTGTGGCGCCAACGGAGCCATCTATAAACACAGTTGGTCCGGAGGAATTGCCCACCAGTAAATCCCGCACAATCACATGTTGCGGACGCAGCAGCAAAATGCTGAAAGCTTCACCCTTCACATATGGCAGCGGCTTGTCGGTTTCTGTTTGATAGCCGCGAATCACAATCGGCTTGCCACGCTCGCCGCGCAAATCCACAAGCGTGAATGGAATGTGAACTCCAGGCAGTAGGCGAACTTCATCGCCAGGAAGCAAGAATGGCGCGAGCGAATTGAACGCAACGCCGGGCTCGATATTGAATACGCGGCCGCCAAGAGCGCTGGCTCCCGCCACTGGAAATGGCGGAGTCTTAGTGGCGGGTGTTACAGCGGGCGGGGTATTCTCGAATGCATTGAGTGTTGGCGAAGTTGTTGGCGAAGTTGTTGGCGAAGTTGTTGGCGAAGTTGTTGGCGAAGTTGTTGGCGAAGTTGTTGGCGAAGACTGCTGCGCGTTGGCGAGGGTGGAAAATAAAATCGCGATCAAGCAGAAATACATCAGTGCAAAGTTTGTATTGAAACAGCGCGGCACAACAATAGATTACGCAATGAATCGATCCATTGGATCTGGCAATTTGATCCGCAAGAATGTTGTGCCCATGCTGAGTTTGGCTGAGCGCCCCTCGGAAACAGCTGGAAAAAGCAGCGTTTCCCAGGCATTTGCCGTGATGGGCATTTCGCCATCCACGAAAATGGACCCGTTGAGAATCAGCCAACACACTGGGTGTTGATGCGTGATCACTTCCAAAGTAGTGGCGTGCATGGCTTCGATGCGCTCAATTGTGTAGTGATCGGTGCGCGACAGAAGCGTGGTGCAAAATGCGCGTGTTTGCACCGCGGGCGCGGTGGACGCGTTATGAATTGGAAGATGATCAAGCCGTTGGCCTTTGCCAAATTGAATGCACGCCATGGCCTCATCAAGATGCAACAGGCGCGCGGGATCGTTGCGATTCCAATCGAATACTCGGAAGGTGGTGTCGCTTGGAGTTTGAATTTCCGCCACGGTGATTCCTTGGCCAAGCGCGTGGCACAGGCCGCTGGGTAGATCAATGCAATCGCCCGCTTGCACGCGCACTTCAACCAGCAAATCCAAGATGCTGCCGCCGCCGCGCAAACGCGTTTCAAATTCTTGCTTGGTGACGTGCTCTTTCACCCCGCGCCAAATAGTGGCGCCCGGCTTGGCGGCAAGCACAAACCATGATTCGGTTTTTAAATGCGCCGATGGATTGGCCGCCGCGTAACTTTCATCGGGATGCACTTGCACCGATAAATGCTCGGCTGCATCGAGGAATTTGACCAAAAGTGGAAATCGTCCTTGCGCGGTCAATCGCGCGCGGCCCATCCATCCTGGTGTGTCGAGATTCACAAGTTCATGCAATGTTTTTCCCGCACCCGCGCCCGCCGCAACGCGAGAGCAACCATTGGGGATTGATTCCGGCAGGTCCGCAACTTCCCAACTTTCGCCAATCGCAAGTTCACCCTTCGCGGGCGCTGTAAATTTTTTCCAGCCTGTAAAAGTTGTTCCGCCCCACGCGCGACCCTTGGCGATGGGTTGCAACAGAACAGGACTAGCGTTGTACGGGGCGGACATTTGCATTTCTATAATTTCATTCCGGTGATGTTGCTTTCAAAAACAAGTTTGTCTTTGACCACGCCTTGCACTTTGCAAATGAAGCGGCGTCGATTACGTTCCATCAATTGACAGGCTATGTAAAATGCATCTCCGGGAACAACTTGTCCGCGAAATGATGTGTTGTCGCATCGGGTGAACCCAAGAAATCCCACGTCTGGAATAGCCAGCGTTTGCAAGACGCTGCACAATTGCGCCGCGGCTTCAATCATGAGAACGCCTGGCATTAAGGGTCTGCCTGGAATGTGGTAGGGCACCCAAAATTCATCCTGGCGAATGTGCTTCACGCCCACGCCACTGCTGTTGTCGTCATTCTTCCAAATCAAATAATCCAATTGGCGCATGGGGCCAGTTTGGGGCAGTAATTTGCCAACCGCGTCACGGTCTAAGGCCACGGCGGTTAAATCAAGGGAGTTCAGATCTATAATTAGTTCGTTTGCCATGGATTTTCACCCTGAATTAGGAGCTCAACAGTGAAGATAACTAGATTAAATCTTTTTGGGGCGTATGTTTCAGAACTTCAAAAGAGGCGTTACCATGTCCGAAGGGCAGTTTCGCCCCTTTGATAACTCAAACCTAGGAGATCAGAAATATGGAAAGCTACGAATTGCTTAAAAAGAAGGTTGAAGAAGCCGCAGACGACATCGCCAAGGCCAGTGGTGGCAACAAGGCCGCCAGCACCCGCGTGCGAAAGGCAATGCAGGACATCAAAGCTCAGGCGCAAGAAATTCGGATTAAAGTGTTGGAAATTTCACGACAACCACCTGCGGCTGGTTGATTTCAACGTTATCTACGATTTGTAGAAGTTGATGTACTTGCGCCTCGGGTTTCATTTGTCCGAAGCAAATACGGTGTTATCTAACTTAATTACATGAAAGAGTGGCCTTTGGTCGCTCTTTTCATGTTTTTAAGACGTGTGGATTTACCAATAAATATGCATGCGCATTGCAAAGGGCGCTGATTAATTGGTTTTATGAGTGGATTCACTTTGAATCCGCTTGGCCAGATCAAGGCAGGCCTTGAATTTGGGGTGAGTGGCGTCTTGAAGAAGTTCGTACATGGCCGAAAGCGTGCCGGTTGGAATTGCGTTGGCAAGCTCCATGCGCCTGAATGCGGGTGCAATTTGGGTGGTGTCCGTGGCGGAAATAGCGTCGGTCACTAGAAATGCTTGGCGACCGTTGGCGCCCAGGTCTAGAACAGTTTGTAGCACGCAAACTTGGGCTTCAATTCCGCAAATCAGAACTTGAGATCGATTGAGCGACCGAAGTTGCGCGGCTACATCGCTTGTAAAGGCGCTAAAACGGGTCTTTGAATAGACAGGGGTATTTTTTGACAGGCATTGGGCGATTTCGGCGGTGGTGTGGCCCAAACTTTGAGGGCTTTGCTCGGTCACGATCACGGGAATGGCAAGTTCATTGGCCATTTGCACCAGTATTGCGCTATTGGCGACCAGAAAATCCCATCGAGCAATGTGTTTGGCGAACTTTGTTTGAATGTCAATCACCAAAAGAGCGCAGTCGGCGATTTGGAGTCGGGGAATTGGCATTTGAATTCTTTCAGGTTGCGGACGGGTGCAATGGAATGTGAACGGCGGATTGATTTTGCAATGCGCCTTGAGTGGCAGGTCAAACTTTTAGGGAAGGTTCGTGCGTCAGCGTGGCGGAAAATCTTTTGCGGATGGGCGCGGCCACCGAGGCGATCCATCGGTCGGTTTGTTCGCCGCTGCGGCCAGTGAGACGCTTGGCGTCGAGCGCGCTTTCAATATTCACTTTGGCAAAGAGGGCATCGGCGCCAAGCCGCGCGGCGAGATCGTTTGATTGTCCAGCTTTCACGCGCTCGGCCGCGGCAAGCGCGTGGCGGCGGATGGCGTCGTGCGCCTTCTCGCGGTTCACGCCGGCGCGCACCGCGGCGATTAAAATATCTTCCGTGGCCACAAATGGAAGTTCGTTGTGCAATCGATTGGTGATCACGCTTTCATTCACAACAAGTCCGCCAAGCACATTCGCCATCACGTCAAGCGCTCCGTCAAGCGCAAGAAACGCCTCGGGAAGTGAAAGTCGACGAGCGCTTGAATCATCAAGCGTGCGCTCAAGCCATTGTTCGCTGGCGGTGGCCATGGCCACGGGTGCAAGCCCAATCACAAATCGCGCCAAGCCGGTGGCGCGCTCGCATCGCATTGGATTTCTTTTGTAGGGCATGGCGCTTGAACCAATTTGATCTTTTTCAAATGGTTCCTCCACTTCGCGCAAGTTCGCCAGCAAGCGAATGTCGTTGCAGCATTTGTGAATGGCGCACGCGCCTACGGCCAGAGCGTTGAGTACGGTGGCTTCGAACACGCGCGGCGAAGTTTGTCCGCACACGCTCCAAATTGCGTCGGGATTCCAATTCAAAAAGCCGCAGAATTTGGCTTCGAGTTGGTCAACTTTGGAGGCGTCGCCCAGCAACGCCGTGAAGGAGAATTGCGTTCCGGTTGCTCCGCGCAAACCTTTCAACTTCACGCCCGCGAGGCGCTGCTCAATGTCTTGCAATGCGATGGCGAAATCTTGACCCCACAATGTCGCGCGCTTTCCAAGCGTGAGTGGTTGCGCTGGTTGAAAGTGCGTGAAGCCAAGGCATGCAAGGTCGCGCTGCTTCGCGGCGAATGTTGCAATGCGATCAATGACGCGCGCGAACTTGTTGGCGATCAGTTGAAGCGCGTCGCGCAAAAGAATCGCGTCGGCGTTGCAAACCACATCTTGGCTTGTCATTCCCAAATGAATAAATCCTTGCGCGGCGGGCGCGGATTCGCCAAAGGCGTGCACGTGCGCCATCACATCGTGGCGAAGTCGTTTCTCGTGTTGGGCCACCGCGGCGAAGTCGGTTGTGTTGATATTCGCGCGCATGCCATCGATGGCGGCCTGCGGAATGTTCACGCCCATTTCTTGTTGCGCTTGCGCAACGGCCAGCCACACGCCGCGCCATAATTGCGCGCGGCGCGCGTCGGACCACAGTTGCAGCATTTCAGTGGAGGCGAAGCGCGTGGAGAGCGCGCTTTGCCAAACGTCGTTTGCATTGGATTGTGAATGCGTATCGGCGGAAGTCACAATGGGATCGTATCGGACGATTTTGGCTTTTGACCAACGCGTGATTCCGTGCCCAAAAGCAGGCGTTTTATGTTGGCGCGGTGCGTGATGAACACCAGCGCGGCGATCATTGCGCAAGCGACGACCGCTGGAAGCGGCGTGCCTGATGTTGTTTCAAGCGGCGCGGGTGATGTCGGCGCTGAACTTCCTGTGGCGAGTTTCTGTGTGATTGTGTTCCATGGAAGAAGCAGGGCGGCGCTGATGGGCAGCGTAAGCGCGGCGATCAAACTTGAAAGACTGACGATGCGCGAAAGTTTCATGCAAACAATCCACACGGCCAGCGCGATCAACATGGGATACGTGAGCACCGGCCACATGGCCACCAGCGCGCCAAAGCCAGTGGCAACACCTTTGCCGCCTTTGAACTTGAGCCACGGCGAAAAGATATGTCCTGCGATCGCGGCGATGGCTATCACAATCCACACGATCAACGCGGTGGGCGAGATGGTGTTGACTTGGCGGCCAAGCACGCCGTTGATTTGTCCGGTGATTAAAACGGGTAACGCGCCTTTGATCGCGTCAAGCGCGAAGCACATGAAGCCCCACTTTCGACCAAGCGCGCGGCCAACATTGGTTGCGCCAACATTTCCGCTGCCCACTTTGCGCAAGTCCACGCCTTTCGATTTGGCGATCAACACACCAAATGGAATGCTGCCGCACAAGAAAGCCGCCGCGATTTCAATGATGATTTGCCAGTCGATTTGCATGTTGAGTTGTGGGTTGAGTTGTGGGTTGAGTTACATATTGAATTGCAGGGCGAATAATTCGATTGCTAAAAGAGTAGTCATTTGCGCCGTGATTGGGTGGCCGCGCGAGTTTGTCGCGTTCAATCAATCAGCGAAGTTTGGCGTTGAGAAGTTGTGTCGCGGCGTGCGCCACATCGCCAACCGAAATGCGGTCCACGCGCGCGATTTTTGCAACATGGTTCGCGATCACCTCTTTAGGAAGAAACGGATCAGCAATCAAAAGCCATTCGCGTGGCATATTGGTGGCGTTGGTGTTGTGCGGCTCATGCAGCGTTGTGAAGCGATGGTCGGTTGGGCCAAACAGTGAAACGCACGGCGTATTAAAACCCGCCGCGAGGTGGCGCGGACCCGTGTCGTTGGTGATCAGCAAATCAGCTTGCGCGATTGCGCCCTTGAGTCCTTCAAGAGTGACGCCGCGATCAATCAGAGAAATTGCGGCGCCGTCACTTGCGGACACGATCGCATCAACAATATCGCTTTCGTTTGCGGAGCCAGTGACCGCCACGCCGGCGCCGCATTTATTTCGCAGCGCAATTGCAAGCGCCGCGAAGTTGGCGGCGGGCCAACGCTTATCAAGTCGATTTGCTCCTGGATTTAAAATCACGCGTGGCCGCGGCAATCCATCAAGCAGGCGAAAGCCATGGGCAAGTTCCTCCACGCTGCAGTGCAATTGCACCGCGCGGTCAGTGATGGTGGTTCCAAGCGCCAACTCGGTGAGATCGCAATAATTGTCCACGCTGCTCAAAGGGGTAGTCATGAACGCAGGCGTGGCGGTATGCGATAGAAACCAGGCGCGATTCTGGCGATTCCAACCAACACGCGTGCGCGCGCCGCTGGCGAATGCGATCAAGGCGCTGCGTAAGCTGTTTGGAAAGAGCAGCATTGCGTCGGCGTTGATTGCGCGGATTGGTTTTAGATTGCTCAAGGGTCCAAGCCAGCCGCGCATGGGATGTTCCACGCACTCGTCAAAGATTGGCAAGCCAGAAAGTATGGTGCGCAATCCAGCGCGGCCAAGTAATGTGATTTGCGTGTTGGGTAAATGCGTTCGCAATGCGCGTAATGCCGGAGTGGCCATGACGGTGTCACCAATCCACGATGGAAGAATCACGCAGAGTCGTTGGCAATCGTGCAGCGCCGCCCTCACATTGAACCCCATGGACTTTCAGCACCGCGGTGTTCGCGCCACCAACGATCGCTATCGCGGCGAAGTTCCGCCACAAATCCCAACGCGATCACATCGCCGCCTTCAACGGTCGCTATCACGCAGTTGGTTTCAAATTCAATCCGCACCAGTTTGATACCAGTTCGTTGCGCCAAAGCCTGCGCCATGGAATTGATTGTTTCTTGGAACACGGCGTCCGACAAAATATCAGATCGACGCGCGTGCAGCGCGACGGAGCCAAGTGCGCCCGGCGCGGCGTTATCAACAACCGAAGCGGCGATACGCCGCGCGGCGGTAAGCAGATCTTTTTCAACAAAGTCACCAACACTTGCGGCGGCCAATTCGCGATCGCTTGAAATTAAAATAGTGCGACATTGCGCGGCCGCGCCCGCCACAACATCGCGCTCTTGATCGCCCACCATCCAACTTTTTTCTAGATCAATGCCGTGCGCCACCGCCGCGGCGAGCAACATTCCCGGGGCGGGCTTGCGCCACTCATGCTCGCCACGATATTTTTCCACGGTTGCTTGCGGATGAAACGGGCAGTAATAGTATTCGCAGATCACCTTGGGCGCGCCCACTTCCGCGCAAAGCATGCGCTCCAAGCGCGCGTGTGTTTGCACCACAGCGTCCTCGTTGTATTTTCCGCGCGCCACGCCGCCTTGATTGGTGACCACGAATAAAATGAAATCGTGTTTCAACAACAGTTGCAACGCCAACGCAACGTTAGGAAGAATTTTCAGTTGATCTGGATCACCCAAGTCGCCCGCGTTGTCGATCAGCGTTCCATCACGGTCAAGAAAAACCGCCGGCCGCAAAGCGGGTTGGCGGGCGGAGGCGCTCACACCACGACCGCCGGTTTTGATTGAGAGAAATGCAAATGCGGAACGCTGTCACCAAAACACGTGCCCATGGCGCGCCCAGCCGAGATCAATCCATGGTCTAGCGGAACAAGTCGTTGCTTACCCGCGGCATGCAACAAGTCGACATCGGAGAAAATATTATTTTCACGCACCACCATGCGATTGTGTCCGCCAGCCATGAGCGTAAGTATGGCGTGATAGCCAAAGTGCGTGGCCAGAATTCGATCGGCCGCGATGGGGGGGCCACCGCGTTGGATGTGCCCAAGAACGGTTGTGCGGGTCTCAACATTGCAGGCTTTTTCTATGCCTTTTGCCACAAATGCGCCAATGCCGCCAAGCCGAATTGGATCGGGACTTGTGGGGTCAATGCGCGCAACCATTTGCTCGCCTGATTTTTGCCGAGCGCCCTCGGCCACTACAACTATGGCGAAGCCTGGACCCTTGCTCATGCGCTCGTTCACGAACGCGCAGATGGGATTGAAATCAAATGGAATTTCTGGAAGCAGAATCACATCGCTTCCGCTGGCCACGCCGGCGGTGAGCGCGATCCATCCAGCGTTGCGTCCCATGAGTTCGCACACCATCACACGATGGTGGCTGTCGGCGGTTGAGTGCAAGCGATCAAGCGCGTCGGTGGCCGTTGCGACCGCGGTGAGAAAGCCAAAGCTAATTTCAGTTCCAACAATATCGTTGTCGATTGTTTTTGGAACACCAATAATGTTCAAGTCTTTGGCCACAAGATGGCTCGCGGCGCTCATGGTTCCATCGCCGCCAATCACAATGATGGCGTCAAGTTGGTGGCGCTTGGCGGTGGCGAGGCAGCGTTCGGTCATGTCGCGAAAAATTGGCGCGCCATTCTCATCGTTGCCAACGTGGTACTTGCTTGGATTGCAACGATTGTTGCTGCCCAAAATAGTTCCGCCGCGCACCAGAATTCCAGCGACATCGCGCGATGTCAAAGGGCGAACGCGGTCGTCGATCAAGCCTTGAAAGCCATCTTCAATGCCTACGACCTCGATTCCGTATTGTAAAATTGCGGTTTTGGTTACGGCACGGATCACGGCGTTTAGACCGGGGCAATCACCGCCACCGGTGAGCACGCCAATGCGACGAATATTTTTTGGAGGTGTCATGGAAAGCGTCAGATCGTAACGATCTTTTTCCAAAGCGCCACGCTCCGCGATGTTTCACCACAGCGGTACCATTCTTTCAATGACTCCAGAAAAATCTCCAACGAATCCAGGCGACTCCGGCGGCGCCGAAGAAGTTCATCCATCAGTGCTCGAAGCTGCGCGGCGGGCCAAGTTGGATCGCTACCGCAACGAAATGGGAGTGGATCCATTTGGCGCGCGAGTGGATGGATTGGTGTCGCTCGCGGCGGGGCGCGCCGCGTTCAATGTTGACGCGCAAACCCAACATGAACAGGACAGCGCCAAGGCCAAAGTTGATCCATCGTTTCAGGTGGTGGACGCGCGTCCGCGCATGAAAGTTGCTGGACGCGTGGTGCAGTACCGCGATCTTGGAAAAATTATTTTCTTTTGGCTGCGTGATCACACGGGCGACCTTCAAATTTCCATGAGCAAATCCGCCGCGGATGCGAAGTCATTTGAAATCGCCAAGGCGCTGGATTACGGCGACATTGTGTGCGCGCAAGGACCAGTTGGCCGCACCCAGAAAGGCGAGATTTGTATTTGGGCGGCCAACGTTTCGCTGCAATGTAAAAGTTTGTCGCCGCCGCCTGGCAAGTGGCATGGCTTGGAAGACGCGGAAATCCGCTATCGCAAGCGCTATTTAGACATGTGGGCAACGCCACGCACCATGCAAGTTTTTCAAATGCGCAGCCGCATTGTTTCCATGGTTCGCAGCTTTATGCAGCGCAGTGGATTTCTAGAGGTGGAGACGCCCATGATGCAACCCCTGGCTGGTGGCGCCGCGGCGCGCCCATTTGTGACCACGCACAACGCGCTCGGTATGGATTTATTTTTACGCGTAGCGCCCGAGTTGTATCTCAAGCGATTGATCACCGGCGGCATGCCGCGCGTGTTTGAAATCAACCGCAACTTCCGCAACGAAGGCGTTGATCGCAGCCATAATCCAGAGTTCACCGCCATGGAGGCGTACGAAGCCTTTGGTGATTACGCAAGCATCATGGACATGACGGAAGCGCTGGTGCATGAGTGCGCCACGGAAGTGGCAAAGGAAATGGCGGATGTTCCAGCGGGCCCCGTGCTTGCGTTTGGTGAATTCAAAGTGAATTACGCCAAGCCATTTCGCCGCGTCACCTTCGCGGAATTGTTCAAGCAAGGTTGCGGCATTGACTTGTTCAATGAGCAAGCTGTCTTACAAGAGGCCCAGACGCGCCACATTCCGAATGCCGCCACGATTGATCACTGGCTGCGTGTGGAGAAACTTTTTGAACTGCTCGCGGAGCCCAAGATCGATCCGTGCCAACCCACGTTTGTCACCGATTGGCCAAGCGCTGTGAGTCCGCTGACGCGTCCGCGCGCAGACGATCCGCGCCTGTGCGAACGCGGCGATTTATTCATTGGCGGCATGGAGTTGGGGCCGCACTACAGCGAGTTGAACGATCCCGATGTGCAGCGCGCAAAATTCACGGAACAACTCAAGGGCGTCAACGACGAGGAAACAACTTTCCGCACGCTTGATGAAGATTTTCTCGAGTCGCTCAAAGTGGGCATGCCACCGGCTGGCGGCATGGGACTGGGCATTGACCGCCTGGTGATGTTGCTCACCAACAGCGAGAGTATTCGTGATGTGATTCTCTTTCCTTTGATGAAGTCAGAGTGATGCCGCGATTGATCGTGATTATTTTCTGTATTGTCGCCGCGACTTTTCTGTCGCGTGTTGGCGTGGCGAGTCAAACGCCAACTTCAACAGCAACGGCGCCAACAGTTGCAACGCAAACGCCAACTTCAACAGCGCCAATAATTGCGCCAACAATTACGCCAGCAACTTCAATAGCAACTGCGAAGCCAAGCGAACAAACATTGGCGTATGCGGTTGAACGTTGGTACGTCATATCTCTCAAGGACATTCCTGTCGGCTGGTCGAGCATGCAAACCAAGCCAATTGATGGCGGATTTAGAACGGAATCGCAAACGCGTCTGCGCATGGCGCGCGAAAAGCAAATCCTTGGAATGTCCACCACGGCTTGGATTGAGGAGGACAACGAAGGTCATATGTTGCGCGCGGGGCAAAGCCAAACCGGTGGCGGCGTTTCGGTTCGTGTGTACTGGGAGAAGTTTGAAAATGGAGTTCGCGAGCGGCGCACGCAGGGAGCCACGGTGACGGAGCGGGTGTTGCCAGCGATCGACAAGGATGCGCTTGCTCCCGTGGCCGCGCTTCGCGCCGCGCAAGCCGCCAAGGCGCAAGGCAAGACCGAATTTTCATTGCTGATTTTGGATCCTGCCCAAGGTATGAAGCCCGAATCAGTTCGGTGGCAAAAAATTGACGCGACCAGCGTGATGATTCAAAATAAATCCGTTGAGTGCGAGCGTTGGAAATCAACAGGTCCATTGATCGCGGCGGGCAGTGAGGAATGTATTGCCGCCAACGGTGAAATTTTGCGCAGTCAAGTGCCAACAGGATTGGGCGTGATGCAAAGCGTGATGTGCGATAAAACCACGGCTATGGCGGCGATTGATGTCGCCAAGCCGCCAGTGGAAGTGATGGTGGCGAGTTTTGTGAAAGCGGATCGGCCCTTGGTTGGCGTGTCCGCAAAAAGATCCATCACGCTTTTGGTCAAGGCTAAGAATTCGCCCATTATGCCGCCGCCACAAGAGGGATTTCAACGCGTCAACCGCAATCCTGATGGATCGTTCCTGGTCACGGTCAATCTTGATGTGCCCGCGGATCCATCGCCGGCTATCGTGGGCAGCGACGTTGCGTTTTTGGAATCATCTCCAATGATTGATTGGAATGACCCCGTGGTGTTGGCCTTGAAAAAAAGCGCGTTTGTGAAATGGAGCGGCGATCCCGCGGCGATCGATCCGCTCACTCGATGCAAATTACTTCGTGCGGCCGTTGCCAATCACATTACGAATCAAAATCTTGGTAGCGCATTTGCCAGCGCCAGTGAAACCGCGCGCACAAAATCTGGAGATTGCACCGAGCACGCCGTGTTGCTCGCTGCGCTTCTGCGCGCTGATGGAATTCCAAGCCGCGTGGCGGCCGGCTTGGTGTGGGCGGAATTTTTTGCGGGTGAAACAAATGTTTTCGCTTGGCATTTATGGACGCAAGCTTTTATCGACGGACGTTGGGTTGATCTGGACTCCACGCTTGGCCCAACTGGGAACGCGTTTCATGCCGGGCATTTATTGCTTGCCGTCACGCCCCTCAGCGAGGCGGCCAGCGATCCCGCGTGGGCAAGTCTTCTTTCGTCCATGGGAAATATTTCAATCGAGGTGATTGATGGAGCGAATTGATGGTTGCCCCAGCATTCCCGCGCGCGATTCGCTTGGTTTCAAGGGAACATTTGGCAAGGTGTGCGTGGTGGGGGGTTCTTGCGGCGACCATCCAATGATTGGCGCGCCCGCGTTGGCCGCGCGCGCCGCGCTTCGCAGTGGATGTGGTTTGTGCACGGTCGCGGTCGCCGCTCCTATTTTATCCTCGGTGCTTTCCATAGTTCCTGCCGCAACTGGTGTGGCGCTTCCAGTGGATGCGGAGCAAAAATTATTTCCCGCGGGTTGCGCGCAGGTGATTGATCAGGCGCTTGTGAATGCCGACGCGTTGGTGATTGGTCCTGGCTTTGGACACGATGTGGCGCAGCAGCAAATTGTGATTCGATTGGTGGGCAGTTTTGCCAAGCCGATCATTGTGGACGCCGACGCGTTGCGTGCGTTGGCTTGCACTGTGGACTTTGCACGCGATATGAAGGCGCCAATTATTCTCACGCCGCATCCCGGCGAATTCGCCGCGCTCGCTCAATCGCTTGATTTGGAATTGGACGCGGTGAATGAATCAACTCGGGATCTTGCCGCGCACACATTGGCGGCGCGTCTTGGTTGCATTGTGGTGTTGAAGGGCGCGCACACAAGGGTCAGTGATGGATTGCGCGTTTGGAAAAGTCCACATGTGGAGGCGGCGCTGGCCATTGGTGGCAGCGGCGATGTTCTTTCGGGAATCATGGGTTCGTTCGCGGCGCAGTTTGCAACCAGCAAATCCGCCGCGGCGCCATTGGACTTGTTCCAAGTCGCTTGCTTGGCGGTGCATGTGCACGCGCTCACCGCCACGCATTGGTCGCTCACGCACGGTCACGCGGGACTTCTTCCAGAGGAACTCGCGGATGGAATCCCCGCAACATTGGCGCAACTTCGCGGCGAGTTGAATTGATCACGCGGCGCGCAAAATAATTTTTTTCACGGTTACACTCGCCACATGGACAACCACGAACATATTTCGATCAAGGATTTCCGCCCCAATTCACAAATCAGCGGCATCTATGGCTTGGTGAATCCACAGATCGGAACCACGCGCGCGGGCAAGCCTTTTTTCAAGGCCTTGATTCGCGACGCTTCCGGCGAGGCAGCGCTGCGCGTCTGGGTATTCGACGAGGCGCGTTTGGGCGAAACCATGCGAACCGGCTTTGTGTATCTGAGCGGGCAAACGCAAAATTACAATGGACAAGTCCAGGTGATCGCGGATGTGATTCGCGCCGAGGAAGTTTCCACCGAACAACTCAAAAAACTTTTGCCCGCCACCACGCGCGACATCGACGCCATGATGAAGGAAGTGGAGCGATTGCTGCACTCATTAAAGCATCCGGGTATGCGCGCGTTGTCCGAACAATATTTGGCAAATGAATACATCATGCAGCAATTCCGTCGGGCGCCCGCAGCGGTCAGCGTGCATCACGCGTATATCGGTGGCTTGCTTGAGCACACGTTGCAACTCATGCTGCTCGCGGACGTGATGCTGCCGCTGTATCCGGGACTGAACCGCGACCTTGTGTTGATGGGTTTGTTCCTGCATGATCTTGGCAAGACTGTTGAACTGGAATGGGAGCGTGGATTTGCTTACACCACCGAGGGAAATTTAATAGGACACGTTGTGCGCGGCGCTATTTGGCTGCAAACAATGGCCGCCGCTGCGGGAAAGAAATCACCGCTTCCGCCAGACGCGCTGCGCGTGTTGCTGCACACCATCATCAGCCATCATGGTGCGCTTGAGCACGGCGCCGCGAAATTGCCCAGCACACCCGAGGCCATGTTTGTGGCAATGCTCGACAATCTTGACGCCAAGACCACGTCCACTTTGGTGGCGGCTGCGCGTGATCGCATGGATGCTTATGAGCCAGGCCACGAATTTAGCGACAAAGTATGGTCGCTTGATGTGCGGGTATTTCGACCCGATCCACTTGCTCCAATGGCTGCGCCAAAAATTGCTACGAACACTTCAAGCGCGTCGCAGGAATTCGTGTCGCCAAATCAGGGCGAGTGAGTGCAGGTGTTCGCGGCGTGGGTCAGTTGTTGATGCAGATTGTCCAGCGCCTTGCGCGGATACAAGCATGCGCACCATGTTCGGCGCATGGCCAGTTGCTTGGAATGCTCGGCTTGTTGCAATATGCGCGAGTCGTTCCGAAGCAAAGTCAGTGTTGAAGCCAACTCCGCGCGCCGGGATGCGCGATTGGCAAGCATGGCTTGAAAAATTATTTTTCGCTGCGGACTTCGCCTAGGCAACGCCGCGATATCTTGCAGAAATTTTTTCCGATTCACACTGGGGCCAACATTTGCATTGACGTGTAAATCCGGATCGCACCAGACGCTGCGAAAAGAATATTTTGGCTGGTCCGGCATCTGTTCAGCGGGTAATTCCAGCGGCAATCGCATGGTTGCCGAGACCGTGTCAAAGGCCGGCGGATTCCAGCCAAGCCAACGCCCAATCCATGCATTGGAAATTTCCTCGTAGATTTTTCCGCCCATCCCGTGCGTGAAACCATCGGCAAGGGCCGTGCGGAGCAGCACTCCAAGCAGGAACGCGCGTGGCAGCATGATTTTGTTTTGCGCGCGAGCCAGGCGAATGCTTTGCGCGGTGGCGCGAATTCGCTCGCCGCTATCGCCCAGCAACCAAAGCGGCAATTCAGTGCGCTCCCCATCCACACGTAATGGCCGCGCCGCGCGCGGATGAAGTTGCAGCGCGATGTTGAAGGACTCCGCGCACGCCACGGGTTCGCGCAACATTCGGTCAATCAGATGTTGCGCGAAAGATGTCCCAATCAATTGCGAGGCGCCAATGACACGCGGCGTCTGGATCATGTGCCCCAAGTCTTGCAGTTGCGCCTGCGATACTTGAATGGCGGCGTTGGGCGCCTTCGTAAATTTGCGCAACGCGATCGCGAGTCGCGCCAATCCTTCGCGCGCAAATTCTGGCGCATGTCCCACTTGCTCAATTTCACGCGCATGAAATGTTGGCGCATTCAACGCCGCGACATTCTTGGCCGCGTCGCTGAATCTGTGGCCGCTTGCCACCCAGAAACCGTCTTTCAGTTGCGGCCACTCCATGAAGAGTCCATCGAATCCATCTTGATCCACCACTACATGCACGGGCGTTGCATTTTCTTGGCGCGCGCGCGCGTCGGTCCACAATGTCTTTGCGATGATGCCACAATGCCACGCTTGCGCTTGATGGCCTGCGGCAAACACTGGAGCGTCGGGCAGTTGTAAATATATTCTGGTATCGGCGCGCCAATCTCCAATGGAGCGTCCCTCAATGCGCGTTGAAGAATCCATGCGCGGCCCCGCGCGCTCTACAAAAATTTCCGCCGCGGCGGCTTGAGGCATCATTCTGCAATTGAATCAGGCATTGAGTCAGTTTGCAAAAGCTTGGGGGCTTCCGCCATGGCCGTTCGCAGGGTGTTGCGATACAAACGCAAGCGTGTTTCGGGATCATCCAAGCCGTTGCCAAAGGTTCTGCGCATGTCCTTGTAAATGCGGCGCACGGGAATTTCACGCACGCGCAAGTTCATAAACGCGGCTTGCGCCCAAAATTGCATGGGAAAATCGTAGCCGTCCACGCTCAGGCGCAGTTTGCGCATCGACGAAGTTCGATAGGCTTTGAAGCCGCAAAATGCGTCGGTCAGGTCAAAGCGCAACGCGGCGTTCACCTCGTCCGTGATGATTCGATTCACCCGAAAGCGATCCTCTGGCGCGTCATCATCATCGATGCGTTCGATCATGTAGCGGCTTCCACTAATAATGTCAGCGTCGTTGCGCTCGATGGCGCGCACAAATGATGGAATCTCCGCGGGCTCATGTTGCTCATCGCAATCCATGGTGATCACCCATTCGTATCCGTCAAAATCCGCCCAGCGCAATATGTCCTGCATGGAGCGGCCGTAGCCGCGATTTTCCGCGTGGCGAATCACCTCCACTCGGTGCTTGGCCAAAAGTTGTGGCGTGGCGTCCGCGCTGCCATCGTCGATCACCAAAACATCGCGGGCAAAAATTCCAACATCGCGCAACACGCGCTCAATGGACTTTGCCTCGTTGTACACGGGTATGGCAAGCAGAATGTGGGATCGATCGGGCGACATGGAAGATCTATACAAATAGAGTAGGGAGTGAGAACGCTTGATTCGCCAGTAGATTTAAAAACTTTTCAATTTTCTTGCGGAAGTTTCTCAATGAATCGCTCTGAATTTTTTGTGAATATTCCCAGTATTGTGATTTTTTCAGCGAATTTTTCAGCAATTGAGCCAATTTGAGGTGCGATCCAAATGGTCATTTTGGTATCTATTTTGGCCTTGCCCAACGCGCCGATAAAATGAGTGCTTACAACGATGCAATCAAATGTTCCCAGCGCGGTGGTGATGCGCGCCATGCCTTCAATAGAGATTGTCCGCGTGGCCGTTCCTTGGTCGCGTGCGGTTCCGCTTTCAATCAACACCGTTTGCATGGATGACTCGCTGCGCAGTGGCGCGTTTGACTTCAACGTGTTTGCGCACATCAGCAGGGGTGGATTAAAGACACTCCTGGTTCCGTCACTCACCGAGTCCATGCTGATCAGCGCGCAAGATCCATCTTCCTTCAATTGAATTTTTGTGACGCGCCTGGCTGGTTCTTCAATGGTCAATATATTTTCAGCGCTCATGCTTCGGATGATTGTGATTTGCGCGCCTTCGTCTTGGTCAGACACAACGCGCCAGCGACTTGTTTCTGGCGCTTGCGTCGCGAAATATATTTGGCGCGCTTGGAGCACGCACTCATCGCACGGACTTGGCTTGGACAAATCAGGCGAGAACATTGGCGTTGAGCGACACGCACTTAGGCTTAAAAAACAGCATAAAACAAGCGCAAAAAAACAGTTTGCACGCGTCAGGCACCTCAAGGTTGCAAGCCTTTGGCTTTCCAAAGGCGCTCGATTTCCGACAAAGTTGTGGGGCCCATCCGCGTTCCATTTGGAAAACTACGAAGCACCAGATGTCCTTGTGCGTCGATCTCATCCGTGCTCGCGGGCCCATCAAAAGATGTTTGAGTTTCTAAAATCCATTGACCCGGATGCGACGCGTCCGCATGCCATTTGAATGTTCGTTGGGATATTTTTCCGGTGGTGGGATCGAAACACCACATCGCGAAATGATTTGGCGCGCCAGCGTCGCGTGGCAATATCTCGCCAAGCATCAATGACAAAGGGTGCGCTAGATATGCCGTTGAAGGAACGGTCCACGACAATGGTTCGGTCTCCGCGCCTAGGGCGCTTGTTAACACCGCCAAATCAGTTCCAGCGCTCTCGCTTGAAACACGAAGACGCGCTCCGGTCTGCGAGAAAACATTTTTAGGCCCAGGTATTTGCGGAACGCTACGCACCGACCACGCCTCGCTGCCGCGATCCCACGCCACCCAATATCGACTGCGCGCGTTGGTTAAGTTCAGGCCATCCTCATCGATGCTGCGACTATCGATGGAGATTAAAAAACCCTGTTCTTTGGCGCTTTCCGTGTATGTTTTTGGATTGGCGACCGGATCAGTTAATCCCCGTGGCGCGGCTTTCATTTCAATCGATACCCAACCTTGTTCCACATCGCCCTCGGGTGTCTCGCGCCAAGATCGATAGAGGCGCTTCTTTCCATCGGCGATAGTTTTTAAATGCGCCGGCGTGAATGACTTTAAAATATCCGCGCCAAGTTGCAATCGATCGGCGCGCTCTTTCTGCACCGCGCTCATGTCGCGAATTTCAATCGTGACCACTGCGTTGTCAATCGCCGACTCCGCATACGCGAAATCTTTTTCCGTGGTCAAGATACTGAACACCACAAATTCCCCCGTGCCGGTTTGCAAAATAAACCAACCACTGATCGCGCGAATATCGCCAGTGGGAGTGGAGAGCCAAAAAAATCGCGCCGGCAGTCCGCAGATTTTTGTTGGGCGATCCGACAGAAGCGTGAATTCATTTCCAGCGGCTTTGAAACTTTGCAAATGATTTCGCATTTGGGATTCAGTGTCACTTTGCGGATCATTGGACTTCACCGCCTGCACGCGAAAAAGCCAACGCGTTGGATTGCGTTCGTCCGCAACCATCCAGGAAATTGCGTTGTTCACGGAATCCTTGGCCACCAAAGAACCTTTGGGCAGATTGATCTTGAAACCAAGCGACTCAAAGTCGTAGGCCTCGGTCTCAAGTTGGACTTTCTCAATGCCGTCCTTGTTTAGAGGCGGCGCGGGAGGGGCCTTTATTGGCACGACTGGTGGCGCAACTGGCGTCTCAATAGCGCTTTTTTGCTTTGAATTCGATTTATTATTGGACTTAGCAGTCGAAGGAACATCAGATTTGCTCGAATTGCCCGTTGTTTGCAGCATTGCGGCGCCGCATTGCAAAAAACATGCAGCAATGAAAGCCCAGATCTTGAAAGTGGTTGCTTGGCTTTGAAGATCTCTCACGCAGACAAGCCTACCTGAAAATGCTCTTTTAAATTCTAAAATTTCCACCAATATCCCTCAACCGCTTGACAGAAACCAACAATCGCTTACATTTGTCGATTCCCCTTTTCTGCCTTTGCGCGGCATCGAGTCGCGCGCAGAAATGGGTTGTGTTTCTGAATGAAGGGCTTGTATCGCAATGGCAATGACCGCTGGCACAATTCGCATCCGAATGGAAGCGTACGATCACCAAGCTCTCGATGCTTCGGCTCGTGAAATTGTTGATCACGCCAAGCGCACTGGTGCGCGAGTCGCTGGTCCTGTTCCTCTTCCGACACGCCGTGAAATTTACACGGTGAATCGCTCACCCTTCATCGACAAGAAAAGCCGCGAGCAATTTGAAATTCGCACGCACAAGCGCATCATCGACATCACCGATGTCAATCCACGCACAGTCGACGCTCTCAACCGTTTGGTTGTTCCCGCTGGCGTGTTCGTAAAAATTAAGGCGTAAGAAACGGACCACACCATGCCAATCGCAATCCTCGGTAAAAAAATTGGAATGACTCGCTGGTTCATGGAAGACGGGCGCAATATTCCTGTGACTGTGATCCAAGCTGGCCCATGCGTTGTGACCCAAGTGAAAACCGGCAAATCTGACGGATATGCCGCTATTCAAATGGCGTTCGATGATTCAAAGCCACGCGCCACAACTCAGCAACTCATTGGCCATGATGCCAAGGCTGGTTCAGTTCCAAAGCGCGTGCATCAAGAACTTCGTCTTGAAAAAGATGAAGAGGCGAGCGCTTACGAGCTTGGGCAAATTCTTTCAGTTGACACATTCACCGGCATGAAGTTTGTCGATGTGACTGGCGTCTCCAAGGGCAAAGGTTTCCAAGGAACAATGGTTCGTTGGAACTTCAAAGGTATTTGCGCTAGCCACGGTACTGAACGCAAGCATCGTTCACCTGGAAGCATCGGCAGCCACGGAACCGATCGCGGTCACGGCGCCAAGATTAAGAAGGGCAAGAAAATGTCCGGCCGCATGGGTGGCGAGCGAACAACAATTCGCAG
>CAIKXA010000017.1 GCA_903831295.1 uncultured bacterium | reverse complement strand
GCATGCCAAGGGCCGGCATGAAAAACATTCCTAGCCACGGTTGCCATTGAAAGAATGAGCGCAGATCGGCTTGGCCGCGCGTGTACAAGCCCGCCATTTGAAATGACAGCAACGCGGCAATGGCCACGAACATGACAATGAACACGGCGGCCACGGGCGTGGCAAAATATGCGGCAAATTCCCTGCGAAACACGCTCATGGTGCGGGCGAAGGCGCTTGGTGTTGGCGGCGGGCCGAAATTATTTTGTGCCGTATGTGCCGTCGTTGCGATAGCCGGCGCACCATCTTGCTTGCTTGATCGATCACGCGCTCTGCTCATGCGCGCTCCTTGCTGTTCAACGCTGTCAGCGTTCGGAAAATATGGTCAAGGCGATTGTGCTCCACGCCAGCTGGAACGCGCGCGTCAAGTTCCTTGGGAGTTCCATCAAACACCATGCGACCGCGATTGATAATCACGGCGCGCGTGCACACCGCCTCCACTTCCTCAAGAATGTGCGTGGACAAAATAATCGCGCGATCCTTGCCAAGGTCGCGCACAAGTTGGCGCACCTCAAACTTTTGATTGGGGTCAAGTCCGTCGGTGGGCTCGTCAAGAATGAGCACTGGCGGATCATGTAGCAACGCCTGCGCAATTCCAGTGCGTCGCTTGTAACCCTTGGAAAGTGTTTCAATACGCTGACCTCGGCATGGTTCCAAATGCACGCGCGCCACGGCAAGGTTCACGCGCTGCTCAACTTCGGCGCCGCGATAACCACGAGCGCGCGCAGTGAACGCCAGAAAATCTTCCACGCGCATTTCGCTGTACGCCGGCGCGCCTTCGGGCAAATAACCAAAGTTGCGCTTGGCGCCCAGTGGGTCGGTGGCCAAATCAACGCCCGCAATTTTCACGGTGCCAGCGTCGGGTTGCAAAAATCCTGTGAGCATTCGCATAGTGGTTGATTTGCCCGCGCCGTTTGGCCCCAAGAAACCAAGCACTTGCCCGCGCGACACGCAAAGATCAATTCCGCGCACGGCTTCAAGCGTGCCAAAACTTTTGCGCAATCCGGAGGCTTGAATCAAATTGGCGGGCGTGTCCACCGATCAACTTTACCATTGCGCCAAACGTTTGTTGGATTCACGCCTCGAACAATCAACACCTTGAAACTATAAGATTTGCCAATGGATTCCCGCGCGCGTCAACTGAACGACAACAAGCTTTCGCGCCAAGATGTAATTACTGCGATTCTATTTATGGCACTCACGCTTGTGCTGCGGTTGATGTACTTGTTGCACTCGCTCGATTGTGCGTGGCCACATTCCCGGCTGTACGAAGGCGACGCGCCCGTGTGGGCGCAGTGGGCAGCGAAACTAAATCTGGGGCAACCATTTGAATACGACCTTGCATTCCGAACGCCTGGCGTTGCGTGGATGTTGCATTGGCTTGGCTTCATCGCCACGCCATTCACCAGCGCCAAAATAATCTGGTGCATCATCAGCGCCGTAACCACCGGACTTTTATATTTAGTTGTGGCGCGCTGGTTCTCGCGCCGCGCTGGAATAATCGCCGCAACATTGTTCGCAGTTTCGTTTGGTTCATTCATGTTGGCGACATCGCTGAACAACGAGGCGCCGTACGCGTTGCTACTTGTGGGCATTATTGGCGCAACACTGCGGTGGATTGATGGGCCAACATTCGCGTGGTCGCTTCTGTTGGGCGCGTTGCACGGATGCGCGCTGTTATTGCGAGCTGAACATTTGTTGCTGCTCGCCTTGTTGTTGATATACGCCGCACTGCGCGCGCGCAAAAGCGGCGCAGGTTTCACGCCAGTCGCAAATGCGCCGCACAATAAGGCCGCGTCAACATTGAAAGTAAACGCGCTTGTGAATGTGGCAATACACAGCGCGGTGGTGCTTGCCGCCGCACTTGCGCTGTGTGTTCCGTGGACCATTCGTTCGCACAATGCCGCGCACAAATTCAACACCGATGCGCCGCCCATTTTCTTTGCCACGGCGCAACCGCCTTGGACACCCGCGGCCATCGCATACTTAAATCGCTTGCCCGCCTTCGCGCGCGCCGGAAACTTTGCCTTCATGTGCGAATTAAATAAGCGCAGTGGCTTGATGGTGGTGGACGACACCGATGTGCGCGCGTTCTTTGAACGCGAGTGGAACTACACGCCCGAGCCGATCGCTGAGTGGTCGCTGATTTCGCTCAAGGGTCCGCTTGATTTTGCGATGGCCAACCACGCGCAAGCCAGCGGCGGTTTCAGCAACGCGGGGCTCGCTGATAGCCATGACTTGAACGCAATTTTTTCACTCGCGCGCCCCAGTCACACGCGCTTGGTGAATCACGGCTACGAAATCGGAGTGGATTACATTCGCGCTGATCCTGAGCGTTGGTTCACGCTTGCACGCGAAAAGCTGGCGCGCTTTCAAGATGGCGCCACGCTTGGATTGTTCGCGAATGATTGGCCGCACAACGCGAAGCATGTCCGCCGCCCCGTTGATCTTGCCACGCCCATTCGTTTTGACGCGCCCGTGTGGAATTATGCAGTGCTTGCGTCGCTTG
>CAIKXA010000016.1 GCA_903831295.1 uncultured bacterium | reverse complement strand
GCTTCATTGATCGGTCAAACTTCTTCCAATCTTGCACAAGTAATCGGGGCAGCCGGACTCGAACCGACGACCTTCTGGTCCCAAACCAGACGCTCTACCAAGCTGAGCTATGCCCCGCCAACAAATCAGTGAAGGAACAAGTCTAGCAATTAAAGCGGTGTGCGGAAACCCATGGCGCGCATGGCGCACCAGCCAAGAATGCCCTCCATAATCGCGAACCAACCGCCGGCGACACAGCCAATCGCGGGCCAAATCAGCCACGCGGGTCCGCCCATGAACCACCATATGCCCGCGGCAATTCCTAGTGATTCAATGGAAGCCCCCATGATGATGCGCGCGGTTCGACCTTGTTGATTGATGTTGCATTGCATGTCTGAAGCCTTTCTGGAAAATTGAAGTGTTGGAAAATAATTGTAAGAGCAAGAAAAAATTTTTACAACAAGCCAAAGCAGGTTGAATAATTTATTTCTAAGCAGAAGTTGCGTAATTTATTTCCAAGCCCAAGCCGCGCAATTTATTTCCAAATACAAGCGGCGCAATATTAAAACTCGCAAGTACCCGTGGCGCGTGGAAACGGAATGCAATCACGAATATTTGTCAGACCCGTTGCATAAGAAATTGTCCGCTCAAATCCAAGGCCAAAGCCAGCGTGCGGCACTGAACCATAGCGGCGTAAATCGCGATACCAACCATAATCCGCGGGATCCAAATGGCTTTCACGCATGCGCGCATCAAGCACATCAAGCCGCTCCTCGCGCTGACTGCCACCAATAATTTCACCAATACCCGGCGCCAACACATCCATGGCCGCAACGGTTTTGTTGTCATCGTTCAAGCGCATGTAAAAAGCCTTGATGCCCTTTGGATAATTCATCACCACCACTGGGCGTCCAACCAACTCCTCGGTGAGATAGCGCTCGTGTTCACTCTGCATATCAACGCCCCAGGAAACTGGATATTCAAATTTCTTTCCATTAGCAATTGCGGCCTCAAGTCGCTTGATGGCTTCGGTGTAATCCATGCGCTCAAACGGACTTTTCACAAACGCCTCCAACCTCTGCACGCAAGTTTTGTCCACGCGTTCAGCCATAAAAGCCATGTCATCGGCGCGCTCATTCAACGTGGCGGTGAAGATGGATTTCAGCAATCCTTCCGCAAGATTGGCGTCGTCATTCAAATCCCCGAACGCAATTTCCGGCTCGATCATCCAAAACTCCGACAAGTGACGCGATGTATTTGAATTCTCCGCGCGAAATGTTGGACCAAATGTGTAGACCTTTGAAAGTGCCAAACACCAACATTCAACATTCAGTTGACCGCTGACCGTGAGGTGCGCCTCCTTGCCAAAGAAATCTTTATTCCAATCCACTTTGCCTTCAGGCGTGCGCGGCGGATTCATTGCGTCAAGCGTGCTTACGCGAAACATTTGTCCCGCGCCTTCGCAATCATTGGCGGTGATGATTGGCGTGTGAATCCAAAAGAATCCGTTCTCATGAAAATAACGATGAGTGGCCATGGCCATGGTGTGGCGAATTCTTCCAACCGCGCCAAAAGTATTTGTACGCGCGCGTAAGTGCGCCACCTCGCGCAAATATTCATAGGTGTGAGCCTTGGGTTGAATCGGATATGTGTCTGGGTCATCCACAAATCCGTGCACGCGAATTGACTCCGCTTGCATTTCCAGTGTGGGAGTTTTGCCTTGGCCCATGACCAACTTTCCTTCAACTTCAATTGAGCAACCCGCCGTCAACTTCATGATTTCATTTGTGTAATTTGCCAGCGCCGCGGGCGCCACAACTTGCAGCACGCCTTGGCAACTTCCGTCAGACACGTTGATGAAACTAATTCCAGCTTTGGAGTCGCGGCGGGTTCGCACCCAGCCTTTCACGCATGCGGCCGTGTCGATGTGCGTGGTTGGCGAACGAAGAATTTCTGCGATAGCGGTTGAGTGCATGGTTGCTCCAAGTAGGGGAAGTGCATCTTCAGTTGAACCGAGCTTCTAGGCAACTGCCAATTACAAACGGATCAGCCTGAATATGCTCGGGCATAGACATCATCCGAATTGCGTCGAATTGGCAGTAGATAGATATTCGATATCAAATCAACTCATCTAAGTCTTATAAAAACGTTAAAAAAATCAATCTATCAACATAAAAGTCTTATAACCACGATAAATCCTCATTTACAAACCATCCTAATTGGTACGGCAATTGCTTTCAGTAAAGGTCAATGCGTCAATCTTCGTCCAATCCAAGCACGCCACATGCGCAAACCGATGCGAGTTCACAAGTGAATTCCGCCGGTCAGACGCGTTTGAACTTGTTGCTCAGCCACGGCGATTGGCGCGACGACACCTTTGCCGAACAACTTCCACCACTGCTTCGCCCCATGGGCGTGCATTGCGTGCAGGCGCGCTCTGCTACAGAAGCCGCGCGCGTTCTAGAAACCCAGCGCATTCACGTGGCTGTGGTTGATGTCAGCCTGCCCATGGAAGATGGCGTTCTTGGCGTGGACCCCGCGGGCTCGCGCGTCTTACAAATTCTTCGTCGCTTGGAGCAACCGCCTCCAACTGTTGTTGTTCGTCCGCCACAACCTAGCGCGCGTGAAGCCGTGCGCGGTTTGCAAAATATGTTGCAAGAAGGCGCGTTCGCGGTCATCGATCGTCCGTTTCCTGTTGAGTCAATGCTTGAGCTGCTACGCAGAATCTTGCAACGACATTACGCAAATGTCTGGCCAATTCGGCCCGGTGTTTGATTCTTTTACCCCGTTTTGAAGGAGATACTTTCATGAAGGTTCGACCACTTGGCGACAAGATTCTTGTGAAGCGTGATGAAGCAGCGACCAAAACCGAAGGCGGAATTTTTCTGCCCGAGAGCGCGAAAGACAAGCCGAAGCAAGGCAAGGTCATCGCTTTGGGAACTGGTCCGTTAAACAAAGACACCGGCGCTCGCTTGGCGTTCAGCGTGAAGAAGGGCGACACCGTCATCTTCTCAAGCTACTCCGGCACCGAAGTCAAGATTGACAACGAGACATACCTCATTGTGACCGAGGAAGACATTCTTGGGGTCGTCGAGTAAATCAACTCGCCCCAAAAACAAATTTCATTTCAAATCACTTCAAACTTAAAGGAATAAAAAATGGCTGCAAAACAAATTACATACGAAAATGACGCGCGTGAACGAATTCTTCGCGGCGTTCAAAAGTTGGCCAAGGCCGTGAAGGTCACTCTTGGTCCAGCGGGCCGCGTTGTTGTGCTTGAGAAAAGTTTCGGCGCGCCAACCGTCACCAAAGACGGCGTGACTGTCGCCAAGGAAATTGAACTTGAAGATGCCTATGAAAACATGGGCGCGCAAATGGTGAAGGAAGTGGCCAACAAATCCAGCAAAGACGCTGGCGATGGCACCACAACCGCAACCATCTACGCGGAAGCCATCTTTCAAGAAGGCTTGAAGAACATCACCGCTGGCGCAAATGTGAACGCGGTGAAGCGCGGCATTGACGCCGCGGTTCGCACCGTCACCGACGAGCTTAAGAAAATGAGCAAGCCAGTGAAGGACTCCAAGGAGATCGCGCAAGTTGGTTGCTGCTCCGCCAATCAAGACATGAACATTGGCAAGATCATTGCCAACGCCATGGACAAAGTTGGCAAGGACGGCGTGATCACCGTTGAAGAAGGCAAGAGTCTTGAGACCGAAGTTGAATTGCTCGAAGGCATGCAGTTTGACAAGGGTTGGCTCAGCCCGCACTTTGTCACCAATCCAACCGACATGGAGTGCGTGCTTGAAGACGCCTACGTGTTGGTGAATGAGAAGAAGATCAGCGCCGCAAAGGACCTGCTTCCAATCTTGGGCAAGATCGCTGAAAGCGGTAAGGCTCTTCTGATTGTTGCCGAAGACATTGATGGCGAAGCGCTTGCCACACTTGTGGTGAACAAGCTTCGTGGCGTTCTTAAAATCTGCGCCGTGAAGGCGCCAGGTTTTGGTGATCGTCGCAAGGAAATGCTCGGCGACATTGCCACACTTGTTGGCGGTGAGGCAGTGATGGAAGAACTCGGCGTGACGCTTGAAAACCTCACGCTTGCACAACTTGGTCGCGCGAAAAAGATCACTGTTGCCAAGGACACTTGCACTCTTGTTGAAGGGGCAGGCAAGACCAAGGACATTCAAGGTCGCATTGAGCAGATCAAGGGTCAAATGGAAAATACCTCCAGCGATTACGACCGCGAGAAGTTGCAAGAGCGTCTTGCCAAACTCGCCGGCGGCGTTGCGCAAATCAATGTCGGTGCAGCCACCGAAGTTGAAATGAAGGAGAAGAAGGCCCGCGTTGAAGATGCTCTTCACGCGTGTCGCGCGGCCGTAGAGGAAGGCATTCTTCCTGGCGGCGGTGTTTCCGTTCTTCGCACACGCAAGGCGCTTGATCGTCTTGCGAAGTCTTTGGAAAATG
>CAIKXA010000015.1 GCA_903831295.1 uncultured bacterium | reverse complement strand
TCAGCAACTTTTTCAAGCAAGGCGATATGTTGATACCAACTCAATTGTGCAAGTGTCGCTTGCACAATTGATTCATCCGGCCACGCCTGCGCAAACGCCCGCATGTATTTAAGATTTCGCGGGGAAAAACCGCGCATATCTGGAAACGCCTGTCTTAGATCAGCCGCCAACCTATCAATCACTTTGCTGCCCCAGCCTTGCGCCGCTTGCTTGTGCAAAATGCCGCGCCCAATTTCCCAATACAACAAAACCAGCGACGCATTTGCAGCAATAACCGCCCGCAATCGTGATTGCGAAATGCGACTCTTTAATTGCGCAAGCCATGGCGCATAGTCCGCAGGCATGCTGGCAGTCAGTGGCGGTGTTACAAATGAAGCATGGTCATGAACGTCTTTGCGACGCTTACTTGATGGCTTGGAAACGTTGTCCGCGGCGCCTTTGGTCAATGCAATAATTTTCCTTTTTACTTTCGCCACTCGCGCCTCTAGTTAATGGTTGCATGTGCATTTACCTGCCAGGTCACGCTACTTTGGTTTTGAGAAGCGCCGTGAAAAAAAGAAAAACTTCTGTGGAAATTATTGCGCTTAAATGCTGAGTCTTGGCGCTTAGATAACGCAGCCTTTGCAAGAGAGTGAAACGCTTTGCAGAAAGGGTGGCACCAGTCGCTCAGACAACGCACCCCACGCGAGCGGGGCTCGCGTGGGTGCTAAACTCGCTTGTGGTGCCACCCTTTCTGCGACGCGGGAATTAGCAATGTCTGCAGGTAGTGCAACTTGCGCCTTGGGCGGGCGGTATTTATTTCGTGAGTTAATTACCCCACAAATATGTGTTATTCACCTTAAATCGTTAGCCAAAATCCGCCAAATGTGCCACAAACTTTCAAATTTTCCGTTGCGATTTGCAATTTCTGGTGCATACTCAAGCAAGTTGACGGGGGATCATTCGACCATCAATGCCAAGCGGGGGCTAGAACGCTTGTTCACTTATGCACCGCTTGAAATTTTCGCAGAGTCGCCACTTGAAGAACCAATTCACTTCCGCCGCGAAGCACATTATGAAGAACACCTTGAACAAAACATTCTCCCGCCACGCGATTACTAACGTTGCTCGCCTTGTGGCAATTGCCGCTGTATTTGTAACCATGTCCGCGCTGACATTAGCCAAGCCACCGATTGCGCCGCCAATCGCAGCGCCCGCGACTCAATCCAACGCCGTTGTTGCCCCAATCGTGGCTACTCAGTTGCCGCCCAACTTTGAGCCTGTGTTGGAAATAAATCTAAACCCAGAACTTGCACCAGTACTAGCGCCCCAACTCGCATCAGAACAAAATGAACAACCATCGCAATCTAATCAACCTAGTTTGGTGTCTGCGAGTTGCGTGGGCGATCTAAGCCGCAACGGCAGCATTGACTCCGAGGATCTTGGTCATCTTTTGAGTGCCTTTGGTTGTTCAACTGGTTGCGAAGCGGATTTAAACGACGATAGCATTGTGAACTCCGCGGATTTGGGCGTGATGCTGATTCAATTTGGCGTTTGCCCCGCGCCCACGGTAACCACCATTTCGCCCGCATACGGATTAACCAGTGGCGGCACCACCATTACCTTAAACGGAACAAATTTCTTTGGCGCAAGCAGCGTTACTGTTGGTGGCGTTGCAGCCACAAGTGTAAATGTGGTTTCAGCAAACGTTCTTACTGCGGTTACTCCAGCGGGCAGCATGGCCGCGCCGGTTAGTGTTTCTGTAACCACTCCTGGCGGAACGGGCATCCTTGATAGCTCGTTTTTTTATTACGAAGCCGGATCGCTTTCATGGGCAAGTGTGCTAGAGGCACTTCCAAACGCCACCGTGGTGACAGACGACACCGTGCGCCAAAAAATTATTGATAGCGGATTCCCATGGCGCGTGCGCCACAACTCTAGCGGCATAGAAATGTTGCTTATCCCCGCAGGGACATTCACCATGGGTTGCAGCGCATCTAATAGTTACGTCTGCAATTCCGATGAGAACCCCACGCACCAAGTGACTCTAAGCAAGGCGTTTTATTTGGGTAAGACAGAAGTAACTCAAGCACAATGGCAAGCCAAAATGGGCACAAATCCAAGCTATTTTCCTGGTAATCCTAACAACCCAGTTGAGCAAGTAAGTTGGAATAATATTACTGATTTTAATACAGCAACAGGTTTGCGCTTGCCAACCGAAGCGGAATGGGAATACGCCTATCGCGGCGGCACAACAACTGCGTTTCACAGCATGCCTGGCTATCCCAACGGCACCAATGATGACAGCCTGCTTGGAAACATTGCGTGGTACTACAGCAATGCAGAAAGCACAACACACGCCGTTGCCGGCAAAGCCGCCAATGCGTTTGGCATGTACGACATGTCAGGCAATGTGTATGAGTGGTGTAGAGATTGGTTTGGAAATTATCCCACAAACAACGTTACGGATCCCTCCGGATCTACGACAGGTTCGTCACGTATATTACGCGGCGGCAGTGGGGTAGCCATTGATGGTTGTCGTTCTTCCTACCGTGGATATGCCGGTCCCGCCTACCGCTTCAACGTCGTCGGCTTCCGTGTCGCCAGGACTCCGTAGTTCCCTTTACCCCGACCTGAGTCCGCGGTAATTTAAACGTCTCCGTAGCGCTGGCTGCTGTGATTCCTTGGAATCAGCTTTTATTTTACTTTTACCATTCCCTTTTACCTCTCTGTCACTGCTTCTTAACTGTGCAAAGGAGTAATTGTTGGTTTATTGCGGCTTCAGTGAGCAAATTCAAACCAGACGAATTAATGAGCGGTGTTGGGTGTATCTCAATTAGCAGAATTCACATCGCATCCGCAACGCGCACGCCCACCGCAATCACTTCTTGGTCGCCGTTCACGCGCGTCAAGTGACCCTTGGTTCCTTGGTCATCAAGAAAGATGGCGTCGCCCGTGTTCAGAGTGCGCGCAGTGCCATCGCCCGCGGTCACGGTGATGGAACCGGACATCATGAAGAACCACTGCCGATAGGGCGAAGCATGCCACGGCCCGGACCAGTTGGCGGCGAAGCGCACCACGGCAAATCCCATGGCGGGTATGAAATCGGTTGCTTCAAGCGGCGTGGT
>CAIKXA010000014.1 GCA_903831295.1 uncultured bacterium | reverse complement strand
GTGGTCTTCTTAGCAGCCTTCTTCTTAGCAGCCTTCTTCTTCTTAGCCATTGTGTGGCTCCCATGCGTTACGCTAGGTTGTCGGAGTGAGGAGGCGCTGCGTAACAGTAGCGTCTCCGCACATACTTGTACCTTTATCGACACGAAATGTGAAGTACCTTTACACAACTTTTTGAAACTTTTTTAAAATCAGACAACTTTGACACAATTTCAACCATCAAAACCTCTCCAAGTTGTGCTTGTCGGCGCCAATGGTCGTATGGGTCAAGCGATTCAACTCGCCGCGCGCGAAGTTGCGCACATCACCATCGTTTGCGCGTTGGACATACTGCCGCAAACACCACAAAACGCCGACGTTGTGATTGATTTTTCATCAGACGCTGGCGCGCGCCGCGCGGTGGAGATTGCGACAAATTTAAACGCCGCGTTGCTCATTGGAACGACTGGATTGAGTGAAAAAACTGTTTTGGCCATCCAAAATGCCTCGCAAAATATTCCCACAATAAAAATTTCAAATTCTTCACTTGGAATCGCAATTTTGACCCGTTTGGCGTCGCTTGCGACCAAAATTTTAGGTTCACAGGCCGTGATCACCATTCACGAATCACATCACGCGCACAAAAAAGATTCTCCATCAGGCACCGCGATTGCGTTGGCGGACGCGTTGCGCGCATCAGGCGGTGTAATTTCCAACACCGACATTCAAAGTATTCGCGAAGGCGAAGTGGTTGGCGATCATCGGGTCACATTTCAAATGGAAAATGAAATTCTTTCGCTTGAACATCGCGCCCTCGACCGAAATCTATTCGCGACGGGCGCGCTTCGCATCGCGGATTGGCTGCGCCATCAACCAACCGGCATGCACACCGCCGAGCAATGGCTTTCTGATCTACTCTTGGAGAAGAACACACCATGAGCATCACAGTTGAAAAATTAAGCAACGGACTCACCGTGGCTCTGGAACCAATTTCAGGAATGGCCACAGCATCTTTGTCATTCGCCATTCCCGCGGGGACCGCTGGCGACCCTGATGGAGCCGCCGGCGAAGGGGAAAGCACGCTGCTTTCGGAACTTATTGTGCGCGGCTCTGGCTCGCGCGACAGCCGCGCATTCAGTGATGCGCTGGACACGTTGGGTTGCGATCGCAGCACCACGGTCAACGCCAATCACGTTTTAATTTCCGCAACCATGTTGGCCTCACGCTTGAACGCCTCGCTGGAATTAATCGCGGACATGGCGCTGCGGCCACGCATTGATCAGGAACATCTTGAACCTGTTCGTCAACTTTCATTGCAAGCATTGCACGCGTTGCCCGATGATCCGCAACACCTTGTGATGTTGCGCCTTGCCAAGTTGCATTTTCCACCGCCGTTCAATCGCACTGGATACGGAGATGAGACAGGACTGAATTCTTTGACCACGGAATATTTGCGGTCCGTGTGGAAACGGCGAGCGGTTGCGCAAGGATCCATTCTTTCAATCGCGGGCGCGGTGGATCCAACAGCGACCCTTGCAAAAGTGCGGGAATTGTTTGGATCTTGGGCTGGAACCAACATGGAGGCAAAGATCACAAGCCCGCGCGCGGGTGGCGTGGATCATTACTCGCTGGAAAGTTCGCAGACTCACATGGCTTTTGCATTTGACGCGCCAAACGAAAGCGATCCAGATTCATTTGGATTCCGCATTGCCGCAGTCATTTTGGGTGGCGAAGCAAGCAGCCGTTTATTCACGGAAGTGCGGGAAAAACGCGGTCTTTGCTATAGCGTTGGGGCCAGCGCCTCCACCGGTCGCGATCGCGGAGTTCTGCAAATTTATGCGGGAAGCACCCCCCAACGTGCCGCCACCACTGCTCAATGCATTTTGGACGAACTTGCGCGCTTTGAAACTGGCGTGAATCAAATTGAATTTGACCGCGCCAAAATCGGCTTCAAAAGTCGCATGGTGATGCAGGGTGAAAGCGCCATGGCGCGAGCCAGCAACATCACCAGCGATATGTATCGCATTGGCAAGGCCCGAACACTGACCGAACTCACAACAATCTTGGATGGCTGGACTCTTGAACGCGTGAATGATGTCATCAAGCGCAGAATGTCCACCGCTTGGCGCTCCACCATGAGCCGCGCGACAGTTGGTCCAAACACTATCGCCGCGGAAGTGTGAGTTGGCTACACTTGCAATCCCATGTCGCTTGAAGCACCACCCATGTCCGCCGGAACCCGCGTTCGCGTTACGCAGCAATATGCGCAGACGCATGATGTATGGACCACAACGCTAGAGGGTGTTGTGGTGCGTTACCAACAAGCAAAGACAGGCTCGTGGTTTGTGCATGGCCGCGATGACAAAGTGTGGCTTGATCGACTTGAAATTCGCTTGGATGATGGTGAACTTGTCACGCTGAATTTGGATCAGTACAGCGTGATTGAACTAGTCACCATATAATTGAAGTCGCAATCGAGCGCCATCGCCGCGCAATCCATCATTCAACTCAACTGGATCAACGCGGGGCCACTGGCGAAGATTTCTTCAATTCAGCCTGAATTTCCTTCAATTGTTGCTCGATGTAATTCAAGCGATCCATCACTGGCATAAGTTCGCGCGGCACTTCATCGCGCTCAGCGTCGCTTGAAAGACCGGGCGGCGTGTATGAACCCGCATGCAATGGGCGCACCATGTGTTCGGCGATCCAAGGAACCGTTGTCAGCGTGAACGATTTCTTTTCAGCGCCGCGCTGAACCATGAACGTGATGGTGTCACCAGGTTTCATTTTCTTCAACTGGTTGCGAATGTCATTGGCGCCGGCGTTTGGCGAGCCATCAACTGCCACCACCAAATCGTGATCCACAAGACCAGCCTTGTCAGCGGGTAATCCAGGAATAATGTCCACAAGAAGCGTGGTGCGCGCGGGATTGAGATTCATGTGCTTGCATAGAGCGGGCCCTGGTTGCTCCATGGTCAGTCCCAACATCACGGTGGGCGGCACCAACACGTTTCCCTTTTTATCCACATACGTGCCGTCGGATCGCGGCGTTAAAAATGCTGGGCGCGGTCCCTCCACGGACTGATCGGCATTTGGCGTCGGCGTGTTTGAGTTGGAAGCCATGTCCGTGGTCGGGTCGATCGACTGATTCTTCGTTGATTGCGACGGGACAGGTGCGGCGGTATTTGATGTGGTGAGCGTGTTACACCCCACAAATAATGCGGACATGATTGATGCGCCCAAACAAAGCAAGTGTGAAGTCTTCATGCATGAGAGTCTAGCGTTCTCATGTATTTGCTTTGAGCGTTATGCTCAAAGCATGCGCGTGCCGCCCCAGACCATCATTGCCACTCTTTGCATGAGTTGCTTACTTTTGGCTTGTACCCCCAGCAACAATCTTGAAAATTCCATATCGAGCCAGAAAATTGCGCAGCTGGTTTCAGTGGATCGTTGGCCCTTTCATCCCAAGTCCGTTGTCATTCATCCGCTCAGTTACATTCCAAAAATTCGAGCGGATGCCAAGGCGTCCAATCCGCATGTCATTGAAGTTTATGTTGAATGCTTGGATCTGAACAAACAGTCAACCCGCACGCCGGGATTCATTTCACTCTCGGTTCAAGATCCGCAATCTAAAAACATCAATCACATCGAGGTGGATCTTTCCAACTTGGATAACAATAAAAACTACTGGGACACGGTGACCAAAACCTACCGCTTTACCATTCCTCTACCGGTTGGTTTTGAATGCGCAAATAACAAATTCCTTTTCGTGCGGGTTGATTTAAATGTGGATGCAAATCTAGAACTCAAGGCCTCTGGCGAGGTGTATTGCTCTCATCATTCCCCGTGACATTGCGCCGCGAAACAATTCGAGCGGACTTGCTGCTGCTTGTCGCTTCGGCAATTTGGGGCGTGGCGTTTGTGGCGCAACAAGATGCCGCGAAAAGTTTGGACGCGGTTTCCATATTGGCCATCCGATTTTTAATGGGCGCGGCGATTTTGGCTCCAGTCATAATTGTTCGACGCGTCCGCAAAGTGAATATGCCCTCACCCGGCGCGCTGCTTTGGAGTGGCGGACTATTCGCGGGGCTCGCCATGTTGTTGGCGGCATATTTGCAGCAAAGAGGAATTGAAAGCACCACGGCCAGCAGCGCTGGATTTATCACTGGGTTGTATGTGCTATTTGTGCCGCTGATTGGTTTGATGCTTGGCCAGCGCGTTGGGTGGTCGGCATGGCTTGGTGTAACGTTGGCAACAGTGGGTTTATATTTACTCAGCGTCAGTGCCGAATTACATATGAGCCGTGGCGACTTGCTGGTGCTTGGATGCGCGGTGATCTGGGCCATCCATGTGTTGATCATTGGCCGCTACGCGCCACGTTGCGACCCCATTGAACTTGCCGCCGTGCAATTTCTAGTCACGGGAGTTGTCGCCGCCATATTTATGATGAGCCGCGGACTTCCAGAGTGGTCGCACGTCTCAAGCGCTTGGATGTCGCTGACGTATTTAGGCGCGCTCGCCGTTGGTGTTGCATTCACATTGCAAGTGGTTGGTCAACGAACCGCGCCACCCACTCACGCGGCGATTTTGTTGAGCATGGAAAGTCCATTCGCGGCGATCGCTGGCGCGCTTCTGATTGCGGAGCGTTTAAGCGGCCGCGAGTATTTAGGATGCGCGCTCATGCTCGCCGGCATTTTGGTGTCGCAACTTTTGGGCCGCAACGCTGCTAAGAAAAACACTGAAACCAACGCGTCTTTTTTGAGCAAGTCGCCAATGTGAATTGCTGTTGCCGCTAGAAAAACTGCTCAGAAATGCCCTGAAAGTCCTGCTAGACTGTCAAATTACTCCGCATGATTCATTTGGGGATTGGTGTAACGGTAGCACGACTGACTCTGACTCAGTTAGTCCTAGTTCGAATCTAGGATTCCCAATTTCAGAATATTTTCTCAGCCGAAACGCCCCACTGCGGAAAATGCGGGGGCGTTTTTATTGAGAGATAGAAATTATTTTCAAATCACTCGCCCGCATGGCCGCGGCAATTCCTAGCATTCACCAATGCGAATTGTCAGCCTGCTTCCCTCCGCCACGGAACTTTTATGCCGCATTGGCGGCGCGAAATTTTTGGTGGGTCGAAGCCATGAGTGCGACTATCCGCCGGAGGTTCAAGATCGTCCCATCTTGACCAAACAAATCACGCACGCCGCAAGCAGCGCCGACATTGACGCGCAGGTTCGCGCGGCGCTGGCTTCTGGAAGTGGCGGCGCAAGTTTGTATGAGTTGAACGAGGAGCTACTGCGATCGCTCAAGCCCGATCTCATCTTGACGCAAGATTTGTGCGATGTGTGCTCTATCGATCTGCGCACGGTGGAGCGCATTGCCAATGACATGTCGCCGCGGCCACGCGTGGTGAGTTTGAACCCCGCGAGTATTTGGCAAGTGTTTGACGACGCGCTGGTGATTGGCGAAGCGGCGAACTTGCAAACCCAAGCCGAGCGCGCCATGGTGGAATTGCGCGGGGCATATTGGAGCGCGGTGGATTATGTAAATCCCTATATTCCTGGGCCAGAAGTGCTATTTTTAGAGTGGTGCGATCCGCCATTTTGTGGCGGACATTGGACGCCAGAACTTATCCAAGCGGCTGGCGGTCAACACTCGCTGCAAGTTGCGCACGCCAAAAGCCGCGCGCTTACGGGGGAAGAAATTCTCGCCGCCGCGCCGGAGCGAATTGTGATTTGTCCTTGCGGCTTCTCGCTTGATCGAGCGTGGCAAGAACTTGATGTGCTGCGCGCGACAAAGTGGTGGCCGTTGCTTCCCGCCGTATTGGACAACAAACCAAACGCCATCGCGGTGGTGGATGGAAATCAAATGTTCAACAGGCCAGGCCCGCGACTTGTTGACGCGTTCGCTTGGCTAGTCAGTTGGCTGAATGATCGCCCCGAAGTATTTCCGACAAACTTTCCGGTTCGTATGGCAAACCGTGGCACGCAGATTGCTAGTCATCTCTAGCTGAACTCATCATTCGTCCTCGGGGGACGCTTTATGAACTCAATTGAAAGGACCTTACACAATGCGAACTGACAAATTGACAACCTTGGCCCAAGAAGCCATTCAAAACGCGCAAAGCCAAGCCAATTTGGCGGGTCACGGCGAGCTCACTCCCCTGCATTTGTTGCTTGCGGTGGTTGAAGAGAAAAACGGAATTGCCAGCAGCATTTTGCAGCGAGCCGGCGTGGACGCGAACCGCGTGCGCGATGTGGCGCAAGCGGAACTGCGACGCATGCCAAAAGTGCAAGGCGCGAATGCCGCTCCTGGCACGGCGTTTGGGCAAATTCTTACAGACGCCGAGCGCGAAGCGCAGCGCATGAAAGACACTTATGTCAGCACCGAACATTTATTGTTGGCGCTGGCTGAAACCAAAACTCCAGCCAAGGAAGTGTTAAGCGCTGTAGGGGTTACTCACTCTCGACTTCTGCAATCCATCGAGGCTATTCGCAAAGCCAGTGGTTCAACTGGCGCCAATGATCCCAACGCCGAAAGCGGCATGGAGGCCCTGAAGAAATACGCCATTGATCTGACCGAGCGCGCGCAATCTGGAAAGATTGATCCAGTGATTGGCCGCGACGAGGAGATTCGCCGCTGCATGCAAGTGCTGAGTCGTCGATCAAAAAATAATCCCGTGCTCATTGGCGAGCCCGGAGTTGGCAAGACCGCAATCGCCGAAGGTTTGGCTCTGCGCATTATCAATGGCGATTGTCCCGAGAGCATGAAGGACGCGCGCATTCTTTCACTTGATGTTGGCGCGCTGCTTGCTGGCGCAAAGTTTCGCGGAGAGTTTGAAGAGCGTCTGAAGGCTGTGTTGCGCGAAGTCGCCGCCGCCGAAGGCTCGATTATTTTATTCATGGATGAGTTGCACACCATTGTGGGCGCGGGCCAAACTGAGGGCTCCCCCAGCGCTGGCAACTTGCTTAAACCAGCGCTTTCCCGCGGTGAATTGCGCTGTATTGGCGCCACCACTTTGGCGGAATATCGCAAGCACATTGAGAAGGACGCTGCATTCGCGCGCCGCTTTCAGCCGGTGTTTGTGGGTGAACCAAGCGTCGAGGACACCATTGCCATCTTGCGCGGCTTGAAGGATCGCTACGAAGCGCATCACGGCGTGCGCATTCAAGACGGCGCGCTTGTGTCCGCCGCCACGCTCAGCCATCGCTACATCGCGGATCGATTTCTGCCGGACAAAGCCATTGACTTGATCGACGAAGCCGCAAGCCGCCTGCGCATTGAAAATGATTCCATGCCCGCTGTGCTTGATGTGATTCGCCGCGACATCATGCGCCTGGAAATTGAGCGCGAGGCGCTGAAACTGGAAAAAGATTCCGACAGCCGCAAGCGCCTTGACGCGATCGAAGGCGAGTTGGCTGGTCTGCAAGATCAGAATCGCAAACTGACCGCGCAGTGGGAACTGGAGAAAAAAGATTTGGACGCCATCAAGGCGTGCAAGTTGGAAATGGACCGCAAGAACACCGAGCTCGAGCAAGCGCAACGCGCCGGACAACTTGAGAAGGCCGCGCGCATTCAATACGGTGAAATGCGCGACCTTGACGCGCGCCTGAAGAAGGCGTCGGCCGCGCTGCATGCGCGCATTGCCACGGGTTCGGCGTTGGTGCATGAAGAGGTTGACTCCGAGCAAATCGCGCATGTTGTGGCTAAATGGACGGGTATTCCCGTGAGCCGCTTGATTGAAAGCGAGCGCGAAAAATTGCTTCGCATGGAGGAGCACCTTCAGCAACGCGTGGTGGGTCAAGCCGAAGCCGTAAAAAGTATCGCCGATGCGGTGCGTCGTAGCCGCGCCGGCCTTGGCGAATCGCATAGACCAATTGGCAGCTTTCTTTTCTTGGGTCCAACTGGCGTAGGCAAAACCGAATTGTGCAAAGCACTGGCGGAATATTTGTTCGACACTCAGGACGCCATGGTGCGCATTGATATGAGCGAGTTCATGGAACAACACTCCGTAGCGCGACTGATTGGCGCGCCTCCGGGATATGTGGGCTACGAAGAAGGCGGCCGGCTTACCGAAGCTATTCGCCGCCGTCCATATGCTGTGATTCTATTTGACGAAATGGAGAAGGCGCACCCCGATGTCAGCAATGTTCTTTTGCAAGTGCTTGATGATGGCCGCCTGACCGATGGTCAAGGCCGCACTGTTGATTTCACCAACACCATTATTGTGATGACCAGCAATATTGGCGCGCAAGCTATTTTGGAAATGACCGAAAAGGGTCAACCCGATTCCATGATTGAAGCGCATGTGCGCGGCGAACTGAAAAAACATTTGCGCCCGGAACTTCTCAATCGCATCGACGAAACAGTTGTCTTTCATCAACTTTCCAAAAAGCAACTTGCGGGCGTGGTGCAAATTCAAGTGCAACTGCTGCAAAAGCGATTGAAGTCGCGCGGCCTGGATCTTGCGATCAGCGACAAGGCCATCGAAGCACTTGCCAACGAAGGCTACGATCCATCATTTGGCGCGCGGCCACTGAAGCGCGTGATTCAACAACGACTTGAAAATGCGATCGCTGGAAAAATTCTCGAAGGCGCTTTCCAGGATGGAGACACTGTGCACGTGGACTTCACTGGAAAAAGTTTCACGTTTGCTGGCAAGGCGGAAAAACCCGCCACTCGCTCGTAAAAAGTCCACGCATCTTCTCAACCAAACACGCGTTGGACGTGCCAATCGAGTTCCGCTGGAAGCCACTTATTGGACAGCGATTTCACTATCAGTGGATTCAGGACTTTCAACCCGCTTCATGGCGAATGAAATCAGATAAATCTTGCAAATTTTTAAAATTGAACGTGACTTTGATTGAATCTCGGACCACAATAGAAACACGCCTTGTTGCGCTTCATTTATCACTCTATTTTAGAAAGCTCCCATGCTCATTTCGGCACATCATTTCACGTTGACTCTTTGGCGCAAAAGTATTTTTATTGCCGCCGCATTGCTCGCCACCACAAGCGCTATGGCCATGGATTTTGCCTCGCCTATTCAGCCCACCACAAGCAATGGAGGCGGACTTGGTCAATTCACAATTGAAGGAGTCACGCCTGTCATTCTGGACCCCACACTGCTTGCGCAACTTCCAAGCAAGGGACAATTTACGCTGCTTGGATTTCCAATTGGAAAGGGTCAAACTGTTGATCTTGAACTTGAGCAATTCCATGTTGAATTGCCCGACGCCCACGCCGTGGTTTCGTCGCTTGACGAAAATAACGAAATCATTTCTACGCCCGTGTTTCATCTTGGCGACGCTGTGCAATTTCGTGGCGTCATTATTGGAGACGCAAATTCAAAAGCATTCCTAAGTTTTTCAAGCACCGCCAATGCTGGAATTATTGTCGCGGCCAACGGCGCCACGTTTGTCATGAGCGACGGCGAGGTGGACAGCCGCGGACCAATCGTGATCACCAGCATGTCGGAACTTCCTCCAGGAGTGATTCAGTGGGAGCCATTTGCATGCGGCGTGAACACCTCTGATTTCATGCCGAGCAAGGAAATTCTGGATCAATCTCCAGATGCGGCTATCGCCAAGGCCGTGGCTGGTTGCCAAGTAGCCAAGATTTATATTGAAACCGACTACCAGCTCTATTCAAAACTTGGCTCTAATTCCACGGCGCTGACCAATTATATTTTGCAAATGGCGGGCGCCGCCAACAGCATTTATTACAAGGACATGCAAATTGATTTGCGCTTGGCGGGCTGGTTTATTTACACCAATGACGCCGCCGATGGCTTTGGCATTTATGGCGATTCATACAGCGCGCTTGACGCCGTGCAAAGTAAATGGCAATCGCCTCCCTACTCTGGATACGACCGCACCCTTGTCTCCTATATCTCCTCGCAAAGCGTGGGTGGCGGCGTTGCTTGGCTGTATGCGTTGTGTGAAAAGAATTATGGTTTTTCCATGTGCGGAAATCTCGCAGGAGCTTTTCCATATCCACTCAGTCTTCGCAGCGCGCAAAATTGGGACATCATGGTGTTCTGCCATGAAGTGGGCCACAACTTTGGCGCATACCACACACATGATCTTGCATTGGATAATTGCTACACCTCCTCAGGACTTGGTAGTTGCGTCGCGTCGAATCCCAACTATCCACCCATTGGTGGAACCATCATGAGTTATTGCCACCAATGTCCAAATGGAATGTCAAACATGAATATGATTTTTCATTACGGATCGGTGGCGGATATCGCTCCGTACGTGCAGAACAATTCCTGCTTTGGAAGTTGCGGATCCATGACCCTCACGGCATCAACCGATCAGCGCGAGAAAGTGAATTTATCTTGGACCACTGATCCAAACGCGGTGAGTTACACCGTCTATCGACGTTTGCCTACAACGATTAATTCACAAAATCCCCTAGATATGGCGCTGCCCGTGGCGATACTGACCGTGACTGGTTCATCCACTGCGGACACCACGATTGATTGCAATAAAAGTTACGAGTATTACGTTCGCGCCAACTACACCACTTCTTCAACATCGTCGCCAACAGGAATGATGAGTGACATTCAAATTGGAATCGCTCTTTGCGGCAACGTGAATTTGCTTGGTTGGGGAAGCAACACTGGTGGCGAAATTAATATGCCTTCTATTTCCGCCAAGGCAATCGCCGCCGGCGCCAATCACTCAGTTGCTCTTAAATCAAATGGAACCGTCACGTGCTGGGGAAATAGTTCATACGGACAAGCTGTTCCTCCCACTGGCATGAGCAACGTGACGCAAGTGGCCGCTGGATATCGACATAGTGGAGCGGTGCTTGCGGATGGATCCATGCAGCTTTGGGGAGCAGGAAAAACCATCGCAACCATCGCGCCTAATTACGGTCAATCCATTGTTCCAGCCAATGCAGTTGGCGTGACCGGCTTGGCTCTTGGCGCATATCACACTGTGATTTGCAAATCCACTGGCGCCGCCCAAGCTTGGGGAAGCAATACCTATGGACAAACAACTATTCCAGGTGGCCTTGTAAATGTCGTGAATGTGGCCGCTGGATATTTCCACAATCTCGCTCTCAAGAGCGATGCAAAAGTAATCGCATGGGGCTACAACAACTACTTACAAACAACTGTACCGGCGGATCTTCCTCCGGTGACCAAGATTGCTTGCGGCAGTTATCACAGCGTTGCGCTTACCAACGCGGGTCTTGTGGTGTGTTGGGGCGCGGGCTCGATTGATTTAGGTAACGGTCTCCAATGTGGTCAATCCATCGTTCCAAGTGATGTGAAAAATGTGGTTGAAATTGCTGGCGGTGGCAAGCACACCGTGGTGCGTTTGGACAATGGCTTGATTCGAGGTTGGGGATTGAACACCTCGGGTCAGTGCGACGCGCCTGTCGGTTACCACGCGGAAAGTATTTCGGCTGGAAATGAATTCACAATCGGAATGTTCAATCAATTCGATCAAGACGGCGATGGCGTGATTGGATATTTGGATAATTGCCCGCTCGCCTACAACGCCGACCAAATTGATTGTGATGCAGATGGATACGGCGATATTTGCGGCATCGATTTGGGCGTTTCCGATGACGAAGACCTGAATCAAGTGCCCGACTTTTGCCAATATCTATACGGCGATCTGAATCTAGACGGCGTGATTGATTCCAGCGATCTCGGCGGGCTGCTTGGCGTCTTTGGTGAAACCGGACTGAATGTTCGCGGCGATCTGAATCAAGATCAGGTGGTGGATTCCGCCGATATGGGAGCGATGCTGGCACGATATGGTCCTGTTCCCTAATCAAGCGCGGTGATTGAAATTGACGGCCTTGCTTGCGCTACGAAAGTTTGGCAAGAAATTTTTCTAGCTCCACCTTCACATTGGCAAACACGACATCCCATGCGCCAGGACTTTCTTGACGAAACAACTTTGCGCTTGGATACCAAGGACTGTCGTTGCGATTCAACAACCAGCGCCAGTCCGGCGCGTAACTTAAAAGTAAATAGGTTGGCTTGCCCAACGCGCACGCAAGATGCGGAACGCTTGTGCATGTTCCCACCACAACATCAAGGCATTCAATCAACGCGGCGGTGTCGCTGAAGTCGCTCAGTTCGTCGCCAAAAAAACGAATATTTCCCAGTGATTCAAGGGTTTTTTTATCCGCGGCGTTGATCTCTTTTTGCAGACAAATATATTCGCACCCACGATCGGCAAGCGCGCGCGCAAAATCCCGCAAGCGAAGACTTCGCATGGCGTCGCCTGGAAATTTTGAAGTGCTGCACCAAACCACGCCCACGCGGGGCTTTGTCTTGGCGCCTAATTTTAATTTCCATTGCTCCACTTTGCTTGGATCGGCGGACACATAACGCTCGCCCGCTGGAATGGTGGCCAAATCGGTTTGAAACGCCAACGGCAAACTGAGCAATGGACAGTGATAATCGAACGGCGGCAACGCGCTTCCCCGCGCCACCAACTCATGCACGCCATCAATTGACTTGAGCAACCCAACCAACGTGTGCGGCACTTCCAGGATCACGCGCGCGCCCAAAGCCGCCACCATCTTTGCGTAGCGGCAAAATTGAATCGTGTCACCCAATCCCTGCTCGCTGTGAAGCAATATTGTTTTGTTCGCAAGTGATTGGCCGCCCAACCACAATGGCTGAGTGAAATTTCGTTGCAGCGCTTGATACGCGCTGCATTTCCAGCGCTTTTCGTGCAACGGCAACCCATTGGCAAAATCGCCACGCGTGAGCAATGTGTACGACTTGTTCCACTGCGCATCATCAAACTCGGGATCTATGGAAAAAGCCTTGTCATACATGGCCACCGCCGCGTCGAGTTGACCAAGTTCATGCAGGGTGTTGCCCAAGTTGTTGAAGGCCTGCGCGAAATTTGGCATGATGTTGATGGCCCGCTCATAAGAATCCGCCGCGAGTTGAAATTGCTTCAGCTTCTGCAAAGTGTTGCCGCGATTATTCAGAATGAACGCGTCGTTTGGCGCCAGTGCAATGGCATTGTCAAAACCCTCTAGCGCCGCCTGGTGCTGATCCATGTCCGCAAGCAAGACAGCGCGGGCGTGATGCGCCACCACATAGTCGGGCTTCAAGGCGATGGCCTTTTCATAACTGGCGCGCGCCGCTTGAAATTGCGAAAGCTCCTTCAGCGCGTTGGCGCGATTGAAATAAAAAGTTGGATTGCCGGGTCGAATCTGAATTGCTTGTCCAATCAAATCCACCGCGCGCTGAAAATTATTAGTTTGCGAGGCGATCACTCCAAGCATGTGCAGTGCGGCAAAATGATTTGGTTGTGCCGCAAGTATCTGTTGATACATGGACTGCGCTTGCGCCAATTGACCCGCTTGATGCAGCGCCAGCGCCTGTTGAAAATAATCCTGCGGCAGATTCACTCCACGGTGACGCTTTTAGCAAGATTGCGCGGCTTATCCACATCTTTTCCGCGCAGCACCGCGGCGTGGTAGGCCAACAGTTGCAACGGAATCACGGTCACCAACGGCTGCAAAAGCTCTGGTACGTCGGGCACATAGAACACTTCCTCCGCCATAGATTTGATGTGCTCGTCACCCTCCGTGGCAATGGCAATCACATGACCGCCGCGGCTGCGAACTTCTTGAATGTTGGAAAGCACTTTTTCATATTGGCTGTTCTTGGTGGCGATGAACACGCACGGCATGCCGTTGTCTATCAGCGCGATGGGTCCGTGCTTCATTTCCGCGGCGGGCATTCCCTCGGCGTGAATGTAGGAAAGTTCCTTCAATTTCAACGCGCCCTCAAGCGCAACTGGCCAATTTAAACCACGACCTAGGAACAACCAGTTCTCGCGGTCAATGTATTTGGCAACGGAAGCTTTCACCTTGTCGCTCAACTTTAATGTGCGCTCAATGGCGTCTGGAATTTGCTCCAAGCTTTTCAAGAACGACGACACAAAATCATTGCTGAGATAGCGGCGTCGACCCACAAACAGCGCGAGCATGGTGGCCACCATCACTTGACCAACAAACGCCTTGGTGCTGGCCACGCCAATTTCAGGGCCCACGCGTAGATATACGCCAGCATCCGTCTCGCGGCTAATGGTTGAACCCACCACGTTCACAACTCCAAGCAGAATGCACCGCGTTGCTTGGCTTCTTGCAGCGCGGCCAGCGTGTCGGCGGTTTCGCCGGACTGACTGATCGCCACAACAACGGTGCCCTCTTCAACAATTGGATTGCGATAACGGAATTCACTGGCGTAATCCCAATCCGCATTGACCTTGCCCAGTTCCTCCATCAAGTACGAAGCGATCATGCACGCGTGAAGCGCGGTGCCTTGGCCAACAAATGTCACGCTGCGCGCGGTGGCCAACATTTTGGCGTGTTGCAACACGCCGCCAAGCACAATTTGCCCGCTGCGTGTGTCAACCCGGCCCTTCAAGCAAGTGCGCAACGCGCCGGGTTGCTCGTAAATTTCCTTCAACATGAAGTGCTGGAAATCACCCAGCTCAATTTCAGCCAGATCAAATTCCAATTCCTTCACTTGCGCGTCAACCGGAACATCATCAACGGTGGAAGTGCGGAAACTATCGCGCGTAAGTTTGGCCACGGTGTAATCCGCAAGCGTGAACGCCTGCGTAGTGTGCGCAACAATCGCGCTTGAATCGCTGGCCACAATGTATTCATCTTTTCCAACGCCAACCATCAGCGGACTGCCCTTGCGCGCCACCACCAACACATCGGGTTCGCTCTTGCAAATTGCGGCAATGGCGTACGCGCCGGTTACTTCGCGAAGCGCCGCCTGAACGGCTTTTTCCAAGTCACCCTTGTACAGCTCGCCAATTAAATGCGCCAACACTTCGGTGTCGGTCTCGCTCTCAAAGGTGTGTCCCTTCTCCTCCAAGTATTTTTTCAGACTTGAATAATTTTCAATGATGCCGTTGTGAATAATGGCAATGTTGTGGCCAAGTTTTTTATCATCACAGTGCGGATGCGCGTTGCGATCGGTGACGCCGCCGTGGGTGGCCCAACGCGTATGCGCAATTCCTATGGTGCCCTTAAATCCGCCAGTCTTCTCAACCAATTCCTCCAACTTGCGCACGCGCCCAATGCTCTTGGCGATCTCCATCTTGCCATCCAAAATGGCCACGCCGGCGGAGTCGTAGCCGCGGTACTCAAGACGCTTCAGGCCCTCAATTAAAATTGGCAAGGCGTGGCGTTTACCGATATATGCAACAATGCCGCACATGATGAATTCTCCAAAAAATTTTTGCGCCGCCCACAAGCCAGATGTTGAAATATAAGAGTAACTCGCAGGTGGGTTCATTACCACCATAAACTTGTCGACACAAAGCGCGCGCGACTGAAGAAATAATATGAATCCAGAACTGAAATCCAATCTTCGCCGACAACTCAAGGGAATTACGCCAAATTCCGCCGCCTCGGCGCGTATTTGTGACCATTTGCAGCGCTGGCCACAGTGGAACAAAGCCGGCGTGATCTTGGGATTTATGGCCCTTGGCAGCGAGCCCGATATTTTGCCCGCGTTGCGTCAAGCATTTGAGCGCGGCGCAAAGATTGCGTTTCCAATTGTGGATGGCAACGCGATACGTGTGGGCGTGGTGACCTCGCTCAGTGATGAACATTTCACGGTGGATTTAATGGGCGTGAAAATTCCCAGCGCATGGACTCCCATTGACGCGGACACGATTGATGTGGTGTTGGTGCCTGGCATTGCATTTGATAAAGAAGGCGGGCGTCTTGGACGCGGCGGCGGCTATTACGATCGGTTCTTAGCCAGAATTGGCTCGAGCGCGCAAACAGTTGGCGTGACCGACGCGCGGAGAATTGTGCAAAGCGTGCCCATGGAGCCACACGATTGCCGCATCAAGTGGTTGGTAAGCGACGCGGGCGAGGTCACTGAATCTTCACGCAACAAGACTGGCCATTGAGGCGAGCCCGGTTGCCAAAGACACTGCGCGACCAGTTGCGTGATCGGCGCAAAATTACCGCCACTGAATCTGTCCGAGGTTGCGGTTTACCCGCGCAAACTGCCGATATAACCTTACTCTTGCATTTCCATTTGGATTTACTCTTGCATTATCAATTGCATTTGCTCTGCGCTCCACAACAAATTTAAATCAGTGATTTAAATCTGGTTCAACCTCAAGGATTCACTCATGGTTCTTTCAAGTCAAAGCATTCGTTCTGATGGTCGGCGCATGATGTCTAGTGACGGTCGACGTATTCGCCGCCGTGGATGGAAGTTGTTCGCGCTCTTGGGTTTGGTGGTTGTGTTTGGTTGGCTTGGATGGCGATTCTTTGGACCTCACTCCGAAGTTCCTGCCAGCGAAATTCGTGTGGTTGATACAACTGAAAAAGTAGATACGTCCATAGGAAATTCGCTAGCCGAAATTCCTGTCGCCACAATCGAAGCTGATTCGGCCACGCCAAAGATGGCGCCGAAAGCAACCAAGACGGTCATTGGTGAAACAAATGCAAATCAAAACGTGATCGGCGACCCCAAGCCAAATGCAAATCAAAAACAAAATGTGAATGGCGCCCAACAAAGCACACAGCAACCCGCCCAACAAATCGCAACGGCAACCAATCAGCAACCGAGCACGTCCGAAGAAATTGCCTCGGCAAATTCCGCGCTGCAAGACGCTTTAACACTAGCGGACACCGATCCCGTGGCTGCCCGCGACACGCTCACTCGTCTTCTCGATGGCTCAGCCACAACAACCGCCGATCGTTTGCGCGCATATGAAGCAATCAACAAGTTGAACGCCGTTCTTACATTCAGCGAACGCGTGTTGGCGAATGATCCGTATGCAAAGCAATACACCGTGAAAGAAGGCGATTCGCTTTCAAACATCCGCAAGGCGCAGCACTTGGATTGCGAGTGGAGATTTCTTCAGCGCATCAATCATCTCAGCACTGAACGCTCAATTCGCATTGGGCAAGTTTTAAAAACTCCAACCGGTTCATTTCATGGCGAAGTGCGCAAGAGCGAGTTTCGTCTGAATATATTTGAGGGTGACGGTCCCGATCGAGTGATGGTGGCGAGCTATCCAATTTCGCTTGGTGAATTCAACAGCACTCCCACTGGCGCGTTTGCGATTCGTCCGCGCAGCAAACTGATCGATCCAGAGTGGCGCAATCCCCGCACTGGCCAACATTTTCAAAGCAATGATCCGGCGAATCCAATTGGTGAGCGTTGGATTGGTCTCAAGGGAATCGAGCCGCACAATAAAGACTTCGAGGGATACGGCATCCACGGGACCACCGACATCGGATCAATTGGCAAACAAGCGAGCATGGGTTGTGTGCGCATGTTGCCGCAAGATGTCGAGGTGGTGTACGAGTTGCTCACCGAACCAAATTCGATCGTGACAATCGCGCCGTGATGGCTTGCCGCGCGTGACTTTGTAAACAACTCACGCGCCCCAACAAAACTGCATTTCTATGTGGCGCCAACCGCGGCCTGGCAAGCAAACCCGCTTCCCGCTTGTTCCCGCTACGATTTTGAAATGCCCAAGCCAGAATGCCTTGAATTCTTTGACTCACCCAGCGAAACGCCATTTGTGATTGAACACATCAGCGAGGAGTTCACCAGTGTGTGCCCCAAAACTGGCCACCCTGATTTTGGCAATGTCACGCTGCGCTACGAGCCCGCCGCCGTGTGCGTTGAACTGAAAAGTCTGAAAATGTATTACCAAAGTTTCCGCAACGACGGAATTTTCTACGAGGCCGTGACCAACCGACTTCGCGACGACTTGGCCAGCGCCATGAGTCCGCGCTGGATGCAAATCATCACCGACTGGAAGGGCCGCGGTGGAATCCGCAGCCGCATTATTGCCACGCACGGCAATGTGCCTGCGGCGTGGGTGAAATAAAACCAACAGCATGACTCACCTGCTCGCAGAAAGTTTGTTGCACACATGTACGCCGTTCGCCCTGCGCTTTAGCGGCAACTTTGGCATTCGCTGGTACGGACTCGCCTACGCGGCTGGATTTTTTGCGGCATGGCTGCTGATGCGGTGGATGGCCGCAACCTACCGCTCGCCCATGACAAAAACACAAGTAGGAGATTTTCTCACATGGGCCGTGATGGGCGTGATTGTTGGTGGGCGCGTTGGCCATGTTGTGTTCTACGACCACGCGCTGCTGTACACATTCACAAGCGAGTTTCCATTTTGGGGATTGCTGTTCATTCACCGCGGCGGAATGTCCAGCCACGGCGGAATCATTGGCGTGGTTCTTGCCGTGTTGTGGTGGTGCAAACGCAACGGAATGTTGTTCGCGCACGTGGCGGATTTGGCGGCGTGGAGTTGCTGCATCGGTCTGGGCTTGGGTCGCTACGCCAACTGGATTAACGGCGAATTATGGGGAAAACCCATTCCAATTGCGCTACAAGTGGATGGCCCTTGGTGGAGCGTGAAGTATCCAGAAGAATTGCTGCGCCCGGGCGTGATCAGCGACACAACGCTGGCCATGCTGAAGCCGCTCGTTCCAATGTCCAGCGCCACCGTTGCGGCGGGCATGCAAGTTTCTCCCATTCCAGTTACGGGAGCAATTCAGCGCGGCGACACGTTGGAAATGTTGTACGCGGCGTGCTATGGCGGCGATGTTGTGGTGCGTGAAAAAATTGCGCCGTACTTGACCGCCTACTACCCAAATAATTTTCTGCAAGCCATCAGCGACGGCGTTGTATTGTTCGCGCTACTTTCAATTATGTGGCTGAAGCCGCGCAAGCCTGGCGTGATCACCGGCTGGTTTGTGCTGGGCTACGGATCGCTACGACTTGCCACCGAGCAATTTCGCGAAATTGATCCAGGCGTATTTATGATTGGTCCAGTCACGCTGCCCATGCTGCTCAGCATGCTCATGATGCTGATCGGTGCGGTGATTTGCGTGGCCAGTAGCCGCAGAAATATTTCGCCCATGGGCGGACTTGTTTGGCACAACTAAATTTGTGATCAACTTTTCACTGGCGGCGTGGCGTCGTGATACAAAGGCACAGCATTTTCCCAGGCTTTTTCCCACAAACGGAAGCCGCCTTCAAATGCGTTGGCGTTGTCACCCAAACGACAACCCACTGGTAGTTCTTTTAAATTCGCCGAGTTGCCGCCGCCAAGAACAACCTCATCCGGAATCAATGCGGCGGTGAGAATTTCAATCACATCGGCCACGGACTTGCGCCACTTCTTTTTGCCAAGGCGCTCCAAGCCGCGCAGGCCAACGTAATCCTCGAACGACTTGTCATTCTTATATGGAAGATGCGCCAACTCCATGGGCAAAATCTGGTTGCCAACAATAAAGCACGAACCCAGGCCAGTGCCCAAACCAAGAAACAACATCTTTCCGCTTTTGTAACTGCCCACCGCTTGCATGGCGGCGTCGTTAAGAATTTTTACAGGCACGCCAAAGTCGGTGTCGTAATCAAAGTCCGTCCAACCCTTGCCAAGATTGGCGGGGTCATGCAGCGGCCGATTGTTTTGAATGGGCGCGGGGATTCCCATGGACACTCCGTCAAACTTCCAGCCCACGCATAATTTCTTCACACCGTCCACCATCATGCGCGGCGTGAGCGTTGGACCGCTGTCAAACTGCCGCTTCTCTGGATCATTTGGAACACGAATCTTGACATGCGTGCCGCCGATATCGATGGAAAGAATGTTCATTAACATAGAGTAACCAAGGTAGAAGGGCATAATTTGGCGTTTTTTATTAAAAAAATTATCCCTGCCCCAACAAGTCGAGCAATTTAATGCATGACTCGTCGGTTCCCCGCCACTCCACTTACGTGTATTTTTCTTGCCCTTGATCCGGTTTCGGTGCGCGCACGCAGCAACACAGAAATTGCCCGGGCGCGAATAATCTCCGCGTTAGCATCTTTAACATGGGCACTCCGTACCACCTTTCGTTTGTCGCATTCTTTGGGCGCACTTTTGATGAATACATGCAGATGTTCTCGATCACGCCCACCGAGTTGCGCAAGGGACGCACGCTGGATTGCCCAAGTGGTCCCGACAGTTTTATTGCGGAGGGTCTGCGCCAAGGCCTGGATGTTGTGGGATGCGATCCCATGTACCAGTTTGATGCCAGTGAAATTCACGCGCGTGGCAAAGCCAGCATTGACGCAACTTTTGAAGAACTGAAAAAAAATCCAGACTCGCTCCATCACAAAAACCTGGAAGAGTTCACGCGCAACAAATATCTGGCGCTTGAAGCGTTCGCCGCGGACTACGCACTGAATAAAAAACACGGCCGCTATGTGCACGCGTCGCTACCCAAACTTCCATTTGCGGATGGCAGCTTTGATAGGGTGTTAACAGCGAATTTTCTCATGTTATATGCGTGCGTTGCGGATGGAGGCTTGTATGACGGCAGGGAGTTTGACCTTGATTTTCACTTGCGCTCCGTGGATGAACTCGCGCGCGTGAGCAAGCATGAAATCCGCATGTCCCCCACTCGGGCGGCGTCAACGCCATGGGGGGAGCACCCCTACTTGCAAGCGATCATGGAACGCTTGCGCTTGAAACAATTCACCGTGGAACTTGTTCCAAGCGTGTACGACGACGGCTTCGGCACAAACAACCATCTGCTTGTGGCGCGGCGGTCCATTGCTTTGTATTGACAATCGAAAGAACGTTTAAAGCCATCGCGTAGCCAAGTTGCGATGAAGATTATATCTGCAGGACTTTACATAAGTATCTAACGCTCAATCACTTAAGTCATTGAATGTGAATTGTGTTAACAGATAAATTTAGCGAACTTGCCGCCAAACTCATGCATATAGTAATTTCCCGCTTTTTTGGCGCGTGCTAAAAATTTAGGGGAAACACTTAACAAAGGATTGTGAAACTCATGTTTGCAAAATCATTCGTAGCCGTCGCATTGCTCGCCACCACTTCAATTTGCGTTGCCGTAAATGCAACAACGCAATACGGCCAAACAGCCACTGCGCCAGCCGCAAAGCAAGGAACCATTGTTCAAACAGCAAAAGATGCTGGTCAATTCAACACGCTGTGTGAACTAATCGCAACCGCGGGCTTGGTTGACACGCTCAACAGCGCGGGACCATTCACCGTATTCGCGCCAACCGACGCTGCATTCGCTAAGTTGCCACCAGAAACTGTGGCCGCATTGAAGAAGGATCCAAAGGCCCTCGCAGCAATCTTGACCTATCACGTTGTGCCAGGCAAGAAAGACGCCGCCGAAGTAGTGAAGATGAAGGAAATCATGACGGTTGAAGGCCAACCAATCATGATCACCATTGTTGACGGCAAAGTGATGTTGAATAAATCCGCCACCGTGGTCAAGACCGATGTCGGCGCCAGCAATGGCGTGATCCATGTGATTGACACCGTGATTATGCCACCAGCCAAGAAGGCCGAT
>CAIKXA010000013.1 GCA_903831295.1 uncultured bacterium | reverse complement strand
CCATGGAGTTGCGCCGCAGGAGCTGAGCACCCGCATTGCGCCTGGAACATGGAGCATTCAAGAAGTCATCGTCCACATGATCGACAGCGACCTTGCGGCCACTCATCGCATGCGACGAATCGCCGCCGAAGAAATGCCGCTACTTGTTTCGTATGACGAAGATGCGTTTATCGCACGCTTGGCGGCGGAGAAAACAGATATCGCCGAAGCACTTGCCCTCTTTGATGCCAATCGAACATTCACGGCGCGCTGGCTTCGAACACTTGATTCCCCGGCGTTTGCGCGCGTGGGCATTCATACTCAACGCGGAAAGGTGACGCTAGGAGAAATTCTTGCCATCTATACCCACCACCTCACTCATCACATGGTTTTTATTGATGGCAAACGCAAAGCCCTTGGTGTGTGAGTGCGCCCCGCTACTCATTGATCACGCGCAAGAATGTCAGACCAAGATCCGCGAGTTTCTTCTCGCCCACACCCTTGATTTGCGCAAACTCGTCAAGCGACTGCGGCTTGCGCGCGGCCATTTCCATAAGCGTGGCATCGCTAAAGATGACATACGGCGGCACGCGGCGCGAAGTGGCCAGCTCACGCCGCAGCGTGCGCAGCCGATCAAAAAGCGACGCGTCAACCTCATGCGCGCCATGTACAGTCGTGGCCGTTGCATGCGCACGCGAGCGACCCTTCGGCGGCGCGCGCAATTGAACTTCCACTTCACCACGCAACGCGCGATGACCTTGCTCTGTCAACACAAGCACGGGATGTTCATCAAGCGTGCGCGCAAGCAACCCGCGTTCGACCATTTGAAAGATGTAATTCACCAGCGTCTTCTTGTCATCATCTTTCAGCGCGCCGTAGGTGGGCAGCGACGCATGCCCGCGGCGCGCAACCTCCTCCGTGTCCGCTCCGCGCGCAACATCGGCCACATACGCGGCGCCGTAGCGCTGACCAGTGCGCACCACCGCGCTCAACAATTTGCGCGCCACCGTGGTGGAATCATTTGCCATGCGCACTTCTTGCAGGCACACATCGCACGCGCCGCAACCATTTGTGTTGCCAGTTGTGTTTTCAGCGCCGCTGTCACGCGCAAGCGGTTCGTAACGTTGGCCAAAGTGCTCAACAAGCCATCGATGACGACACGCCGCGCCACCAGCCATGCTCTGCATGGCTTCAAGTTGCACGCGGCCTTGCGCCACCGACGCATCAAGCGCCGCCAACGCATCGGCGTCGGCGCCCTCATCGTGCAAACGCGCGCGCGCCTCATCAGCACTGCGCTGGGTGATGGAATTCCATTTCATCACATCGGCGTATGAGTGGAACAACACGCACTCGCTCTCAAGACCATCGCGACCGGCGCGGCCAGTTTCCTGTTGGTAATGCTCAATGCTTTTTGGAAGAGTCATGTGCACCACCGCGCGCACATTACTGCGGTCAATACCCATGCCAAACGCAACCGTAGCCACCACAATGTCAAGCTTTTCCCGGGTGAATCGCTCCTGCACCTTGCTGCGCGCAATGGATGTCATGCCCGCGTGGTAGCACGCGGCGTTGAATTTTTCCTTGACCAAATATTCCGCAAGCGACTCCGTCTCTTTGCGACTCATGCAATACACAATCACCGCGTCGCCGCGGTGGCGCTGCAACACGCCCAAGATTTGCTTGCGCCCATCAACGCGCGGTTCGATTCGATAGATCAAATTGGGGCGATCGAAATTTCCAACCAGCACCAGCGGATCCGCAAGTTCAAGTTGCGCCACAATGTCATCACGCACCGGCGGCGCCGCGGTGGCGGTGCATGCGTGCAGACTCACTCCAGGAAACATGGTTCGCAATTGCTTCAGTTGCCGATACTCCGGCCGAAAATCATGGCCCCACTGGCTAATGCAGTGCGCCTCATCAATTGCGATCGCGCGCACGCCCACACTGCCGAGCCATGTATCAAAGCCTGGCGTAAGCAGACGCTCCGGCGACACGAACAGCAAGCGCACCTCGCCAGCGCGCACGGCACGGCGCACGTCATCGCGCTCCTCATTGGTCATGCCTGAATGCAGTGACGCGGCGGGATAGCCGTTGGTGCGCAGACCATCCACTTGATCTTTCATCAATGCGATCAGCGGACTCACGCAGACATCAATGCGAGTGTCGCCAGCACGCGCCGCCGCGAGCGCGGGCACTTGATAGCACAAACTTTTTCCGCCACCCGTGGGCATGACCACGAGAGTGTCGCGACCCGCAATGCCCGCGGCGATTGCTTCGGCCTGCAGTGGGCGCAATGTGTGGAATCCCCAGACGCGTTGAATATCGTCAACGACCGCGGGGTCGAGTTCAGGCGCAGAGCACCCGACAACATCGACTCCATGCGCAGTCTGCACAGGTATGAGCGAGTCCGTTCGCATGGTGTGGAGTCTAGTAGCGCGCGCGGTCAGATTTCGGAATGTGCGCGAAAATGTCGCACTTATTCGATTTGTTGAAAATGAAATTTATTTCTTTTTCAGCATGGCTCCGAACGCATCTGACATCACCTTTAAACCCGCTTGGGCGCTGCCCCAATCGCTCATCTTTTCAGAACTAAAGCGCTGCGTGTTTTGCGTGTCGGCGTAGGCCGCAAATGGCGCGCCGTCCTTGCCGTCAAGCGCGTATATCTCGCACGCAACATAGCCATAGCCCCTACCGCGCATCTGACTTTGTGGCGCAATGTTGAGCGCTGGAATATTTGGCTTCAGGCCAGTGATCGACGCTCGAATTTCCAACACGCCAGGACCAACGGCCGCCGCGACAGGCAACCCAACCGCGCCAATGAGGTCGTTGCGGAACTGAATAGAAAGTTTGCTGGCTTCGTCAGGATTGTCGCCGTTGGCTTGAATTTTTACTTCTTGAACAAGCACTGACTTGAAAGCGCTCAGGTCCGTCATTGGATTTTTGTAGGAGTGAATTTCCGTGCTCTTGTTGTAGTCCAAAGGAAACTTCGCGGGAATAAAGCCAGTCAACTCGACATTGGTGCCTTTGTTGCAAGCGGAGCACATCACGGCAAGACATACGGCGGCGGCAAAATTGATGAATTTCATTTGGATTTCCTTTGAATTATGTGATGCATGACAGGCGTCAATTATAACTACAAAGTGAATGTGCGGCTTGCGACGTAAACGCTTGACGCAAAGTGCTTGGCGAATTCAATTGAAGTGATTCACGCAAAAAATTTACGGGACAAATCGTGGCGGCGGCGGCGCAATCACCGTCAGGCCATCGATCATTATTTTCCACGCATGCAGCGAAAAGTGCGATGGCCCCTGCGCGCCGTACAGCGTGTCGCCTTCAAGCGGATGTTCCAAGTACGCGAAGCCCGCGCGAATTTGGTGGCGCCGGCCTGGGCCGATCAATTCAACTTCAACCACATCCACGCCGCGGGCGACAATATGTCGCAGAACTTTCCACTTGCATCGACCGCCAGTTTCCCATGAACCGGCGCGTGACACAGAAACTTTTGCGGAGCGTTTATAGCGGCCCTCAAAGTGAAGACGGAAATTTCCTTCCTTGTCCAAACCACCTTTGACCAACGCCAAATATGTTTTCGCAATCGCTCCGTCGGCGCCACCCATGGCCGTGCGCAGGCGCTCATGCGCCTCCAACGTTTTTGCGATCAGCAAGCAACCGGAAGTTCCCTGATCCAGTCGATGGCACAAGCCGCATTCAGGAATGCTTTGCGAAGATGGTTCGCGGCGGGCACGCCACGATTGCACGCTTTCGCCTTCGTCGCCCTCACGCGAAACACTGTGCCAACCCGCTGGTTTATTCACAACTAGCCACTCCTGGGTTTCATGCAACACCGTGGGCGGCGTGTTGTGGGTTGTGGCGGATTCACTCATGAACGCAGAGTAACACCCGCAACGATTCGCCACAGTTTCGTACACTCTCGCCATGGCGTATTACACCAGCATGGGAAAGCTTCCCGCAAAGCGACACATTCAATTTCGCAGACCAGACGGCGCGCTCTACTCCGAGGAAGTCTTCGGAACCGAGGGCTTTGTCGGTCCAACCAGCACGCTTTATCACATTCATCCACCCACGCAAGTGATTGGCTGGGAGCCACTCTACGAAACCAAGCCCGTGTACGTGGAGCAATCCGTCATGCGCATGCGTCACATCAAGACCGCGGCCATGAAAGCCAAGGGCGATCCAATCACTGGCCGCGTGGTGTTGTTTGGCAACAGCGATGTTGAAATGTTCGCGTGCGTTCCCGCCGAAACAATGCCCTACCACTTCAAGAATGGCCAAGCCGATGAATGTTTGTTCATTCACTTTGGTAGTGGAACGCTAGAGACAACTTTTGGCACGCTGAAGTTTGGTCCGCGCGATTACTTGATCATTCCTAAGGGTGTGATTTACAAAATGACTTTCAACAAGCCTGCGGCTGGCGAACCAGAGGCGCGCTTCATTGGATTTGAAACTGCAAATGGCAGCCATATTCTGCCGCCGCCGCGCTACTTGTCAAAAACCACCGCGCAATTTCTGGAGCACGCGCCCTACTGCGAGCGCGACTTGCGCCTGCCGCAAGAGCCTTTGCACTTTGATCAATCCGGAAAGTTTGAAGTTCGCATTAAGAGCCGCGACCAAGTGCATCGCTACTTCTACAAGCATCATCCATGCGATGTGGTTGGTTGGGATGGTTGCTATTACCCATACGCGTTCAACATTGATGACTTCAGTCCGATTGTGGCCAAGCACCACATGCCGCCGCCAACGCACCAAACTTTTGAAGGCCACAATTTTGTGATCTGCTCGTTCTGTCCGCGCCTGCTTGATTTTCATCCGCAGGCAATTGTGCTTCCATACAACCATTCCAATTTGGATTCGGATGAAGTGTTGTATTACGTGCACGGCAACTACAAAGCACGCCGCGGCATTGAAGTTTCGTCCATGACTTTGCATCCGCAAGGCATTCCGCATGGACCGCATCCAGGCACAATTGAGAAAAGTATTGGCGCCACGGTGACCGATGAACTGGCGGTGATGTGCGATACATTCCGTCCGCTCTTTCCAACGCAGGCTGCGCTGGGTCTGGATGATTTGGCGTATCCAAATAGTTGGGAAGATGACACCGTGCCAGGCGCGCCCGCTGGCGCAACCCCCGCCAAAGATGCCAAGCCGCAAGGACCAAAAAGTGCGAATACGTGGGAATAATTCAGGGAATCAATGCGGAATTCAAACGGGTTTTCAAGCCCCAATTCAAGGCGAGTCAACCAAACAACTATGGCGTGGGATTCGAATTCAAACTTGTATTCAAAATGGAATTCACATTATGAAACTGTCAATCAAACTTGGAATTGTCGTGTTGTTAATGGCAAGCGTTGTTGGGTTTGTTGCCTTGAATAATTCGTCGCAAGACACCGCCGCGTCCGGTGGCAATAAGAGCGCAGCGCGTAAAGCGCCGTAGGGCTTGCCACTTGAGACCGTGACCATCGGTGGCAAGAAATTTGAGTTGGAGGTTGCCGCCGACGCGCCAAGTCGCACGCGTGGATTGGGAAAGCGCGCGTCTGTTCCCGCCGGGACCGGAATGATCTTCGTGTTCAAAGTGTCCGACATGATGAGTTTCTGGATGTACGACTGCTTGACCGACATGGACGTGGCCTATGTGGATCGCAATGGAAAAATTGTCTCCATTGAAACCATGAAAGCGGAGCCGTTGCGTGCGCCAACCGAAACCGAGGAAGCCTACAAGTCGCGCTTAAAACACTATCCCGCCGCGGGTGAAGGTCTGTACGCCATTGAGTTGCCGCCTGGCGAATTCACGAAGTTGGGCGCGAAGCCTGGCGATATCATCGCGCTTGATCACGCGAAATTAAAAAGCTATTTACGCTGAACGCGCGGGAAGTATTCGCCCGCGGCATTCGCCCAAGCCAATGCGCGGCAGATTTCCTTTGGCAGGTAACCAGCCACGCATAATTATTTCATCGCCGTCATCAATGAATTTTCGGCTACTTCCATCGGGCAATTGCAGTGGTTCCGTGCCGCGCCATGTGCGCTCAAGCATGCTGCCGCGGCTTTCTGGAGTTGTGCCGCTGACCGTTCCGCTACCCATTAAATCACCCGCGTTCATGGGGCAACCCGTGGAAGTGTGGTGCGCCAACATTTGCGAAAGCGTCCAGTACATATCGCGGTAGGAACCGCGGCTGATCTCAAACGGAGCCATGTTTTTCTCGCGCATCGACGCGCTCACAATGGACACTGACAACTGCAAATCAAATGTGAAATCGTTTTTCCAAACTAAGTATGGCAAGTTCGCGGGCGCGTCGGCCTCTCGAACAGGACCGCTTTCAAACCATGGCTCAATGGCGTCAAGCGTGACAATCCACGGCGAAACAGTGCTGGCAAAGTTCTTGGCGTTGAATGGGCCAAGGGGTTGGTACTCCCACTTCTGAACATCGCGCGCGCTCCAATCATTCAACAAACACACGCCGAACAAATGCTCGCGCGAATGTGCAATGTCAACACGCTCGCCCATGGCGTTGCCCTTGCCCACATACACGCCAACTTCAAGTTCATAATCTAGAAGGCGCACCACGCTAAATGTTGGCGGACCATCATCGGTGGCGGAAGTTTGACCCATAGGCCGGCGAACATCCACGCCGCTAACCACAATGGAACTACCACGGCCGTGATAGCCAACGGGCAAGTGCCGCCAATTTGGAAGCAACGGATTGTCGGGACGAAACATTTTTCCAACATTGGTCGCGTGGTGAATACTGGCGTAAAAGTCGGTGTAATCGCCAATTTTTGCGGGCAATATCATGGCCACGTTCTTGGCGTGCACAACAATGTCGGCGACCTTGTTGTGATCTTGCAAGGCGCGTTCATCGCTGGACAACAGCTTTGTAACTTCCACGCGCGCGGATTTCCACGCGGTCGGTCCCAAGTTCATGAACTCGTTCAATGATTCGCAGCGCAGCGCGGCTTGAACACTCGCGGCAAGACCCGCAAGAAATCCGTGACCCAGAGCCTCGCGCACATCAAGCACTTGATCTCCAATGGCCACGCCAATGCGCGCGCCGCCAGCGCGGTCCGCGCGCGTGAAGCAACCCCACGGCAAGTTCGCCAACGGAAAGTCACCATCCGGCGCTTGAGCCGACGCAACCCAACTGGACATCATGAAGCCGTCTCCCCAAGACGAATCAAACCAAGTTTGTTCAAGTCGGCAACAGGTTCGTCAAAAGAACAACTTCCAAATGAGCGAATAAATTTCTTGCGCGCGTCCATGATTTGCTTGATCGTCAGGCGATAGTCCTTGTATTTCAAACCTTCCGCGGTGAACACGAATTGTTTTTCGTCGCTCTCGCTTAGAACTTTGACCAACTTGTCGCCCTTGGCTAAATCATGAAATGCCAAGCATGCGCCCACAAATACGTTGAAAAATCCAAATTGCTCGCAGCCCAAACTTTTGGACATTTGGCGCGCGGGATGATGCAACCCCGCGGTCGCCTTGAACAGCGCCTTGGTGGCGGCCGCGGCCTCGATGAACACCGCAAGCGCCTCCGGTGTTGGATGCGCGCTGGCCGTCATTCCACCCGTGCGAATTTTGGCGCCCACATCAAATCCGCCAAGCGCCGTGATCATTCCGCGCGGATCTTTTTCCCAAGGAATCTCAACCCACGCCTCGTACTCGTCGGGAATCAATTCCATCAACTCGGAAATCATTTCGCTATCTGTCGCCTTGGTCTCAATGGCCTCGATGTGCACCGGAGTTCCGCCCTTCTTTTTATAGAAGGTGTTGAACTCGTCGATTTGCTCAAGGTCGCGCTCCAATTCAGGATCATCAAGCGAGGACACAAGCGCCGTCACGCGCCACATTTCGGCGTTGTTGTCGGCGGTGGACTTGGGCCACAAAGGCGCGGCGAATTTTTCAAACTCGGAAAGACGCTTTGCTGGAATCACAATCCGCGAAAGCAGCCATCGCTCGGGAGTCTCGCGATGCTTGGCGAACATCTCCACTGTTTTTTCCATGGAGTACGAGGCGGGCGGAAATAAACCCGCGTAGTCGATGGAACTTTCAAGCAATCGTGTGAGACCAATCATGCGCAGAAGAGTACGATGAAATCACATTCGCTGCGAAGGTTCTGAAATTGTTACTATTGCGCCATGCTTGAATGGTCGCGAGTCAGTGATTTTGTTTTACGCCTGTCACATAGACCGGGCGAACTCGCTCGCCTTTGCACTCAATTGCGCCAAGCGGACGTTGAAATGATTGGAATGTGGGGACCCGTCATTGGCCGCGCTTCCGTGGGATTTCATTGCATTCCAGAGAGCGCGGATCAATTCCGATCGTTCGCGCGCGACGCCGAGATGCCAGTGACCGAAACCACCGCGTTCTTGATCAATGACAACTCTGAAAGTGGAAGTTTTGTTTCACGCTTGGACTCCATCGCAAGCGCGGGAATAAACATTGAAACAATTCTAAGCCTCACGATTGGCGGATCGCTGACTGCGATGATCTGGGTGAATGACAGCGACGAAGCTCGCCTGATTGAGATTCTCTCCAAATCTTAAATCACAGCAATGCGATCGCCACTTCGCTGGCCAGCATGCGGCCGCGTGGGGTCAAACGAAGTTGACCACGAACTTCCTCCAGCAAACCATCGGCGCGAAATTGAGCGATGGCAATTCTGCGCACCGTGGCGCGCGCGCCCTTGGAAAGCAATTCCTGCACGCGCTCGCCAGACATTCCATCAATCAAGCGCAAGCCCATCATGAATGTCTCGCCCACTTGTCCATCCACATCAAGTCGCTCCACATCTTGCACGGGCGCAAAGCCGCTGGTCTCCAACCAATCCGAAAGCCGCGGCACATTGCGCCAACGCAAGCCGTCCACATGGCCACTGGCCGCGGGACCTGCCGCAAACCAATTGCAATTATTCCAATACAAAATGTTGTGTTGGCAACGATGGCCTGGCTTTGACCAATTGGAAATTTCATAGTGTTCGTAGCCGGCATCGCCCAACATACGCGCCGCGAGTTCGTGCATTTCGACTTCTAAATCCTCGCCAATCGCAGTGACTTCGCCACGCTTATGGCGCACGCCAAGCGGCGTGTTGGATTCATACATCAATCCATAACACGACATGTGCTCTGGGTTCAACTCCAAAGTTGCAACAAGATCTCGGCGCCATAAATCAATGGTTGCGCCAGGAACGGCGTAAATTAAATCCAGATTGATGCCTTTGATTCCCGCGTTGCGCAAACGACCAACAGCGCGGGCGACCGAAGCTGGATCATGCGTACGCTCCAGCGCCGCGAGCAATTCTGGCTGGAAACTTTGCGCGCCCAACGAAACACGAGTGACGCAATGCTTGGCCAACACCGCGGCGATCTCCTCGCTTACGGTTTCCGGATTCGCCTCTACGGTCCACTCCGCCCCCGCGGTCCACTTCAACATGCCGCGAATGGCCGACAACATTCGATCCAACAACTCGGGGCGCAACATGGTTGGCGTTCCTCCGCCAACAAACAGTGTTTGCAATTCACCGCGCTGAACGCGAGCCCAAGTAGCCAATTCATTTTCCATGCGCGCGACAAAAACTTCCTGTCGATCTTGCGCGTCAACAAAAGAATAAAAATCACAGTAATGACATTTGTGACGGCAAAATGGAACATGCACATACATGCCATCGCCACGCACTCCGCCGCTCGGCAACTCAACGCCCAGTTCGACAGGCTTTGGCGTAGGGTCTGGCGCCATGGGCAGAGATGTTGAGGATGTGGCGGTGAGTTTCACAATGCGCACAATAGACGCTCTTGCTGAAATTACGAATTGAAAAATACAATCCAAAGCGGATCATGAAATTGAAATCACATGTCCAATCACGAATTGAATTTTGATCACGATGGAAAAGGATGCCGACGCCGGTATTGAAACCGGACCCACGCAAAGAAATGCAGCATTTTGCCCGCTATATCATCACAAAATCCCAAGCGATTCCCGTAGCATCAATCGCGTGAAAGACTTAAAAAATACAGCGGTCGTTGGTTTGCAATGGGGCGACGAAGGCAAGGGCAAGATTGTCGACCTGCTCACATCGCAACATGATGTGATTGTGCGTTACAACGGCGGCGCCAACGCCGGCCACAGCGTTGTGGTGGACAAAGAACGCTACGCGCTGCATTTGGTACCCAGCGGTATTTTGCACGCCGACAAAACGTGCGTGATTGGCAACGGCGTTGTGGTTGATCCAGAAAAGTTGCTTGAGGAAATTGACGGCCTGCGTAAACGCGGAGTCCGCGTGGCGGACAATTTGCAAGTGAGCGATCGCGCCCACGCAGTGCTTCCCTATCACAAGGAACAGGATGCCGCGCTGGAAGAATATTTAGCCGGAGTCACTGAGCATGACGCGGGCAGCCTTGCCATTGGAACAACGCGACGCGGCATTGGTCCGGCCTACGGCGACAAGATCAATCGCTCCACCGCCATTCGCATGGGCGATTTGCTTGACGCCAAATATTTACAGGAACGCCTGCGTGTGATTTGCCGTTTGCGCACCAAGGAATTGCAGGCGCTTGGCGTGAAGGCTCCGCCGCTGGATCCAGACGCGCTGGCCGAACGGTTCGCCAAAGCCGGTGAAACTTTGCGCCCACACATCAAGGACACCGTCTATGGTTTGCATGACGCGGTGAAAGCTGGAAAAAGAATTTTGTTCGAGGGCGCCAATGCGTGCTTGCTTGACATTGATCACGGCACGTATCCATTTGTGACAAGTAGCAATTGTTCCACGCTTGGAATTCCCGCTGGCACCGGGATGCCTGGCAGCAAGATTCACCGCGTGCTTGGAATTATGAAGGCCTACACATCGCGCGTTGGCGCGGGTCCGTTTCCCACCGAGTTGCTGGATGAAGTTGGCCAAGGGATTCGCCAGCGCGGCCGCGAGTTTGGAACAACCACTGGTCGGCCGCGGCGTGTTGGCTGGCTTGATCTTGTCGCGGTTCGCTACGCGGTCATGATTTGCGGAGCAACCGGCGTGGCGTGCACACTGCTTGATGTGCTCAGCGGCGTGGACGAGCTGAAGATTTGCACCAAGTATCGCCTGGCAAATGGCCAGGAAACTGATCGATTTATCCCTGACGCCCACCGGCTTCAATGCGTGACGGCCATGTACGAAACACTTGCTGGCTGGTCTGAGCATGTGCAATATGCCGAGAATCGCTCGCAATTACCGCCAAATGCCTGCAAGTATTTGGATCGTATTGAACAGTTCCTGGGCGTTCCCATAGAAATGGTTGGGGTTGGACCAGAGCGCACTCAAACTTTAGTCGCCGCTGGAACATAATCGCCTAGCATTGCACAATGAATCCGCCCACGACACAAACATCCGCTTCGCTGGCTGATTCAAAAGCAAATCGTCCCCTGCCAAAGCACATCGCCATCATCATGGATGGCAATGGCCGTTGGGCGGCGGCGCGGGGATTGATGCGGGAGTTGGGGCACAAAGCCGGCAGCAAGAATGTGCGCGAAATCACCACATCTTGCGCCAAGCGTGGGATTGCGGCACTTACCTTGTATTCATTTTCCAGCGAGAATTGGAAGCGGCCACAATCTGAAGTGACCGCTCTCATGCAACTTTTGCGCGAGCACCTTCATGGAGAATTGCCCACCATGCTTGCCAACAACATTCGCTTTCGTCGCGTTGGCCAGCGCGACGGCCTGCACGCCGATGTGCTGGCTTTGCTTGACGAAACCGAGCGAGCCACCGCCCATTGCGACGGCTTAAACCTATGCCTAGCCTTGAATTATGGCGCGCGTGCTGAAATCACCCAGGCTTGCAAAGAGATTGCGCAACGTGTGGAAAGTGGCGCCATTTCGATTGATTCGATCAACGAAAAAGCCATAAGCGATCACCTTTATACCAAAGGCTTGCCCGATCCCGACCTGTTGATTCGCACCGCCGGCGAGATGCGAGTGAGTAATTTCCTTTTATGGCAAATTTCATACGCCGAATTCCATGTCACGCAAACTTTGTGGCCGGACTTCTGCGATCGCGATCTGGATTTGGCTCTGGCTGACTTCGCTCATCGGCGCCGAACCTACGGCGGCTTGGGCGTAGCGGCAACTGAACAACCAACTTCCAAGCCACTCTAAGCCAGACTTTCACATCTGATATTTTTACAAACAAATGACTTTGTGTTTACTTGCAAACAGAAAATTCATATGCTTCTCGCAGTTCGACAAGGTTGTTGAACATTCTAAAATCTTCCGCAAAGGACTGCGCACATGAACACATCTTTTATTTCACGTTTTCCACCCCTGGTTAAAAATTTTGGGCTTGGAATGTTTTTGCTTGGAGCCACGCTCGCTCTGGGCGTGGTGCTGTCGTCGCAAGCCGTTGGAACGGCAATTGCAACGCGAACAAAATCGGGTCAAACCATTCGCGTGAAAGGCGTTTCTGAAATCACCGTGATTTCCGATAGCGGCCACTGGAGTGGCGTGGTGACGGCGAGCGGCAACTCAACTGCGGACGCGTTCACCAAACTTGATCCTGGAGTGGCGAAGGTGCAAGCCGTGATCACGGCGAATCAATTCACCGCCGAGGAAATCACCATGTCCAACCTTGATGTCACGCCCGTATACGTGAAAAATGAAAAAGGCGTGGTGATGAACAAGGTGGATTACTACGTGGCCACGCAAACAATCAATGTGACATCGCCTCGTGTCAACGCGATTGCCGACTTGCAAATGAAAGTATCCAACTTGCTCAAGGAAGGAATTCAAATTGCCTCCGGCGATCCGCAGTACACATGCGGAGTGCTCGAAGCCGTAAAAATGGAACTGCTTGAGAAGGCCACGCAAAATGGATTTGATCGCGCGCAGTTGCTGGCAAAAAGTTCTGGCAGCAAAGTAGGCGCGCTGGCAAACGCGTCACAAGGCGTGTTTCAAATTGTTCCCTTTGGATCCAATGAAGTTTCTGATTACGGAATGAACGACGTGAGTTCAATTAAAAAAAGCGCCAAGGCCGTGGTGAGCATGGAATATTTGATCGATAAGTAAGCCGCGCCACTGCGACGCTTTGCGACACACATCAATCATTTCACAGCCCAAATTGAATAGATTTGGGCTTTTCTTTTTTTAGTTTTTCACTCTGCTAAGGCTCAGGGACTCGGGCAAATTAAATCCGCAGTCACCGCGGACAATTCAGCGCAGCCAGAAAGCGCCATGGCGATATCGAATTCTTGAAACAAAATTTGAAGCACGCGCGCCACGCCAGCTTCTCCACCCGCGGCAAGTCCCCACAAAATTGGACGTCCCACCTGCACGGCGTTGGCGCCAAGAGCGAGAGCGCGAACAATATCAACGCCACGGCGAATTCCACCGTCCACAATAATTGGACCGCGTCCCGCCACCCGCTCAACAATCGCGGGCAATGCGCGCGCAGTTGGAGCGGCACCATCAAGTTGTCTGCCGCCATGATTGCTCACCACCACAGCGGCCGCGCCATGATCAAACGCCCGCTCTGCGTCGTCGGCGCGCAAAATTCCCTTGACCATGACTGGAATATTTACAGCTTGGCGAATCACGTCCAAATCCTTCCATGTCAACGACGCGTCAATGGTCCATCCAAGCGCCGCTCCAATGCCGCTGCCTGAATGGCCTGTGGGCTGACCGGGCCGTTGCAAATTCACAATTGACATACCTTCTGGAACGCAAAATCCATTGTGTATGTCGCGCTCGCGCACGCCCCACACCGGAGTGTCAACAGTGACCATCAACGCCTTGCAGCCGGCGCTTTGCGCGCGCTGCGCCAGCGACTTTGTGAAACCACGGTCGCTGGAAATATAAATTTGCATCACCACATCCGCGCTTGAGGCGTTGACGACATCCTCTATGGATCGCGTGGACAAACTGGAAAGCACCATGGGAACGCCCGCATTCGCGGCGGCGCGCGCGGTGGCAACTTCGCCCTGCGCGTCGGCCATGCACTGCATGGCGGTGGGCGCGATTAGCAATGGAAATGGCAAGCGCATTCCGAATAATTCGCAGGAAAGATTTCGTCGCGACACATCAACCAAGGAGCGCGGCAACAATGAAATTTCTTTCCACGCATCCACGTTGGCTTGCAAAGTCCACTCGCCCCACGCGCCTGAGCGGTAGTAATCAAACGCCAATGTGCTCAAGCGCTCTTGCGCCAATGCCTGGAAACTTTCAGTGTTCAACAGCGCATCCAAGCGTGGCGTGATTGAAGTCATGGACGTGAGGTTAGCGTTTGGAATGAGCGACCGCCGACAATTTTGCGATCTCTGACAATAGGGAATCAAGCATGAATGGCTTCTGCAATCGAACGACGGGCATATGTAGTTGAGTATTTTTCTCCGCGACACCCACAAGCAGGATCACAGGCGGCATGGATTTCAAGCCCGCATTGATTGCATCAAGCACCTCGCCAAGAGGCGCGGAGATACTTGCTTGATCAAGAATTAAAATGCACTGAGGCCCCGCCCGCTTGGTGGCCGCAACCAAATCCTGCTCGCGATCGATCGCGATCACCCGATGTCCGTTGGCTTGCAGAGCCTCAACCAACATGGGTCGCAAGAGTGGATGATTTTCGGCCAACACAATGGGGAATCGATCCTGCGACGAGAACTCCGGAACTATGGGAATACTCAGGCATAACACGGTTCCTTCATGGGTGTTTGCGATTGTGGCATGACCGCCGGCGAACTCGGCGAAACGCTTCACGGCGGCCAACCCCATCGATGTTCTTCCACGCAACGATCCATCGGAGGCAAGCGCCTCAAACGCATGCTGCAATTGGTGCGCGCTCAGCGGTTCACCGCGATCAATACATTCAACACGAATCAACGGTTCCACTTCATCCACAGACTGCGTGATGCGCAACGTGATCAAACCAGTGTTGGCCAACGCCTCCGCTGAACGCATCAACATATTCAGAATCGACTGCTGCATTCGACTTGAATCAATGGCGACACGCTCACGACCTTCCGTGAGATCTTCTGTCACCACCGTGATTGTTCTAGGAAAGTTCGGGCTTAGCAATCGAACAGCCTCGCGAACCGCGTCGCTTATCACAATAGGGCGCGCTAGCTCGCCAACTTCATTTCCCTCGCCAAGCAAAATTAAATTCCTGCTCATCGCCTTGGCGCGGGCAACCTCAAGTTGGATCACTTCCAGACTTTCAATCGCCTTCATGGGCAATCCAGTTGCGATGTTGGCAAGCGACGCGTGGGCGCGGATCACCGAAAGAACGCCATCCAATTCCTGGGCAAATCCACTGGCGAGCAATCCAAGTGATTCCATGCGTTGCGCGGAGCTTAAACTCTCCTCTAATCCACGGCGTTCTGTGATATCGGTTTGCGTGCCTGAAACACGCAACGCCTTATCACCCTCTATGCGCTCAACCACTTTTCCACGATCAAGAATCCATCGCCACGATCCGTCGCTGGCACGACGCCGATGCTGCGACTCGTAATGTGAGCTCTTGCCAGCTAGATGTGCTTCCCAAATCTTTTTCACAAGCGGCGCATCGTCAGGATGTATCAATGGATTGACATCGGGAGTGGTCACAAGCGCGTCACCAACTTTGTATCCAAGCATGGTCAAGCACCGATCGCTCACCACGCTCACTCCGCCATCCAGTCGATAATCCCAAAATCCGTCGCTACTGGCCTCAATCACCAACTTGTACCGCTCCTCACTGGCCTTCACAGCGGAGTCACTGCGGCGGCGATCGGAAATATCCCGGATGAACGCGCTGAATCCACCAACATATTTTCCCTTGTGCGGACTCACGGCCAACTCAACAGGAAAAATATTCCCTTGACGATTGATGGCTGTGATTTCAATCCGCTTGCCAAGAATTGGCCCCACGCCTTCCGTGTAATAGCGGCGCATGCCTTCTTGATGCGCCTTCACAAGCGTGGGCGGAATAATAGTTTCATCCAGTCGCTTGCCCCGAACTTCCACTTCTGTCCAACCAAAAAGCAATTCAGCCTGCTTGTTCCAAAGCACAATATTTCCTTTGACATCAATTGTGACCAAGGCGTCAAGCGCCGTATCAATGACGGTCTTGAGCAAATCACCACTCGCCTGCGCAACTTCTTCGGCGATTCGTTGAGCCGTGACATCAAGCGCGATACCACGGGCGCCACGGATCGCGCCGCTCTGGTCTTTCAAGGGTCCAGCGGACTGGATGAATCGAGTGTTCCCAACCGCGAGTTCGCCCGCGACATTTTCGCCCGAGATCGCTCGGCGCACATACTGCAAAGCATTTGGATCGGATTGAAATATATCCGTCACCAAATTTCCAATCACTTCTGACCTGGTCAAACCAAGTGATTCAAGACCTTTGCCCTCGCATGCGGTGTAGCGCCCATTCGTATCCGTCTGCCACAAAATGATTGGAATGGTTTGGATCGTGGAGCGCAAACTGGACTCACTTTGATCCAGATCCGATTGCAGTTGATGCAAGTCGATCGCCAATCGAACAAGTTGCGCCAATTCTTCGATCACTTTGATCTCAATGCGATTGGGTCCGCGACGAATCGGCAAATAAAACTCAAGCAAGGCGCGCACAACCGAGACGCGTGAATCAAAAATTGGAACACTCCATACGGCGACAAGTCCGTGACCGCGCAACCGATTGGAATACGCGGACCATCTTGGATCCAATTCCAAACCAGTGTCCACAACCATCTTTCCAGTATTTTTTGCGACAACACCAGGCGCGGCGTCCGAGGAATTTTTATATTGCGCCAACAAACCGCGAATGTCAGTAGGAAGCGTGGCGCACAAACCTTCACCAACGACGCCTTGCTCCGTGACGGGCGTCAACATGCAAAAAACCTCGCTTGGAAGAACCTTCTCTGAGAATGCGGCCACCGCTTGCAATGTGTTTGTGAGCGTGGATCGCTGCGCAACCAACTCAAGAATTTGACGCTGCGCTGTTAACAGCGCGCTTTCAACCACGGATCCTGCGCTTGGTCGAATGGCAAGCCCGGCCACGGTTTCTCCCTTGGCGCGCGGACCAATTTCAATGGCGTAAAGAACTCCCTCAATATGAATGGCAGCCGCTTCGGATTGAGGGTGCGACAAATCCAAAAGCAATGGCGGCAACGGAGAACCCGCCCTTGATAATTGATCAAGCCAAGGAAACGCTGGATGAATTCCATCGCTGAACACCTCGCTCAGCGACCTGCCCTGCAGCTCATGTTGCGAATGGTCCAAATATTTTGCGGCGCCGGGGCTCAGAAAAATAATAGAACCAGATCCATCAATCAACAAAACTTCAAGCGCGTCGCTTTGGGTTTGATTTGAAATTTCTGCTGGACTGGTCACTGTCTTTGATGATCCCAATGTTGATGCATGGCTCAGGATACCCCATAGCGAACATCGTAATGCTTGAGGTTACGGCGGGCGCGTTGCCTGATCAGCAACACAAGAACAAATGGAACCCAGATTAAAATCCAAGGCGATTGGGTTTGCCATTTTGCCGGCGCGGGAGCAACAGGAAATTGGCCGTTCAATTCAATCATGCCAAGCGGAGTTGTAATCCGCACGTTGATGATCCATTGCGACGCGTCAGCGCATTCGATCAACGCGCGTTGACCCAAACCATCGGGATCGGCGTTCATGATGCATTGAATGGGCACTGAATCAACCTGACTTTGAGCGCTCAAGATGCATTCAAATGGTTCAAGGCCCGGACTTACGCGCACAATCAACGCGACCATTCCCACGGTTGGCATGGATGGGTTCACCATCATCACAGCATGCTCACGTCCAAGGGTTGCGGTGGCGATCACTTGTCCGCCATCAGCGTTGGCGCGGCTTGCGATGGCGCATATCAATAACGCAATACAAATTATTATTTTGCCGCGCCATTTCATGGGTTGAGCAACCCCCGCATTTGCATCGGTTGCAAGACAATCCAGACTCCAAGGGCCCACCATGACAACGCCGCGCACATGGAAATACTTGCGCGCCACGCCACGGAGAACATGTTCGGCAAATGCGCGCCTTGAATTGGTTCAATGGATCGCTCCGCGCGCGACCACATCAGCGACAAAGACATCAACACTCCCGCGCCCAAGACGCACAGTTGAGCGGGGATAAGCCACGCGGGCATGATGGCGCAACAATTAGCGCTCCATTGTGGCGCGCCGAATTCATTCACGCCAATGTCCATCGCCGCGCGTTGAAGCGGCGGCAACGCAGAGCGGAATCCAGTGACAAAGTGAAAACCCAAATGCGCCAACCACATGGCGATCGCGAGTGGCCAGAGCGACAAAGTGATATTCGCAAAGCGCGCGCGGAAAATTTGTAAATCGGAGCGCGGAGCAATCCATGCCGCCAATACCATTGGAAATGCGATTACGAACATTGATATCAACACGATCACAGTAACGGCTAGAAATTTGGAATCAATCCATTGCCGGGATGCTTCCACCAAAGTGAGCAAGGGCTCCGTCATGGCCAACGCGTTGGCAAATGCTCCCACCGCGATCACCGCGAGCAACACGATGAAATCCATACGCTTGGTGAGCACTCCAATGCTTGAGCGCCAACCCACTTGCGCGATATCGGTCAAGGGCACGCGAGTGAGCAAACCAATATTGTCATGAGGACACGCCGACACGCAGTCAAGGCAAAAGGTGCAATCCAAATTTCCCACTTTTTTAGGCATAAACAAGCCAGTTCCACAACCTGGCGCGGCGGCGTTTCCGCGCAGACAATCTTGCGTTTGGCAATCCGCGCACACATCGCTTGAGCGCATGCGAACCTCCAGCGGACTAGCCACGCTCAGCGCCATTTGATATTGACCGATGGGGCACAGCCATTTGCAAAATGTCGCGCCTTCAAAAAGCAAGTCCACAACGGTCACGACCACAAAGTATCCCGCAATAATCCATGCTGTTGCAAAACTGGAATCCCACAGCGACCAGATTTCGTAACTCAACAACCATGCCATGATCAACGCCGCGGCCAACCATTTTGTGCTCAACGCGCGCGGCCAACGAAATCGCGGCGTGATAAATCGGCGAAGAAATGTTCGCGGCGCGATCAATGGACATGTCATGCACGCCAAGTTGCCCCCCGCCACCAATGTGATGGCGGCGAATCCGCGCCAATGTGTCCAAGTCCATGTGCCCGCGATATTGGTGGATGCCTCACGCGGACCAAACCAACCATCCACAATAATTGCCAGGGCGCCAAGCAACATCACCCAACGAAACGCGCCACGAACTCGCGCGGACTTCAACGCCGCGCCAATGACTGGCAAGGCAAGTACGTCAAAAATCTGTCGCTTGGCGCTACGATTGGCAAGTGAAAATTGCGGCAATGCGATGGATTTGAATTGTTGCGCGCGTTGCGATCGCGTGCTTGAGAGCGCGCTGAACAGAATGATCGCCGCGGGAATCAAATACACCAACTGACCAGGAAGCCACATGATTGCAGCAGCTTTTTGCTGATCTGTAAGCGCCGATACGCCAAAAGTTGGCGCCGTAGATTCGTACCAGGGATAAATTGCGCTTGGCGCAAATGCCAATATGGCGGCAACAATGGTGTTGGCAACATCCGCGCTGAGCAAGTACAAAGGCATGGCCATGCGCGGCCAAGGACTTCGCCACGGATACGGCGCCACCACGCTCCACCAAAATAAAATACCCCCCCACAGAAAACACATGTGCTCCACCAAATGCCAAGCGGGAACTTCCAGCGCCAATTGATACGTCACTGGCAAATGCCAACCCCATGTCAGGAACACCATGGCCAACCAACCAGTCATCGGATGTGTCAAACGCCTTCCCACATGTTGCGCGCGCGGCCACGCAAGAATTGGTCCAAGCACATCGCGGCTCAACCAACGTGGAACACCCGCCAATAGCGGCGGCATGGGCCAACCCAACAGCAACAACGGAGGCGCGATCATGGTGAGTAAAAAATGTTGTGTCATGTGCGCGGCAAGCAACCATGAAGCCAAAGCATCAATAGGTGATTGCAACGAGATCCACAACGCAATCACGCCCGCGCTAAAAAAGATTCCGCGTCGCCAACCCCAACGCGTTGGCATGGCGCGGTGCAGACGCCGCCAGCCTCGCCAATACACAATCAGAATTGCGCACGCGACAAAAGTGAATGGCGCAAGAATATTCCACGCCGACCAAATGGTCGCGGGAGCATCCATGAATTACTTTCCAGCTTCGCTGGCAACGGCCTTGGGAGCTTGATCCGGGGAGGACTGCCGCTCCATTGCGCCTGGAATGCTGGATTCTGGCGCACCTGCGTTACGCAGCGTTGTCATGAATGCAACCACGGCGGTGGTCTCCGCGCTGGAAAGATTTTTTCCATAGGCCGGCATGTTGCCGCCACCTTGTTGCACTTGGCGCACAAGTTGGTCCCACGATTTGCGTGATCCAACATTGTCAAGATTTGGTCCACGCAATCCACCTTCTCCACCCAAGCTGTGGCAATTGCGGCATTGGCTGTGTTGTAGGACAAGGGCACCTTGCATTTCAAGTGGAGTGCGTCCCACTAAATATTTCACGGGCGTTGGCAAACTTGTCCACGCGTCCATCACAGGACTCCATGCACTGACCACGCCAAGCCAAGTCAATGTTCCCAAAGCCGTTGCGATCAGCACATAGGCAAGAACTGCCCCTGGTCGGCGACTTGGCGCGCGTTCACCTCGATTAGAAATCAACGGCAATCCCAACAAGAACAATACAACAATTGGCGGCGCGATTAACAACACCGCTGTTTCAATTTGCGGTGGCATGAGCGCCATGGCAGTGAAGATCCATAGGAACGCATAGTCAGGCCGCGGGTTGGCATCAATGATTGTTGGATTTGGAATGCCGTTTGGACCAACGGGTCCGAGATACCAAGCCAAAAAACCAACAATGATCAACATCAATCCACAGAACACCATGTCGCGTTGCGCCGCGTCGGGCATGAATGCCACGCCTGTCTTCTTGATGCGCTCCTCATATTCTTCCACATAGGTTTTAGGATCAACCACCATGCCAGGCTTAGGCATTTCACTAATTCCGTTTTTCAAAATCAGCGCCATATGCGCGCCAATCAAAGCAATTGTGAGGCCCGGCAACACAAAAACATGCAGTGCGAAGAAACGGCTCAGCGTGGCGCCACCAATGTAAGGCCCGCCCAACATGACATTGCGCATTTGGTTTCCAAGCACCGGCACGCGGTCAACAATCGCGGCGCCAATGCCAAGACCCCAATATGCATCTTGATCCCAGCGCATGATTTGGCCAGTGAAAGCCAGAGCCAATGTGCAGAACAATAACAGCACGCCAACCATCCACATGAGTTCACGCGGAAACTTGAACGACGCATGCAGAAACACTTGGCTCATGTGGATGACCACCATGAGGATCATGGCGTTGCTGCTCCACGCGTGCAGTGCCCGCAACATCCAACCAAATGGAACTTCCTGATCGATGTATTGCAGACTGGAATACGCCTCCGCCGCGCTTGGCGCATACATGGTGGCGAGCAAAATTCCAGTGACCACTTGAATGCTGAAGAACATCAGGGAGGCGCTGCCGAACACATACCACCACTTAGCGTCGCGTGGAACGCGGTGCGTCAAAATTGGCTGAACAAAAGAGATCACGCCCGAGCGCGACTCAGTCCAACCGAGCAAGCCACCAACCATGTTTTTAATACTTCGAAACATTAAACTGATTGCTCCAAGCCGGGAAGTCGTCCGGCGTCGATCAACAAACGTCCATCCACTATCTTCCATTTGTATTCAAACAATCCGCGCGGTGGCGGACCACTGGCGTGGCTGCCATCCTCGTAATACACGCCACCGTGGCAAGGACACATGAACAATTTGCTTTGCTGGAACCACTTGACCGGACAGCCCAAATGCGCGCAATTCACGGCAAAAACTTGAAATTGCGCGGGCTTGTACGAGCGCACCCACACCGCTTGCTCCGCGCTTTCGCCATCGGTTGGCGAGGCGTTTGGATTGGTGAATTTGCCTAGGCGTGTTTCGCCTTCTGGAAAATCTTCCGTGCCGCCCAGATCAATCCATGAGTTCTTGTACTTCTTCAACGCTGGAGTAATTGCGTAGCCAATAATTGGAATTGATGCGATTGCTCCACCGATACCCATGAGCCCAATTCCAAATTTCAACATAAATCCACGGCGCGCGCTTGGTGGCGGCGTTTGCGCGGGCTGATTTGATGGTGTGTTTGAACAATCGCAACTCATGTGGCGCTCCTATTGCTTTTGACTTGCCGTTGAACGAAGAAACACAACGACATCTGAAATTTCTTGCGATGAAAGTTTGCGGTCCGCCGCTTGATGAGGAAACGGGCCACTCCAACCTGGCATGCCGCGCTCTGGTCTGCCAAATAAAATCGCCGAGCGAAGTCCTTGATTCGTGATCAAGCGCAAATAGTTCGGATCGGTCACGCTGCCACTTGCGGATGGCACAGTTGCGCCCGGCGCACCATGGCATGATTGACAAGTGGCCGCGTACACGGCTTGACCATTGGAAGCATTGCCCGCAGGCGCCAACTTGACCGACCATGGAATACTCAACGCAACACCATTCTTGCCCCACGCATCCAGCATGCCGTCAACAAATTCCGCGACTTGTTTTGGATTCCAATGCGCAAGCGAAGCCGGGCCAGAACCAGGGCAAAAACCGCCTGGAACGCCATTTGTGGTGATATTGATCAAGGCGTCGCGGCCAACACTGGCCAAGTAATTGGCATCAGCCAATTGACGCGCCGCGCCGTTAACGCCATTGGCTCCGTGGCATGCGGAACAATTTTCCGCATAGTTGGTCATGGCGGCTTGCGGCAAAGAGGCGACAACCGTGTCGGCTGGATCTGTTGCGGAAATTTTCCCGCACGCTTGCAAGCAAGCCGCCGCGAGAAGCCCGCCAACAAGCGCTGAGATATTTTTGAAAGTGGTTGACATTATTTCTTCACTTCCTTGTTGGCTTCAAAACCAAATCGCTCTTGCATGGACCACTTCTGCATTGTTGGAATTTTTGTCCAGCGGCTAATCACAAATCCACAGGTCACACCGAATGCGAATTGGCTTGCAACAAACCATGGCCAAGAAACAAAGGCCTCCAGCTTAGGATTGATAATTCCGATGCTTCCGTACAGCACGCCGGTCCATAAAATAGGCGCCACAATTCCGCCAAATAAAATCGGGCGTCGCGGCGCAATAGGCAGCGTGATGGCGTAGATCAATCCAACAATCATGCAGCCAACAACATGGATCAAGAGCGCGATCAGGAACCAGCCCATGTGGAACACTTTCAAAGCGTCCACATTGGCCGCCTCAACTGATGGCAGAAAAACTCCCGCGAGCAAATTAATTGGCATCCAGAGACTTTTTTCTTTCAGAAGTCCCCACGCCACGGCCACCGCCGCCATGGAAATGCCTCCAATCAAACCGCCCCAAACACCCGCGCCATATGGATGAATGTGCTCGGGCAGCGACACTCTGGCCAACGCGGGACGCTCCGCAAATTGTGGGGCGGGATCCGGAATTTCGCTTCCACTTGGAAGCTCTTCAAGCGCCTCGTTTGGAAATACAACTTTGATCCAGCCAATCAGGCCAACGATCATGCAAACAATTCCAACCGCCATTACAGCGCGACTGGTGATGAGCCCCATGAAGAGCAACGTGAGGCCGAACGCGGCGATCATTGGCGCACCCGTTGGCTCTGGCACGCCACGCAGATATGGAACCTCATGCTGGCTCAATTGTTTGTCAACTTGACTTTGCGTTGGTTCGTTGCTCATGGTCGCATTCCCACTATGTACACGGTTGTGAAGACGACAATCCAAACCGCGTCGACAAAGTGCCAGTACCAACTGACAAGCTCAACGCGCAGATAATCGCGCACCACATGAATGTGCCCCATGAGGGACAACACAAGAATGGTGGTAAGCAAACACAACCCCACGATCACGTGAAACGCATGGAAGCCAACCAAACTGTAATACGTGGTGCCAAACAAATTGGTGCTAATGGTGAGATGGTGGTCCACAATGAAACCCCTCCACTCCATGGCGGTGCCGTAGATGAAATAGCTGCCAAGCACAATGGTGAGGGCCATCCAGAAACGGAATGAGCCCATATGGCTTCGCGCAAGTCCACGCAGAGCCGCGATGACCGTGAAAGAACTCGCGATCAACGCCGCAGAATTCACTAAAACTGGCTTGATATCAATCACTTCGCGCGGCATTGGACCAGACGAACTTTTGCCGATGTAAAACAAATACGCCACGATGAATCCCGCGAAGAACCAACACTCGGCGAAAATGAGACACGCCATACCAACCTTGCCGCGACTGGGCGCGCTGCTTGGAATTAAATTTGTGTGTGGTATAGAAGTCATGGAGTTCTCTTAAAGCGTTATTCGTAAAAACAATCAGGATCTTCAGGGTGCTTGCGATCCCACAGTGGCCGCGGACTTGTGCAGGTTGGAATCTTGGGAAAGTTTTCGCTTGGCGGCGGACTAGAGGTGGCCCATTCCAAAGTCCACGCATCCCAAGGATCTGGTCCAGCAACGCGTCCGTTGATGAGCGACTTGATGATGTTGGTCACCAACAACAACACGCCAACAATTTGAAATGGCACGCCCGAGCTTGAAATTAAATTCCACAATTCAAATCCGCGTCCAGGTTGATAGGTGTACACGCGTCGCGGCATGCCCAGAACGCCGCTGAGATGCATGGGGAAGAATGTCAATGTGAGTCCAATCATGAACATCCAAAATGTCCACTTGCCCATGGGTTCGCTCAACAAGCGGCCCGTGGCTTTGGGAAACCAATAAAACACGGCGCTGAACACAGCCAACATGGTTCCACCAAACAACACATAGTGGAAGTGCCCCACCACAAAATAACTGTCGGACAATTGCCAATCAAAAGGCACAACAGCCAGCATGATTCCCGTCAAACCGCCAAACAGGAACATGACCAGAAATCCTGTGGCGAACATCATGGACACGGTGAATCGAATATTTCCACCCCACATGGTGCCAATCCAATTAAACATTTTCATGCCCGTTGGCACGGCGATTAAGAATGTGCTGGCCGCGAAAATAGAATTAAGCCACGGCGGCAAACCCACTGAGAACATGTGATGCACCCAAACGCCAAGTGAAATGAACGCGATGGACAAGGTCGCCGCCACCATCAATGGATATCCAAAGATCACTTTGCGGCTGAACACTGGAATGATTTCACAAATCATTCCAAAGGCCGGCAGAATTAAGATGTACACCTCTGGATGTCCAAAGAACCAGAACAAATGTTGCCAGAAGATGACGCTGCCTTGTTGTTGTGGATCAAAGAAGTGCGCGCCAAGGAATCGATCAAAGAGCAACATCACTTGAGCGCCAGTGAGCACGGGCAAGGCAAGCAACACCAATATGCCAACCGTGAACATGAGCCAGACAAAGAGCGGCATGCGCATGAAGGTCATACCCGGGCAACGCATGCACAAAATGGTGGCCATAAAATTAATAGCCGTAGTCATGCTGCCAAATCCGCTGACCATGATTCCAAGAATCCAGTAGTCCGTGGCGTGTCCAACACTGAATGCCTTGCTTGTGAGCGGTGAATAAGCGAACCAACCAACATCCGGCGCGCCGCCCATTCCATACAGGCCGTCGCCACCAATAAACGAGTAATACAGCAGCAATCCGCCGAAAATGAACAGCCACAGACCGAAGGCGTTCAGGCGCGGAAACGCCATGTCGCGCGCGCCGATCATGAGTGGAATTAAATAATTTCCAAAGCCCAGCAACACCGGCATGCCAACCAAGAACACCATGGTGGTTCCATGCATGGTGAACATTTGGTTGAAGCCGTGTGGCGTCAACATATCGTTCAGCGGCTTCATCAATTGCAAGCGCATGAGCGTGGCTTCAATTCCGCCCAACATAAAGAAAATCAATCCTGCGCCGATATACATCATGCCGAGTTTTTTATGGTCAACTGAAATAACCCAACTATGCACGCGACTGCCAAAGCCAATGCTGGTTTCACTTGTTGGATGGATTGGCGCGGTAGTCATGTGTGGTTTAGCGTAGAGTTAAAAGATATGCGGTAACGGCGTCAAGTTCCTGCGGATCAAGTTGCAAACTTGGCATGTTGCACCCAGGCTTGAGCGCTTGCGGATTGTCAATCCACGCCTTCAATGTTGTTGGATCAAGCGGGGCAACACCAGCGGCGATGGTCTGACGGCTCATGAGATGAGAAAGATCTGGGGCAAATTGTCCATCAGAAACGCCTTTGACCGTGTGGCAATTTGAGCAGGCATATTCCTGAAAAATGTCGCGACCCATGGCCACGGAAGCATCGTTGACCGCTGGCGCAATCTGAGTTTGCAACCATGCATCAAACTCCGCGGGCTTGCTGGCTATCACGCGCAACAACATTCCAGCATGTTGGTTGCCGCAATATTCCGCGCACTGACCCAAGTACAACCCCTCGCTCTCGGCATTGAACCATGTGTAATTGGTGTGGTTTGGAATCACATCCATTTTACCTGCAAGCGCAGGCACCCACCAAGAATGAATCACGTCCGCGCTTTCAAGGCGAAGCCATACAGGACGATTTATTGGGACATGCAATTCATTTGCCACCACCACTTCGCCACCTGGAATACTGGCATCCAAGTAGCGATATTCCCACCACCACTGATGGCCAATCACCACAACTTGCAGCGCGCCTTCAGGAGCTTCCGTGAGTTCAATGGATCGAATGGTGCGCACAGTTGTGAGCGCGAGCACGAAAACAATCAACAGCGGAATAATGGTCCACGCAATTTCAACTGGATTGCTGCCGTACACCTGGCGTGGCTCGTTTTTGGACTTGTCATTTTTTTTGCGGCGATAAAAAATCACGCCGTAAAAAATCATGCCCTCAACCAGTATGAACAAACCACCACAAATGCCCAAAACAAGCCACGAAAGGTCGTGAATCATGCGCGCTGGCGGTCCATGCGGATCAAAGATATTTGGCAGAATTGTTGGACCGCTTGGCGCGCTTGCGCTTGAGGCGGGCGAGCCCGGGGTGCAAATTTCCGCGACGGCGGCATGCGTAATGGATGGGAAGCACACCGCCAAAGCCACAACACACATTGCAAGAAAGCTGCCTGTGAAAAATCGTTTCATGAAAAGAATCAACACGGGTGCATCATATACATTGGATTGCGCCGCAGGAGAAGTTTATTGCGTCGGTAAAATTATTTTCAACGCCAAGCGTCGCGTGATGCGGCATGAAATACAATTTCACATCAACAGAAAATTTCACGCAATCCAAACACGCGCCAGAAAGAAAATGCCGGTGAAAGGAATCGAACCTTCACGCCCCGCGAGGGGCAATGGATTTTGAGTCCATCGCGTCTGCCAATTCCGCCACACCGGCGGCATTTTCACAAATACAAATCAACAATCCAATCGAGCAAGATAGCGAATCAAGCGGCGCAGTCTAGTCAAGTCCGCCAAATGAGCCAGCGGAATAATTGGCCGAGTAGTTGGGGCTTTCCTTGGTGATTTGAATGGAGTGCGGATGGCTCTCCATTAAACTCGCCGTTGAAATCTTCACAAAACGCGCCTCTTTACGCAATTCCGCCAATGTTTGACAGCCACAGTAGCCCATTGCGGCGCGCACGCCGCCAACAATTTGATATGTAAATTCAGCCAGCGAACCGCGATAAGGAACGCGTCCTTCAACGCCCTCTGGAACAAACTTACGGCTATCCATGACGGAGCCTTGGCCATAACGGTCGGCGCTGCCGGCGATCATTGCGCCTTCGCTGCCCATGCCGCGGTAACTCTTGAAGCGGCGACCTCTATATAAAACTAGTTCGCCCGGGCTTTCATCCAGACCAGCGAACAGTCCGCCAAGCATCACGGCCGATGCGCCAGCCGCGATGGCCTTGGCCACATCGCCCGATTGACGAATGCCGCCGTCGGCGATCACCGGCACTCCACCCGCGCCGCTGACACTTTGCATGATGGCGCTGATTTGTGGAACACCCACGCCAGTGACAATGCGCGTGGTGCAAATGGAGCCTGGACCAATTCCAACTTTGATGGCGTCGCAGCCCGCGTCAACCAGAGCCATTGCTCCTTCGCGTGTTCCAACATTTCCCGCGACCACTTCAATCTTGTAACGCTTCTTCAATTCCTTCACCGTGTCGATGACATTTTTGCTGTGTCCGTGGGCGGTATCCACCACGATCAAATCAACATCGGCCGCAAGCAACGCCTCCACACGGTCATATTGCCCCACACCAATCGACGCGCCAACACGCAAACGACCGCGCGAATCACGACATGCCGCGGCGTGCTTGGAAAAATTCTCCAAGTCGCGCATGGTGATCAAGCCAGCGAGGCAACCCTTTGCGTCCACCAATAAAATTTTCTCCACGCGCCGCTGCACCATCAAACGCTCGGCCTCTTTAGGTTGAATATCTGGCGGCGCCGTCACTAAATTTTCGCGTGTCATCACTTCGCCAACCGTGTGGCCATCGGGCGAATCCAAAAATTTCATGTCGCGACGTGTAAGAATTCCCACCACTTTTCCACGGCGCACTCCGCCCTCGGTCACAGGAAATCCGCTCACGCCCTGCTCGCTCATCAGCAACTTTGCCTTGGCCATGGAATCATTGGGCGACAACACAACCGGATCAGAAATCACGCCATTCTCGCTGCGTTTCACCTTGGCCACTTCGCGCGCCTGATGTTGCGGAGTCATGTTGCGATGGATCACGCCAAGACCGCCCTCTTGCGCCAAGGCGATAGCCAACGCGGCCTCTGTCACGGTGTCCATGGGCGCGGAAATAATCGGCACACGCAGCTCAATATTTGTTGTGATGCGAGTGCGCGTGTCCGCCAAATTTGGCGTGACTTCGCTGTAGCGCGGCACAAGAAGCACATCGTCGAAAGTAAGGCCTTCGAAAGAAATGCGGTCTGTCATTTGTAGACCTTCCCGCCGACGGCACTGATTGTCAATAGGCGCCGCGCCAAAATTCTTCGGCATTCCAAAAGCCCCGCAAATTGTGTTGGCAATCCACACTTTTCAATTCCCTTGTTACTCTTGTCCTTCCTCTCACCACTTCTTGGAGATTCTTATGTCCGCTCCCGCATCCACTGGCGATCAAAGTTCAAATCCAGTCCACCACGACGAAGGCACAAGCCCCGGCGAAGGTAAAAAGATTTGGGATAGTTGGCTCAAGGCCATCATCGCCATCAATGGAAGCGATCTGATTATCAAGAGCGGCATGGCGCCACGCATCCGCCATAAAGGACAGTTGCAGGCGTTGAAGTGCCCCGTTGTGAAGCCTGAGGATTTATTTCAGATGGCCAAGGACGTGCTGGACAAGTCGCAGTACGACATGTTCTGCCGCAAGGGCCAAATCGATTTTGCCTATGGCTACGATCCAAAGAATCGATTCCGCGTGAACTTGTTCATGGCGCGTGGCACGCCAAGCGTGGCGGCGCGGTTGATCTCCAGCAACATTCGGCGCTTTGAAGATTTGTATTTGCCGCCAATTCTTGGGGACATTTCAATGCTCGCTCAAGGAATGATTCTGCTTTCTGGCGTCACCGGTAGCGGCAAGAGCACCACGATCGCCGCCATGATGCAATATGTGAATGAGCGCAAGAAGGTGCACATTGTCACGCTTGAAGATCCGATTGAATATGTCTTCACCGACGACAAGGCCATGATCAACCAGCGCGAAGTTGGGATTGATTGCGCCACATTCAACGAGGCGCTGCGCGCGCTGGTGCGCGAAAATCCGGACGTGGTTCTAGTTGGTGAAATGCGCGATCACGAAACATTTGAAGCCGCCATTCGCGCCGCCGAAACCGGCCACTTGGTGTTTGGAACCATCCATGCGTCGAGCGCGTGGCAAACGTTTGGCCGTATTTATGATTTGTTCCCGCAATCCGAGCGTGATCAAATTTGCAAGCTTTTAGCCTTTAATTTGCGGGCGATCATCTATCAAAAGTTGCTGCCCACGCTGCACGAAAATATCGCGCGCTTGCCGGCTTTGGAGATCTTGATCAATACTCCCGTGGTGCAAAAATATATTTTGGAGCGCCGAGAAGGCGAGTTGCTTGACATCATGCGCCAAAGCGCCTCTGAAGGCATGGTGGACTTCACATCAAGCCTAGTGAAGTTGGTTGAGGGCGAATGGGTGCACACCAAAGTGGCCATGGAAGCCACCGCCAAGCCAGAGGAATTAAAGATGCGCTTGAAGGGAATTTCTTAAATCACCATGAATCACATGTTTTTTTCCTTGGCGCAAAATGTCTCAAGTGAATTCCTGATTGACCCAATCAAGCCTTTCTTTATTTTTGTAACAACGCTATTGGCCTGCGCATTGGTCTCCAAACTTGTCGCCGATGTGCGCAAGTGCGGGCTGCCATCCTTTAAATGGCACGGCATTTTAATTGGCGGTTTGGTTGCGGGTTTTTTTGCCGGCATTCTCATTCCCACATTCTGGGCCAGTTGGCCGACGCAAATCATTTTCACCGCGGCTCCAATATTGTTGTATTGGAAAACGCGAAACGCCGCTTTGCCTGAAAAAATGAAGTTCATCATTGGTGGTGACAAGGTGCGCGCGTTCTTTAAGAAACGCGGCGCAAGCAAGTCTTTGGCTGGCGCTGAACTTTCATTCAAAGACACAAACAAAAAAGACCGCGCTAATCCCGGCAAGAACGACGCGATTCTTCCTGCTTTTCAAGCCGCAGAGACGTTGCTGGGCGCCGCGTTGCAAAAGCGCGCCTCACGAGTTGATTTGGTTGTAAAGACTGATGGCGTGGTTGCGGCGATCACCGTGGATGGGGTTCGCAGCAAAATAGATTGCCCCACACAGGAAATCACCATGGCCATGATCGATTTCCTGAAAGGCTTGTGCGAGTTGGATGTGAAGGAACGACGCAAGCGCCAGGCTGGTTCCTGTTGGATTGTGAAAGAGGAAGCTTTGATTTCACTTTCAGTTTCCATAGCGGGTTCATCAACTGGTCAACAATTGCGACTTGATTTTGACCGCGCCAAACATATGTCGAGAACATTGGATCAAGTTGGATTTTTGCCGGCGCAAGAAAAAGCCATCAAGGCCATTCATGATCCAATGTCGCGCGGTGGCGTGGTGCTCGTCAGCGCCCCTCCCGGTCAAGGCCTGACATCCACTTGCTTGGCGTTGCTCTCTGGACACGATCCATTCACCGCGGCGGTGAAGACTCTGGAAAAAAATCTATCGCATCGACTCGACGGAGTTGATCATCAAGTTTGGACTTCGGCGCAGGGTTCCGTGGATTACGCCACCCAATTGCAATCCATTATTCGCCGCAGTCCCGATGTGATTTATGTAGAGGACGTTTCCGATGTTGGCGCGGGAAAACTTATCGCAGCGCCCAACAACAGTGACATACGTTTTTACGTTGCTCTTCCTGTGGATGGCATTGCTTCCGCCATAACGGAGTGGGTCCGCGCCGTGGGCGAAGTGAAATTGGCCGCCGCCCCTATTCGCATGGTGATCGCGCAAAAGTTGTGCCGCAAGTTGTGCACCGCATGCCGCGTTCCCTATCAACCATCACCTGAACAGGCTAAAAAGCTAGGCATTTCGGCTGGTAAACAAGTTGAACTTTTCAAATCAAGCGGCAAGGTTCAAACCAAAAACAAAGTCATCGACTGCCCAATGTGCAGTGGAACAGGTTTCAACGGCCAAACTGCGATCACAGAAGTTGTGGTTGTGGATGATGAAGCGCGCGGTTTTTTGGCCAAGGGGGATATGAAGAGCGCATACAACTCATCGCGACTGAAGCACAAATTGCCCGGTCTACAAGAGGCCGCCCTACTTCGCGTGCGTGATGGAACAACAAGTCTTGAAGAAGCAATTCGCGTGCTTTCCCCTGCGTCAAAGCCCGCCGCACCGACTGCCACGGCAACGCCGCCAGCAAAGACCGACAAGCCCGCGGCAGCAAAACCAACAACACCAAGCGTAGCCAACCCCTCCGCTGCACCCAAAAAACCAAAGGCCTAAACATGATTCTTTCCGTTCTTGTTTCGCTGCTTGTTCTGTTGATCGCCTATTGGTGGGCCAGCCAAGGTTTGTTTGACGCATTCATTCACTTCGTTTGCGTGGTGATCGCGGGCGCCCTCGCGTTCGCATTGTGGGAGCCTGTCACAGTGGGATTTCTGCTGAAAGGTGGCGGCTTTGATGGCTTCGCGTGGGGAATGAGTTTGGGCGGAATTTTTCTTGTCGCCTTATTCGCGCTGCGATTTGTCATCGACTTTGTAACTCCCAAGCGACCGCTCATGCCACGCTGGGCCAACTTATCGTTTGGCGGAGTGCTTGGATTGCTCAGCGCAATGTTGAGCATGGGAATCATTTTGATCGCCGTGGGACATCTCTCCACATCAACCGAACTCCTTGGCTACACAGGTTGGCACCGTTCAGCGGAATCGCAAGGCCGACCAAACCAAGACGAACCAAATTCTCCACCAGCCATTCTGATGGGATTCACGCAAGGATTTTACAACTCCCTTTCAGGCGGAAGCTTTGCGCCGTTGCTTGGCAACGCCACGCTTGCCTCGTACCGGCCAGGAATTGCCCAAGACGGTGGAAGTCTTTATCGAGATTCGATGCGCGAAGGGCGCGGCAACTCGTCGCTCTCGCCAACGGGTTTCACCATCGCAGGATTTTATTACGACCCCAAATACTCGCTGCGCAATGGAAGTGTGGGCGCATATGCGGTGTTGCTTTCTTTCAAGCCGGAATCATTTGATCAAGGTGGCTCGTTCAGTTTGTCCGCGTCACAGGCTAAACTTATCGCTCCAGTTGATGGCGGAGCAATCACTGAATTTCCAATTGAGTTCAGTCAAGAAAAGAAGACCGACGATGGTCGCTCGATGATTCGCTATCAATTCAACACAGACTCCAGTTACGCCACGCTTGAAAATGCCACGGCCGAAGGTTCCGTTTGCTTGGTGTTTGCATCCAAGCCATTTCAAGATGGCAAGAACGCCGTGAAGCCCACCATGATCACCATCAAAGGCTTGCGCCTTGAATTACCCAAGCCCGACGCGGATGCTCTTGCCTTGGGGCGAGCCGTTGAAAATGCGGGCACAAAAATTCAAATCGCCGCCGACGAAACAGCGCCAGTTATTCCAGCCAACGAACTTGAACTTGACTCGTCGCTCAGCGGAATGTTGCTGAGTAAAAATGCGCTGCCAGGAACTTTGCAAGAAAATGGCGGAAGTATTTTCACCGGCGCCGCCACTCACATGAAAAAGAGCAAGGACGCCAAGACCGACATCCGCAACGTCTTTCAAGACTCAACACAGCGAATTGCGAAACTTAAAATATCAAAGGACTCGGTCACAGATCTGTACAACGTTGACAAAACCAGAAAAATCGCCGCAAAAGTTGGCTACGCGGGTGTTCCAATGTTGGTGGACACCAAAGGAAATCTGTACGAACCCTTTGGATATATCTGGGTCAATCCCGACAACGAAGAATGGGAAATTTATTTGGAGCCGCCCAAGGACGGATTTACCGTCAAGCAGTTTTTGCGCGCTGAAAATGCAGGGTTTATTGATTTGATGTATCGACTTCCCTTTGGCGTTGAAATTTCAATGGTGATCCTGCGTGATCCAAGCAAGCCACTCACCAGCGCCAGCGTGCTGGGAACCGCAACGTTGAAAGTGGAAGGCCGAAGCTCTCCGTGATGCTTCCAGCCAGACTTGCCGCTTGAAATACTTCGCGCATGCTGCGTTTCAATTGGCTTGGTTTCAAACCGCGGATGATTCAGCGGCGTTGGCCTTGAGCCATCGCTCAACCCAGTGAATGTCGAAGTCCGCGTTCTGAAATTCCTTATTGTCCATGATGCGCTTGTGCAACGCGATGGTTGTGCGCAGCGGACCAATCTTAAATTCATTCAACGCCTGACGCATGCGCGCAATAGCGGCGGCGCGCGTTGGACCATGCACGATCAGCTTGCCAATCATTGAATCGTAATTGGACGGAATGCGGTATCCAGCGCGCGCGTGGCTATCCAGGCGCACTCCGGGACCACCAGGCGCGGAAAATGTTTCTATCAGACCGGCTTGCGGCATGAAATTTTTATCCGGATCCTCAGCGTTGATGCGAACTTCAATCGCGTGTCCGTTCACCTTGATGTCCTGCTGCTTCATTGGCAGCGGCTGCCCGGCGGCCACGCGGATTTGCGTTTGCACAATGTCCACGCCCGTGATCATCTCCGTCACTGGATGCTCAACTTGCACGCGAGTGTTCACCTCGAGCATGTAGAAATCTTGTTCCTTGTCCATGAGAAATTCAACAGTGGCGGCGCCGCAATAATTGGCTGTACGAATCAAGGCGGCGGCGCTTTCACACACCTTCAAGCGCTTGGCTGGATCAACACCAGGACTTGGCGCCTCCTCGACTAATTTCTGGTGGCGCCGCTGACTGGAACAATCGCGCTCAAACAAATGCACGGCGTTGCCATGATTGTCGCCAATTGTTTGCACTTCAAAGTGGCGCGCGTTCTCCAAATATTTTTCAACATAGACCGTGCCATTTCCAAACGCGGCGAGCGCTTCCTGGCGCGCCTTCTCCACATTTTCACGCAACTCCGCCTCGCTTCGGGCCACGCGCATTCCGCGACCGCCACCACCGGCGCTGGCCTTGATGATGACTGGATATCCAATCTCGTTGGCCACTTTCACGGCCTCCTCAAGATCCTCAATTCCGCCTTCTGTGCCCGGAAATACTGGCGTTCCTGATTGCCGCGCCAGGCGCTTGCAATTCACTTTGTCGCCAAGCAAATTCATGGCCTCTGGACTTGGCCCAATAAATGCGATGTTGCAATCGCGGCAGACTTCCGCGAAGTGCGAGTTCTCCGAAAGGAAACCGTAGCCCGGATGAATGGCGTCGGCGCCCGTGACTTCGGCGGCGGCGATGACGCGTTCAATGCGCAAGTAACTGTCCTTGCTGGCCGCTGGACCAATGCACACGGCTTCATCGGCTTGCTCAATCCACGGACCATCACGGTCCGCAACGCTGTACACGCACACCGGACTCACACCCAACTCGCGGCAAGCGCGAATCACACGCAGCGCGATTTCTCCTCTATTGGCGATCAGAATTCTTTTAAACATGATGGATGAATGTGAGTGGATGAAATTTCAAATGCGGAATGTGTTGCTTGGAAATTCGCCAAGGCGTGAACGAAATCATTGCGTAGAAAACTTAAGAAGGTCGAACCAGGAAAATCACTTGACCAAATTCAACTGGGTCCCCGCTCTTCACAAGAATCTTTTCAATGGTTCCTGTTGTTCCAGCGTTGATCTCGTTGAAGATCTTCATAGCCTCAATCAAGCAGACCACGGAAGTCGCACCAACGCTTGCGCCAATGCTCACAAAGGGCGGCTTGTCGGGGGAGGCTGATGCGTAGAACGTTCCAACCATCGGGCTTTCAATTTTGATCAAGCCTGCGGTGTCATCGATGGCGACTGCTGGCTTGGCCGCGCCTGAAGCCATAGGAGTTGGCGCAACAGAAGGCGCCGCAACTGCCACCGGAGCAAGACCCACTGGCGCGTGCATAATTTGGGGAGCGCTGTGCGTATTGGGTCGACGAATGGTGACCTGCTCATCCTTGTCGCGAAGATCCAATTCCAAAAGTTCGTTGGTGGTCATTAAACGAATTAGTTCTTTCAGTTTTCTCATGTCAATCATGGCTTTGATCCTTCAGATTCCAAATGTGTTGAATTGGATAATTGTAGCGAAAACAATCGCAACATGCTGCGATCATGACGCCTTCATGCAAGGTTTTGTAATTGCAGTGTTTAGATCACGCCCGCAAAGCCACTGGTGGCGAAAGTATTTCAGCCATTACCATGCCTTGGCGCATACTCTTGGCATTCCAGATTCGCTTTGGTTGTGCGGTTTGGCCGTGCGAATCCGAAGAAATTCGTTGGCTCAGTCGGCTTGCGATCAAAGCGTCGATTGCGCTGATAGGCCGGGTTGGGGATTGCCTCATAGCGCTTTTTGAAATAATTGGTGACACAGCAGAATCTGCGCCTGCAACCACTGCCGTAACCGCGGCTTGCACTGTTCTGCTGCGCTTTAATGTTGAATCTTTGGGCGCGAAGTCCGTGACCCCGATTGGCTTTTGGCTGACACGAACAACTTTGAGCGGCTTGGGATGGGCGGATGGCTGGGAAGACGACTGGCTTGAGGGCTGGGAAGAGGGCTGGGAAGACGGCTGGGTAGACGGCTGGGCGGAACGCTGAACGGCAGAAATGGATGTTGGTTGGGCGCCAACCGCAACTTGTAAGTTGGACGAAACCAAATTTCCTTTTTCATCAATTAAACCCAACGCGCGCGCCTGCGCATTGAATTTGCGCGCGGAAATTTCCGCCAGGATTTGTTGGGAATCTCGCGTGGAACTTTGAATTGGCCGGGCAGCAGGCCGCTCATTTTCATTACCCGCAGGATCCACAGGTTTGGATGCAAACTTCTTGATCAAGAAGTTGATCACCCCAATCACTATAAGAATAATGAGCGTGTTGGACATGGTGTGATGATAGCCACTCAACTAGCGTTGATGGCGCCGTTCCACATTGGAAGACACAGCGGATTCGCCGCAAGATGTTCGACCATGCGAAAAGGCACATTGAAGATGGGTTGCAAAATATGCGGAGTAAGAATTTCCATAGCGCGACCAGCGGCGGCGATTTTTCCTTGCGAGAGCGCGACAACATCATCCGCTATGGCTCCGGCGAAAGCGAAATCATGCGTGGCAACAATCACCGCTAGTCCCTCGCTTGCGCTGTGGCGCAACTCGGCGGCCAATGTGCGCGTCCAACTTGGATCAAGCGCGGATGTGGGCTCGTCAACAATCAACAGTTGCGTTTGCGCTGTTCGCTGGGCCAGCGCCCGCGCAAATGCGACTCGGTGTCGCTGCCCCTCTGAAAGATGTCCCACAAGTTCGTCAGCCAACGCCGCAATTCCAGTGCGCTCCAAGGCCAACTGCACTCGCGGAGCGTCGGCGCGCATGGCCACTCGCCCCAATTCCACAGAGGTTCGCACTGAAAAACCGGCAACAGATTCAGGCCGCTGCGGAACAAACGAGAGCAAGCGCGCGCGTTGCGACGGTGTGATTTTTGCGATTTCCATTTCACCAGCAAGCGTGCGCGCCGAAGTCATGGACAACTCATCAGCGAGAGCGCTTTGCGATTGTTCCCACTGCAAGCGCGCGTGGCCCGTATGCGCGGTCAACAATCCAGCCGCGGCTCGCAACAGCGTGCTCTTGCCGCCACCATTGGGACCAATCACCACGGTCACGGCCGCCGAGCGAAATTGCAGATCAATTGGACCTAACACAAAGTTGCCATTGCGAATCAACGCTTGTTCAAATTTCAAAGTCATCGCATCCACGCTTTCGCAGCGCCGCGGCGCAACAAGATGAGAAAGAACGGTCCACCCGCAAGCGCGCAGATCACTCCAATTGGCAAGCGCCCCGTGCTTGCCGGAGCAAAGTGTCGCACCGCATCGGCGGCGATAAGCAATGTGCTTCCAGAAATCGCAGCGGCCAACACGGAGGCACGGTGTCGTGGTCCAACACAACTGCGCGCCATGTGTGGACCGATCAATCCAATAAAGGCGAGTGGTCCGCACAATGCGGTGGCCACCGCTGCAAGAACGCTTGAACCAAGAACCAAATACAAACGCACCCGCGCCACATGAATTCCAATCGATGAACTTTCGTCTTCGCTTAAACCCATGGCGTCCAAAGTTGAGCCATTGCGAATACCCACGAATATGCTGGCAAATACAGCGATTGCCGTGATCACAGCGACTGAAATTTCCGGCACCTCGGGCACGCGGCCAAGCGCCCAACCAGCCAGGGCTGGACGCATTTCAAGTGGCAGCAACCATTCGATCAGCGAGGCCAAAGCCGCGGCGACTGTTCCAACAATCACGCCCGAAAGCACAAGCGAAATTGGATCAATGCCGCCACCTTTGCCGCGGCCAAAATACAGCGTGACGGCGAGCGCCAACAAAGCGCCAACAGTGGCCGGGAAAATTGCGCCCCCCATGAGCATCCACGGTCCGCCAATGGCGGCAATCCAATACGCCGCCGCTACGCACGCTTGACTCCCTGCGGAAAGTCCCAGCACAAATGGTGAAGCCAGTGGATTGCGCAACAGCGTTTGTAAAAATATTCCACTGAGCGACAGCGCGGCTCCCGCAAGAAATGCGCTGATGAGAGCGCCCGCGCGCCACTCAATTGAATCCGAAGTTGGCCACGCGAAAGTCCACTGCCCAAGCACGTCGCGCCCAACAAGAAATCGACACGCAATGGCCACCACTAATACAACCGATAGATAAATCCAACCTAATTGTTGGCGGCGCGTTGTCATGGCTTCTTCGCGAATTGAGAAAGTTTTTCAGCTGTCACTTCAAGCGTGTGGACTGGCGTGGTGCATGGCGCTTGAATGGACTGGGCTTGGACCACGCAAAACTTCTGTATTTCGGCTCGAAACAAGCTCAATCCTGTAGTGAATTCAGGTCCCGGCAGCAGCAATTGCGGAGCGTAAAGCGATAGCAGTGACACGCCACGCTTGGCGCATGCGTCTGACAACACACCATACGGTCGTGCGTGGTCTTTATCGCCAACGGTGCCAACAATGACGATGATTGATTTAGGTTGCGTGGCGAACAACTCCTCCATTGACAAATTCGGATTGCCTTTGTTGGTCAACGCTAGAGTTCCACCCATGGCGTTCCACGCTTGCGCAAGATAAGTGTCGGCTCCAAACGCTCCAATAGGTTCTTCACTATAAAGTAAAATAGCTGGTGAAAGTTTTTGCGCGGCTTGGCACATGGTCAATTCTTTTTCAAGCGCCTGCGTTAAAAGTTGTGGACTGATGGGCGCGGGTTTACCGACAGCGTGCTCCACGGCCACGGGCAAATACCGAATGTCATCCAAACTTGTGACGGAAATAAATTCAATGCGCCAACCTTTTTCACGCGCCACTTGCTCCAATTGAGCCGGAGCGCCGGAGCGAGTTTGCTGGATCAAAATTAAATTTGGCTTCATGCGCGCAAGGGTTTCCAAATCCACGTCGTTCAAAGACCCCACAATCGGCGCAGTGGATTTGCACCATGGCGTGCGCCCAACGAGGGATTTTTCCCATCCAAGCGCAATCACTGTCGCGCTGAGAGCGGGTGAAAAACTAGCAATACGCGGCGGTTGATCGCTTAAATGCGCGGGTGAAGTTCCCGCGTCTTCCTGACGACACGCCGCCACCGCGAGTGCCATCAACAGGACCAACATCGCTTGCCGCATGCGCTCAGAGTAGCACCCATTCTTGGACAACCTCTCGCTACACTCTCACACTGCGATGAATCTATTACGTTCCATGGGTCAACTTCTGCTTGGTCCCCGAGAGGAGCCCGAGCAAGTGCAAACGCGCCGCATGCCGGACGCCGAGGCTGTGGCGACTGCGATCACTGAACTCGCCGAGCGTCTGCATGAGGATGGCCGCGACCGTGAAAATATAATGCCGCTGCTGCAGCGCCTGCCCGAGTCGCTTCAAGCGCTTCCAGAAATCGCGCGTCAGCAATCCAAATTGGGCGAGGCGATTGCAACAGCACTGGTGCAATCGCGCCAACGCGATCAATCCATCGAATCTATTTTGCAGCGCATCGCCCAAGGCGTTGGCCAGCAAACAGACACGTTTGGCTTGGTGCAACAACAACTGGATCTCAACCACCAAGCGTCGCAGCGGATCGCAGAGGCCGTGGCCACTTTGGCGCAAGGCGTGGGCGATCTTTCCAGCGGACAGCGAAGAAACTCTGACGCTTTGGTGGGATTGCTTGATCGACTTCGCGACCGCGACGAGGCTATTGGAAAAATCCAGGGACGCCTACATGTGTGGTTGGTGTTCTCCACAGCGGTGGCGTGTGGATCCATGATCGCCTGTCTTTTATTAGCTTGGGCGGTCATTCGCGCGTTGACTTCGACATAATTGAATAGGCGAGTAGTATTCGCCCGCACCTTGGTGGGGTGGCAGAGCGGTTGAACGTATCCGACTTGAAATCGGATAGACCCGCAAGGGTCTCAGGGGTTCGAATCCCCTCCCCACCTTTTTTGTCGCGACAATGAAGTCAGCGACTTTTGATTTCCACGCCGGGTTGATCGGCCACTGGAGCAACGGCCGGAGTTGGATTTGCAACGGGCGCTGTAAGTGCAGCAGGCTTCAAAGGAAATTCTCCGCGAAATATTCTGTCGCCAGCGCCGCGGGCAGTGATCGCCACAACAAAATTATTAAATTCATCCACGAAGTTGGCGAAGTCCGAATTGAAATACTCCAGAATCACGGCGTTGCCCGTGCGCAATTCAACCGCGCGATGTCGCCCAACTTTGCCAACGATCGCCTTGCTTGACGCCAATCTTCCTGCAAGTTTTCCCGTGGAGGCGTCTTGTATGAGTTGTGAAAAATTCTCGCGGTACTTTCCGTTCTCGCCATCGCGCAGAAATTGCACCAGAGCCCACACCTGCGCGTAATACGTTAAGAGCGAATCTTTTCCATCTTTCAAAAATTCCTGAGGCGTTCCATCAAGCAACTCCCCGAGCGGTATCAAATCATCACTTCGCAGCGCCTCGCGCAGTTGCGACCAACGCTCAAAGTTTCTCCAAGGCCGAAATGTGGACGGACCTCCATCGCGCGAAAGTCGGGTTCCCTCCATGTAACACGCGATGCCCTCCTCCAACCAAGTGGGCAGAGGATGTTGCAGCGCTTGTTGGCTGAATTGATGCCACCCCTCGTGTGCCGCGATGGTCTGGGTATCGAAGCGGCCAATGTCATACAACACACTCACTGAATCAGTGGTGTAACCGCCTTTGCCAAGGCCAATATAAATTTCCGCGTCGCGGCCAAGTTTTTTGCGAGTCCATTTTTCCCATAAACCACGCTCGCCAAACACATACATTTCCAAGGCGTCATTGGGAACGGGGATTGTTCCGAGCGCGCTCGCATAAGCCACAAAACAAGTCTCCATAAAGTCGGGTAATCGATCACGAAAAGTTTCATCCCGCAGCGAAAGGCGCAATACATAATGCTGAGTGCGGACCACGATTCCATTGTCGCCACCATCTTTCCAAGGTCCGGTCACAACGGCAACTGGTTTGGAATCCGCGATCGCCGTTGGATGGACCTCGAGCGCGCTGGATGCGGGTTCGGTCCTCAAGTTGACAGTGCTGGAACAACCCGCCGCGCATAGGAGTGCCGCCAACTTAAAAATGGTGGAATATTTATTCATTCAAGATTGCAACCAGTTTTGAACTCTACGCAACAAATTGAACCAACATAGAAATTATTTTTAGGCAAGTTCCCTGAGCGAACGCTCAACCGCGATCAATTCCGCCTCCGCGTCCAGCAACATCTTCTGCGTGTCTTGCACCACTTGCGGCGGCGCCTTTGCCATGTATCCAGCGTTGGATAATTTACCTTTGTACCCACTCACGGCGCGCTGGCGTTCGGCAAGCAACTTGGTCAAACGCGCGCGTTCGGCGCCAATATCAAGCGCATCCACCAGGCCATCGAGCCAGCATTCCTGCCCCTCGAATGTCATCGCGGCGGCGGTTGGAGAACGCGCGTGCGTGATTGGCAAGACACCGTCCACGCCGGAAAGCGTTTCCACAACGCCGCCCGCGAGAGCCACCACCTGCGACGCGTTGGCGCTTGCAAGCAACTTGATGCGCTTCTTGGGATTCACTTGGCGTTCACCGCGAACATTTCTGATGGCTTCAACCAAAGCTTGAACGCGCGCAAATTCCGCCTCCGCTTTGGTGTCGATCAAAGATGCTTGCGCGACAGGCCACGACGATGTCGCCAACAGATCTGTCGACTTCATGTCAAGTCCACGCACTGCGCACGCCGCGTGATTTTTCACGGCGCTCCACAATGCCTCCGTGACGTGCGGCATGCCCGGATGGAACAGCCTCACAATTGCGCTCAGCGAACACACCATCACGCATTGTTGCGCGGGATCATTTTTTGCCGTTGGTTTAGCGGCCTCCAAAAACCAATCGCAAAAGTCGCGCCACAACAAATCGTAACCCGCGGCGGCAAAATCGCTGAATCGATATTCAGCCAAGGCGCGATCGGCGCGCGTCAATGCACCGGCCACGCGCGACAAGATCCATCGATCAAGAAGCGGTCGCGTTGATGGATCAACTTCAAGCGCGGGTTGAGGCGTATTCATCAAGGCGAATCGCGACGCATTCCAAAGTTTTGTGGCCACATTACGTCCCACATCAAAGCGGCTTGATGTGTTTCGCGCCAAAGGCTGGGTCGCGCTGGGCGTGGCCAAACCACTGGCAGCGCCGTACGTGGAAACCATTGTTTGAGTAGGCGATTTTGGACTTTTCTGAATCGGCGCCGCAACCATGTGGCCGCTTGAAGCGCGTATGAATTCAGGCTCGAATGTTTCGCCACTTTGCGGATCAATCATGTCAATCTGCACGCGCACATCCTGCGTGTCGGTGGTCAAGTCAAGCAATGTGAAACGCAACGCGTCGGCGCCGTGGCTGTGAATCACGTCGCGCGGGTCAAGTCCATTGCCCAAACTTTTGCTCATGCGCTGGCCGAAGCCATCTTGAATAACAGGATGGATATAGACATGCTTGAACGGAACTTTTCCACCCAGAAAATATCTGTTGAACATGGTCATGCGGCTCACCCACAAAGTGATGATGTCGCGCGCCGTGCTCAGCACGCTGCTTGGGTTGTACCGCTCAAGCATGCCCTTCATGTCTGGAAACTTTTCTGGATGCGGCCAGCCCAGTGTGCTCAGCGGCCAAAGCGCGGAGCTAAACCATGTGTCAAGAACATCTTGATCCTGCTCGAAACCTGCCGCGAGCAATTGCGCAGCCACATGTTCAAGCTCAAGCGGCAAGCACACCGATTCCTCAACGCTGCCATCGTCGCGCTTGCGCATGCGATGCGCCGCGCCCAACGTGGACCACTTGGAATCCACTGAAACCATTTCAGAGCCCCGCAAAGAAGTTGATTGAGACAACGCCTCATCCTTGGCGTCGCGGGTCCACACTGGAATGCGGTGCCCCCACCACAACTGCCGACTGATGCACCAATCACGCAGCGACTCATGCCAATGTTGAAATGTTTTGGCGTAACGCGGCGGAAAGAAACGAATTTCACCGTCGCCCACGGCTTTGCCCGCGGGAGAAGCGCCTTCGAATTGATCGGGCGCCATTGCCTTGAGCGCCGCGCCACGCAAACGTTGATCTGTCACGCGCACAAACCATTGATCGCTCAACCACGGCTCAATCGCCACGCCGCTTCGATCGCTGTGGCCAACGGCGTGCTTCCAGGGTCGCTCATTTTCTAGAAGACCGTTGACCTTGAACCAATTCACGATCGCCTTGCGCGCGTCCTCGCGCGACAAACCAACAAACGCCTTCGCTTGTTCGGAAACATCATGCCAACCGTGGCGATCTGAAATCGCGCCGTCCGGACCAAGCACATTGATCAGGGCAAGATTGTGGCGCCGACCAATATCAAAATCATTCGGGTCATGCGCAGGAGTGACCTTTAAGAAACCCGTTGCAACTTCTGCCTTCGCGTCGCTGGCGTCGCCACCCATGGAAAGCGGCATCACAACATAGTCGTCCTCCACGATCGGAATTTCGCGGCCAACAATCGGTAAAATTATTTTCTTGCCGCGCAAACTCGCGGCGCGCGGATCTTTGGGATTCATGGCCACGGCCGTGTCGCCCAGCATGGTTTCGGGCCTGGTGGTGGCCACGGTGATCGTGCCGGAACCATCGCTCAGCGGATATTTCAAATACCACATTTTGCCATCCACATCGCGCATCACCACCTCGTCATCAGCGATGGCCGTTTTTGTTTTTGGATCCCAATTTACAAGGCGCCGACCGCGCTCGATCAAGCCATCTTTGAACAGCCTAAAAAATCCCTCGCGCACACCGGCCGCGCACACTGGATCCATGGTGAAACGCGTTCGATCAAAGTCGCATGAACAACCCATGGCGAGAAGCTGCTCCAAAATCACGCGCTCATATTCATCTTTCCACGCCTGCACTTGCGCCACAAATTCATCGCGCGTGAAATCAGTCCGCTTCTTGCCTTGCAGCGCAAGCCGCCGCTCAACCACGGTCTGGGTGGCGATTCCCGCATGGTCAGTGCCAGGCATCCACAAAACATCGCGACCGCGCATGCGAGCATGGCGGGCCAATGTGTCTTGCAAAGTGTTGTTGAGCGCGTGTCCCAAATGCAGCGCGGCCGTGACATTGGGCGGCGGAATAAACATTGTGAAAGGCTCGGCCTTTGAATCGGGACGGGCCTTGAAACATCCACTCTCACGCCAGCGCGCGGAGATGGCGCTCTCGTGTTCGCCGGGGCGGTAGGATTTCGCAAGTCCACTGGCGTCAATTTCAGTGGCGGAGTTTGCGATCACTTCTTTTTGGACTTGCGACATGGCAAATCAATACTACCGCCCACATGCGCTTGTAACTATGCTTTTAATTTCAGTTTGTTTTCTCATGTCCTGCAAAGATCACAAGCCCGCGCCAATGATTTCGGCCGGCCAAGTGCAGGCAAACATCGCAGCCATGGATCGCTTGATCGACGCCAAACAATTTGAGAACGCAACATTGGTGGCGCGCGCACTTGCAAGCCAAGCGCCACAGGATCCATTGGCAAGCGAGGCGTTGGCCCGCGCATTGTTGAGCCAGTGCAACGCCAATCCAACGGCTGAATTGAAAAATGAAACCGCCTTGGCGTACGCAAAGGCCGCGGCGCAACGACCCACAAGTCCGGGGTTGCAATCGGCCGCGGGCATGGCCGCCTATGGAGCTGGAAACATAGAGGAGGCGATTCACTTTCACCAAAAAGCGCGCCAACTTGAGCCGGGAAATCCGCAGCATTTGTACATGGAGGCAATGATGTGGAATGCAAGCGCCAAACCAATCACCGCCATCGGACTTTTGCAAATGGCTTTGAAATTACAACCCGACTCCCCAGAAATTGAAATGGGATTGGCCGAAGCATTGGCTCAAAATGGCGAGGCGCAACCATCGATCCAACACATGCAACGCGCGCGGGAACTTTCCGGTCATGATTCAACGATTCGATTTCGCGCCGCGGCGTTACTTCGAAGTGTTGGTCAATCCAGCGAGGCGGCTGAAATGTTGCTCGGCGCGGTTTCAATTGGCAGCGCTGATCGCGCGACCTGTGAACTGTGCGCCAACTGCCTCACGGACGCTGGCAAGCACGCTCAAAGCGCAGAGGTTTGGGAGCAATTGGCGACGATGACCTTGATGCAACCGCAACCACTGCTTGAAGCCGCGCGAAGTTGGTCGCGCGCAGGACAAGATGAAACTGCTTTGATATTTCTGGAAAAAGCGCGGCAAGCAAATCCACCACAGGCGTATTTTGAATTCGTGCGTGAGGAAATCTTGGCGCGAAAAAAAACCAAGTCTGAATGAATTTGCTGGAATTATCCCAGTGATCTGCCGCCATCAAGCGTGATGGCGGCGCCCGTCATGAACGGAGCCTCAAGTGTTAGGAATCGCACCAACGCGGCCGCGTCATGCGGCGTGCCCACTCGACGCAAAGGAACGCGCGCCACATACGAGTCTCGTTCAACTTGTGGCATGGAATCGGGCCAAGCGATTACGCCAGCCACGATCACATTCACGCGGATCTTTGGAGCAAGCTCAAGAGCTAGCGCTTGAAACCCAATTTGCAATGCGCGCTTGCTCGCCAAATAATTTTGAAAATCTTTCAAAGGCCGAAAGTCAACATGAATGTCGCCAAATGCAATCACGCAAGCTCCGCCTTGCAGCGAAGATTGTCGCAACGCGGGCGCCAGAGCCCGCGACAACTCAATTGGCGTGCTCGCGTTAATGCGCATGAATTGCCCTGCTTGATCAACATCCCCACCCGCCGCGGAATCTTTTTCCCACGCGGCCGCGGACACGATTAATGCATCAAGTTTTTCCAACCCAAGCCCGCGCACGCCAGCAAGCGCGAGATCCGAGTGATTTAAATCCATCTTATGGAGATCAACCTTTGCGCCATGATCGTTCGCCATGGATTGCGTTTCACGCGCGCCAGAAAGATCATTGTGATAAGTGAGAATCAAATCAAATCCAGAACGCGCCAACTCGAGCGCCACACCGCGGCCCACCCGCCGCGAACCACCCACAACCATGGCCAGCGGCCTCATGGACTTCCATCCATTCGCTTGGCTGATTCAACCCAAGCGTCCACCACTTTGGTGGCGCGGCGAGCGTCGCTCGAAAGTCCTGACAATCGCCGCCGCATCGCATTTTTAAGGAACAAAATCAATACGAGCCCGAGCAAACCACAACTCACAACAATCACCGTAAGCCAGATGATGATCGAAGAAAATCCAAAAAGTCCAGGGGCTGAATCAACCATGCTTGGCAAGAGGATACGAGGCGTAGTGAATTTGGTGAATCTCGTAGAATGAAAATGTGTTCGAGCGCAACCGACTGATCAACCGCCTTCTCACCTATGTCCAAATGATTTGGAATAGACGGCGTGGAATTTCGATCGCAGCCTTTCTTTTGGCAGTTTCTCTTTGGTGCCTGCTGCGATTCACGCCAGCCCTGAACTTCGCCATTGAAACCGTATTGCGCCGTGAAAGCGGAGCAGAGACCCATGTCACCAACGCGCACTGGGATGGCTGGGGCAATCTCAATGTGGAGTCGGTGGTCCTGCTCGCGCCGAGTTGGCCAGGCCAGACTACGGAACTGATCCGAGTGAATGGAATCGCTATTCAGTGCCAGCCTTTGCAACTGCTGCTTGGAAAAGTTCTTGTGAAGAGCATCCATATTGATTCGGCGGCGATCAATATCGCGGAGCGCGCCAATGCCCACGGCATATTCAATGTTATGGCTCTCCAGCCTCGCGCAGGCTCCAGTGGGTCGGTCATTGAATTGCGCCAAGCAAGTTTGGACCATCTTCAAATTGCGTCATTCACTGTTGATGCCAGCAACAATGTGAAATTGGAAGGGCAACACACCTTCCAAGGAGATATGAAGCCCAATTCGAATTCGCCCACCGATTTTGAATTTGAACTTGTTGAGATCCCAAATACAGATCCAACACTGAATCGAAAAGCCAGCGAACTTGTGCTTGTGGGAAATTGGAATCAAAACACTTTTGAGTACCGCATGACAGTCACCGGGCTTTCATTTGATAAATCATTGCTGCCCATGCTTCCCAAATCCTTGCAGGCCGCATGGAGAGATATCAACTTGACCGGATCGATTGATTTGATCGCGGTGAGCGGCCGTCCGGATCGCCCCGTGAACCAGGCCACTTTGACATTGAAAAATGTGCAGGCCAATATTCCATTTCCTGGATATGAAACTGAGTGGGTTCGCTATGAACCCAAAAAATTACCGCCGCTTCCGGAAAATATTAAAACCGCCAGCGACGTGAAGGATCCTCCGCGGCTTAAAACTGGATTTCCACGAATGCAAGTGGAAAGCGGAACTGTTCGATTCACCCAGAACATGTTGAAGTTTGAAAATTTTATTGGCAAGCTCGACAGCACAAAACCGCGCAGCCTGCCGGTGCCAATTGAAATTGGACTCGACATCACGTTGCCCTCGGAAGATCAGCCCACGTCGCTCGACGATACGCCAGCCTGGTTTGAAGACGCGTTCAGGCGTAGTGGCGTGGAGGCCACAATTCACATTCACAATTTTGCTTTCACCAAGGAGAATGAAAAGGACTTTGACGGAGTTGAACTGCCCAAGCCCGCGGTGCAAGTTCTCGGCAATTTGCTGGCCAAAACATGGAATGTTGATCTTGACGTCAGCATCTCGCGCGCGATCGCCAAGAAGGACTCCGCTGGAGTGGCTCGCGATCAAGTTCCCACCACAAAGGGAATGCTGAACATTCGCGACGCTTCAGGGGGATATTTTCTGTTTCCCTATTTGCTCAGCGATGTCAACGCGCAAATTGAATTGGACAATGATGCAGTCAAAATCGTTTCCCTAAAGGGCAAAGGCAGCGGCGGCGCGATCGTGAATATCACCGGAACTGTGACCGAACCCGGCGATGATGCCGGTGTTGATCTGCATATAACCGCCTCTGATTTGCCCATCGATGAGGCGCTGAAAAAGTCGTTCTTGTTTGGACCCAAAAAAGTATTCGAACTTCTGTACGACCACGCAGCTCAAACCAACCTGATTGCAGCGGGTCTATTGAAACCCAACGAGTTTCAATTTGGAGGAAGTTGCGGAGTTGATCTACAAGTGCAGCGCGCCATCAAAGGCGGCGCAAATGTGAAGACCACCGGCGAGGTCACCCTGAGGGATGCGAATGTGATTTGCTCAAAGTTTCCTTATCCAGTGCATGTGAATTCTGGAAAAATTATTTTGGAGGACACGGTCATACGTCTTCCAGTGGAAAAGTGGAAACTCACCACACAATCAAATGCCGCCGTCACCATCGGTGGCTTCATCGATATCCCCCGAGACGGCGAAGACAGAAAAGTATTTCCAAATCTCACCATCACGTTCGAGAATGACTCGGTGAATTCGCTTCTGCTAGCCGCGATTCCATTTGAAACATCCAAGAACGCCCCGCCGGTGCAGGGTTGGCCTGGTACCAATCTTTCGCCCGCAGCGCGCATGCTGAAGCAAATTGATCTTCAAGGCCAATTGAATGGGATAGGAAAAATTGGCGCTCTGGCGGATGAAAGCACCACATGGGATTTCAATCTTTCTTTGGCCAATGGCTCTATTACTCCGCGTCCAAACGAAACTGGCGCCGTTGCGGACGCCGATCAAATTTTACCAGCCGGATTTGATCTGAAGAATGTCAAAGCGCAAGTGAATGTCACGGAGAAAGCCACGTCGCTCATTTCCATGGCGGGATATATTGGGGATGGAGAGGTTGACGCGAGTGGATTCGCCACGCTTGATTCGCAGGAACGTTGGTTTCAAGCCACAGCCAAAAATGTTCCAATTGATCGCTGGATCTTTGGCTTTCTTCCAGCCGACAAACGCGATGAATCCATGTTGACTTGGGGCGATTGCAATCCAACGGGCACCATCAACGCCGATGTTCATTTACTGGAGAAACACGGCCAACTTGGACGTCGACGAATCATGGTGGACCCCACTCATGTGAAATTCAACATGGATCCCGACCTGGCCATGATTGAAATTCCTTGCGGCTACTTTGAATTGCTCGATGATTCAATTCAAGTGCACGATCTGCAACTTGAATTCAACGACATGAACGCGCTCGTTGGCACCATGAGCGCCAATGGAACCGTGAATTTTGGCGCCACCAATAAGAAAGCCTCTGATGTGATCAAACTTGAGGCCAAGTTTCTATTCGCCGACCCGGCGTTCTTCAAAGTATTGCCGATTGGATTGCAAGAACGTCTTGAAAAAAATAAGTTTCAAAGCGAGGGCGCATTTGAAATCACAAATGGAAGATTCTCCATGCCCCCGCAACACTCCGGCGCGGATTTTTGCGCGGACCTGTTGCTCACTGATGCGCAGCTTGATATTGGCCCTGAACTTTTAGGCATCAATTCACGCATGAAACTCAGCAGCGATAGTGGCGGACCAATTGATGGAATGCGGATCGATGTCGAACAGGGAAGCCTATTTATCCAGAATCGGTTGGTCTCGGATATCAAGGGATCGCTTATCACAAATTCAACCACAGATAATTTCACAATTCCAAAATTAGAGGGTGATTTGTATGGCGGCCGCATTTGGCTTGATGCGTTTGTTCAAGGCAAAGGGACGCGTACATGGGAAGTGAATCTTGGAGCGGCTGGAAGCGATCTTGGGCAAACCATTGCGGGCGGAACCCCCAAAGCAACAGAGCAAACCAGTGACGGAGTGTTCAACGGCATGCTCACCCTTGGTGGCGAAATATCTGGCGATCGCCCGCGCGAGGGACGCGGAAAAATCCACGGCTTCAACGCGAAATTGGGTGATCTTCCGCTTGCGTTGCGACTTCTTCAAGTCACCCAATTCATGCCGCCACTTTCCCAAACATTGGACCAAGCCAAAATCGATTTTTATATTCGCGATCAAAAGATCCGTTTTGAGAAATTTGACCTCACTTGCCCTACACTGCAACTCCTCGGATCCGGGTCAATTGACTTGGAAACATGGAAGATCAGCATGAGATTTAAAAACCGCGGAATTATTCCCGTTGCAAGTGATGTGTTTGGCGCCGCTACTGATCTACTTTTGGCCGTCGATGTGGGTGGATCCCTTTCCGATCCTCAAATAACCGCAACCCCTATTCCCGTTTTGGGCACTAATCCATCTCTGGAGCAGAGTGGTAACTTCACACCTTCATCAACAAAGACAGCAACACCATGAGTGAATCTTCTGAACTCGACATTGGAATTCGCACCCGTATTGCCGCGCTTGTGGCGGAGGCTTCAACAAGCCACCATGACCACGCTGGTGAGGCAAGCGCGCGTCGTCGTCGCCATGTGGAGGAACTTCTGGGAACCGGCCTGAAATTGCTGTCCGATGGTTGCGATGTTTCCCAAATCAAATTGATTGAAAATGCGGTGAAGGAAATCCGCCGCTCCTACCGCGTGTTCAATCGCTTCCGCGGCGTGCAAAAAGTGAGCATATTTGGCAGCGCGCGCACTCCCGAGGACCACCCCGACTACATCGCGGCGCGTTCATTCGGACAATCCATGGCGGCTGAACATTGGATGGCGATCACCGGCGCGGGAGATGGAATCATGAAGGCCGGCCATGAAGGACCAAGCCGCGAATCCAGTTTCGGATTGTCGATTCGCCTTCCATTTGAAACCAACGCCAACGACATCATCGCGGGCGACGACAAGCTGATCTCTTTCAAATACTTTTTCACACGCAAGCTCATGTTCGTGAGCCATTCAGATGCTGTCGCGGTTTTTCCTGGCGGCTTTGGAACCATGGATGAAATTTTCGAGGTGCTCACCCTGATTCAAACCGGCAAAAGCCCCATCGTTCCGATTGTTCTTGTGGAAGGCGCGGACACCAATGGCAAGCCACGTGGATATTGGCGTCAATGGGAATACGGCGTGGTGGAAAATCTTTTGGCGCAAGGATGGATCAGCGCGGAAGATCCTGGCCTTTACGAATTCGCATCCAGTCCCGACGACGCCGTGGCGCGCATCTTGCGATTTTATCACCGCTATCACAGCAGCCGATATGTTGGCGACCATCTTGTGATCCGCCTGAAGCGACAACTATTGCCGGAGCAAGTTGCGCAACTGGACACGGAGTTCAGGCCGTTGATCAAGAGCGGCCACATCACTCAAACTGGCGCGCTTGACGCGGAAAATGAGCATCCTGATTTACCGCGCCTGCAATTTCATTATTCAAAGCGCGCCTTCGGCTTGCTGCGGCGCATGATTGATCGAATTAATCATTTCCCTGAAGCCAGCCCAACATCTCCATGACGCCACTTCCGCGGCGCGCGAAACGGATTGCGGCGCTCGCGCTTGCGCTGTTTGCGATTGGCGTGCAAGCGTGCACCAGCGCGGAGCGTCGGTCATCAAGCGACATCACTTCATCGCGCCAAGACTCCGATGGATTGGAAATTGTGCGCTGGACAACAACGCAAGACACATCCAAATTGGAGGGCATTCTGATTGGATTTCAAAAACGTCCGGTGATGAATCCCCTTGCGACTGAGTCGTTGCTACAGGAAGGATTTTTCACCGCGATTGTCGATCAAAAAGATTTGCCTCTGATTCGGGAGAAACTTGGACCGAGTCCGATTGACATCCACACAGCATTGGGAACATTGCCAAATTGGCGCGAGGTCTTCCAGCGACAAATTCCCCAAGGACAAGCGCTTGCCATCAATGGCGCAACGCGTATCATTGCTTCGGAAATTTTGGAAATGATCGCCCGTGGCTGGACCACTCCCACGGAATCCGGTGGATGTTTCCAACTTGAAATTGTCACCTCGCTTGTGGCGACATCCGTGGCACAAGAAGGCATGTTTGGTCGAGCCGATCGGCCACGGGGAACGCCAATCATCAACACTGGCATTGAGACATGCTTGCAACCAGATGAAGTGCTGATTGTTTTGCCCGCAAACCAAGGCCCATTTAAAAGTGGACGTGGGCCCGGATCTGAAGTTGGTCTGCCACCAACCGCCGGGCGATTTTTGCTGGGGGAATCCGCGGACCTGCAAGGCAAGGAAACTTCCATGAAAGGCGTTACTCTTTTGGCATTCGTGCCCCATATTTCAAGTTCAATTCAACCAATTCGAATTCCTGCTTCCGCCGTGGGCAGCAATTGAATGAGCGACACAAAAATTCCAATGCTTGAAACGCAACCAAAAATAAAAAGAAAAAAAACGCGGCGACGATTGCGCGACACACGGGTCGCGCGCGGCATCAAGGTGTTGCCCACGCTTTTAACGCTGGGAAATTTGCTGTGCGGCTTCGCGGCGATTCATTACGCCGCCAAATCCGTGGAAGCCAGCGAATTCTTTGGCTGGAACACGCTCACGGTTTCGGGGATATTGATTTTCTTTGGCATGTTTTTCGACGCGCTTGATGGCGGCGTGGCCAGATTAACTCGCAGCACCAGCGATCTTGGCGCGCAACTGGATTCACTGTGCGACATGGTTACTTTCGGAGTGGCGCCAGCCTTCATGATGTTGCGATTGGTCAGCCATTACTACGGCGCCGAACATGGAACAAATATTCTTGGTCCCGACGCTGACAACTTTTACGCCAAAGCCACCTGGACCATCGCAGCGGTCTATATCTGCTGCACCGCGTTGCGCCTGGCCCGCTTTAATTCCGAAACCGTGGCGGATGATGTGACGGCGCACATGTGGTTCCGCGGCTTACCCTCGCCAGGAGCCGCCGGTTGCGTTGCCAGTTTAATTTTGTTGCACCAAAATTTACTTGTCAAACAATATGGCGGAGAATTTCCTCCACGCATAGAGGCGACCTCCAGTTTGCTTATTCCCGCCATCACCCTGCTCTGCGCGCTGGCCATGGTCAGCACCATCCGCTACCCGCACATCATCAACCGCGGATTGCGCGGAAGAAAACCATTCTCCGTGTTGGTGCAAATTGTCATTCCAATCATCATGGCGATCTGGTGGCTGCAGGTGGCGCTGGCAATTTGCTTCACCACATACACGGTGTATGGACCAATCGCCGCGTTGACCAAAAAAATGCGCCACAAAAAAGCGCTTGCCGCGGTCGCACCCGAACCATCGACCTACACTGAGTGATGGCTTTGGATCAACAAATGACAAGCACACTTTCGAATGTTCCTGACACGCTTGGACGCTTTGGTCCCTATGGCGGCCGCTATGTGCCGGAGACTTTGGTTCCTGCCCTGGAGCAATTGGAATTGGCCTACGCGCAGGCTCGATCCGATCCGGCTTTCACCGCGCAGTTGAATGAATTGTTGCGCGACTTTGTTGGCCGTGAAACACCATTTGCATTGGCGCCACAACTCACCAAGCGTGCCGGCGGCGCGCAACTGTGGTTGAAGCGCGAGGACTTGGCGCACACCGGCGCGCACAAGATCAACAACACAATGGGCCAGGCGCTTTTGGCGTTGCGCATGGGTCGCACTCGCATCATCGCGGAAACTGGCGCGGGTCAACACGGCGTGGCCACGGCAACGGCGTGCGCGCGCCTTGGTTTGAAGTGCGAGGTTTATATGGGCGCCGAAGATATTCGCCGCCAAGGGCTGAACGTTTTTCGCATGCGCCTACTTGGAGCCCAAGTGCATTCGGTTGAAACTGGAAGCCGCACATTGAAAGACGCCACCAATGAAGCCATGCGCGATTGGATGGGCAGCGTTGGCGACACGCATTACATCATTGGCAGCGTCGTTGGTCCGCACCCATTTCCAATGATTGTGCGCGACTTTCAAAGCGTGATGGGCCGCGAGTGCCGCGCGCAATGCTTGACGGCCACGGGTCGTCTTCCGGACGCGGTGATTGCCTGTGTTGGTGGTGGCAGCAACGCTGCTGGAATCTTTTATCCATTTGTGCAGGACGCGTCCGTGCGTTTGATTGGCGTTGAAGCTGGCGGCCGCGGGGCAAAAGATGGAGATCACGCCGCGCCACTGGCGCATGGAACTCCGGGCGTGTTGCATGGATCGCTTTCGTATGTGTTGCAGGACGCCGCTGGCCAAACCGCCGACGTGCATTCATGCAGCGCTGGCTTGGATTACCCGGGCGTTGGTCCGGAACACAGTTGGTGGAAGGATTCGGGGCGCGTGCAATATGTCAGCGCCACGGACAACCAAGCGCTTGATGCGTTTCGAATTCTCTCACAAGAGGAAGGAATTATTCCCGCGCTTGAAACCGCTCACGCCGTGCATTCGGCAATTGAATACGCGCGGACTCGTCCCACCAACGAGATCGTGGTGATCAATGTGTCCGGTCGCGGCGACAAAGACGTGGTTGAGGCGATTCGCTTGCTTGAGTTGCGCGGTGATTCATTGACCACAAAAATGCCGTAAATCGACGCGACGCTTGGCGGATTTGATTCGCCTTGCTTTGTATCAAATCAACTCGAAGCCATCGCGTTTTTTTATCCAATCGTGCTGGTGAAATGCAACGACATTTTAAGATTCTTGGGATTGTTGCGTTTGAAATGCAATCACTTCGCAACTTCTTTGGAGGCAGGTGGCGCAGGCGCATCTATCTTTGGCTTGGCGGTAGTGCTGGCGACCACTTTTAAATCCAGAGCTATTGGACAGTGATCGCTGGCGTAGCCCGACGGTGGCTCATCTTTTTTAAAGTCGTAATCGGAGCCTGGCATCAACGTTCCAAACACAAAGAATGACTTGGGAACGGCCAATTTCACCAACGCTGGCGAAAGTAATATGTAATCAATGGCTCGATTAGTAATGTGGGTGAGATAAAGATTCTTGGCGGCTTTTTTATCCGCGGCGGAGTCGGCGGATTTCTCTTGTGAATTTGTCGCGCTCGCGTCAGCGGATTCATCAGAGCCAGCGTCGGAGTCGGCGTCATCTTGCGCGGCGGATTTCTTTTCCTTGGCTTGTCCAGCCTCGGGACGAAACTCGTAGGCGCTTACAAATCCGGCAAACGCCTTGTCTCGATACAACTTTGCCGCTTTTTCCATGGGAGTGGCGTTGAAATCCCCCACCACGGCCACCAAAGCGTCGGCGTTCTTGGCCAGATCCTCCTTGAGCATCTCATTCATGCGCAGTGACTCCAACTCGCGATGATGCACCGTCGCTTTTCCACCAGCTTTGTGGTGCAGCACATACACGATCAGCGTGGTGTCGTCGGGCAATTGAATCGTGACCTTCAATGGACTGCGTTGAAATTTCAACGGCTCCTTCACCTTCGGGTCGTCGCCCCAACCATCCTTCTTGCGCTTGTCGGCATCCTTGGGAATATATTTTTCCATGGGCGCCAAATCCTCGTTGGTCCACACTTGAACATCCTTGATTGGAAATCGACTCAGCAGGGATTGCTCCACGCCGCGGTAATAGCCCACTTCTTTGCTGGCCAAATATTCGTAGCCCATGTCCTTCAGATATGTGTCGCGAAACCAACGCAGGGCGTCTTCGCCTTCAACTTCTTCAAGACCAAGCACATCGGCGTCCAAATCGTGGATGGCTTTGGCCAGGGATTTGCAACGGTCCTCGCTGGTTTTCATGTTTATGTCGTCGTATTCGCCGGACAAATTTGGATCGTCCACACCGTCAAAGAAATTTTCAATGTTGTACGCGCCCAGACGAATTGTTCCTGGGGCTTTAACCGGCGCCTTTGCGATTCCAAAGATCAAGCCCGCTTCGCGCTTGGGCTTCTTCGATTTTGTGGAAGCCGATGTTGAAGCAGGCTTGCTCTTGGCGCCGTCTTTTTGCGCGGGCGCGGTCTGGGTCGCGGTTGTTGTGGGAGCTGAAACGAATGGTGGCGCGGTTGCAGCACAGAGATACGCGAACACGGCGCACGCAATCAACGGGAGTCGCAAATTATTCATCCGCGCAGTGTACGAATGCCACGCTTACTTGGGCTACTATCAATTCATGTCCCTACGCCACGGCAGCCGCCGTTTGTACCGTGAATATCTCGCCGCGCTTCGCGAGCGCAAGAAGAAAGCCAAGTTGGAGCCCATGGCTATTTCATGGCATGGATCAGAGCGCAGTCTGCGGCGCAACCGAACCTTTGGACAACTGTTCAAATCTTTTCTAGGCGAATTGCGTCCGCACCGCGCGCCCATGTTGTTCACGCTGTGCACCGTCGCGCTTGGCGCCGCACTTACGCTTATTCCGCCCGCGGCCACCAAGCTCGCCATCGACAATGTTTTTATTGGTTCGCCCCTTCCACAATGGGTCGATCGAATTCTTCCCGCGAATATCACCAGTGATCGCACCACATTGTTGGGTTGGATCGCCGCCAGCATTTTGGTGGTGAGTTTGATTGGAACCACATTCAGCATCGCGGGGCGTTGGCAAGCCACGCGCATTACCAAGCGATTACAGGCGCACATTCGCCGCAAAACATTTGAGCACGCCGTTCATTTGCCACTGCACCGTGTGTGGCAAATGAAATCGGGTGGCGTGGCAAGTCTGTTGCGCGAGGACGCCGGCGGAGTTGCCGAACTTGTGTTCAACATGTTGTACAACCCGTTCCGCGCCATTGTGCAACTGCTTGGCATACTCACCATCCTGGCCATCACCGATTATCGGTTGCTCCTTGGGGCAACCATGCTGCTTCCAGTTGTGTGGTTGAGCCACTGGACTTGGATTGGGCGCATTCGTCCGCTGTACCGCGACATTCGTCAGCAGCGCACCGATGTCGACTCTCACGCCACGGAGGCCTTTGGTGGAATGCGCGTGGTGCGCGCCTTCGCGCGCGAGCAAAGCGAATCGTCGAGATTTTTGCGTGGTAGCCATCTCATGGCCCGTCAAGAAATTTTAACTTGGTGGTGGAGCCGCGGAATTGAATTGGCGTGGGCGCTGCTGATTCCAACCGCCAGCGCGTTGCTCTTGTGGTTTGGTGGTCGTCAAGTGATTGATGGCACGCTCACTCCAGGTGATTTGGTTCTGTTTCTCACTTATTTAGCCATGTTGCTTGGTCCGCTTGAAGCGCTTGCCAGCAGCGCGACTAATTTCCAAACCAATCTCGCGGGCTACGACCGCACACTTGATGTGCTGAACGAAACTACGGAGTTACCTGATCGCCCCAGCGCACTGCGGCTTGACCGCGCTCGCATGATCGGCGCGATTCGCCTTGAGGATGTGCAATTTAGTTACCCCAAATCAAAGACTCCCGTGATCAACGGCGTCAACTTTGATGTTCTGCCCGGCGAAACTGTGGCGTTTGTTGGCGCAAGCGGCGCGGGCAAGACCACGCTGTGCAATCTCATCGCGCGCTTTTTTGATCCAACCGCCGGCCGCATCTTGATCGACGGCACGGACTTGCGCGATTACCGCCTGCATGATTGGCGCAGCCTGCTTGGCATTGTTGAGCAAGATGTTTTTCTTTTCGATGGAACCATCGCCGACAATATTTCTTACGGACGCAAGCACGCCACCCAGCACGAAATCGAGCAAGCCGCCATATTGGCGTGCTGCCACGGATTCATCAGCGAAATGCCCAAGCAATATCTCACGCGCATTGGCGAGCGTGGCGTGCGGCTTTCGGGCGGCCAACGCCAACGACTTGCCATCGCGCGCGCGGTGCTGGCCGATCCACGCGTTTTGATTTTGGACGAGGCCACCAGCAATCTGGATGTTGAAAGTGAATTGTTTATTCAAGAGGGATTGGTGAACCTCATGCGCAATCGAACTTCATTCGTGATCGCGCATCGGCTTTCAACCATTCGCAACGCGCACAAAATTGTTGTACTGAAGAACGGCTTGGTTGCGGAGGTTGGCTCGCATGAACAACTCATGGCGCGCGGCGGTTCGTATCACGACATGGTTGTGATTCAAACTTCGCGGCCTGAAACTAAAAAAGCAGAAGCCGTCGAGCCACCATCCATGGCGTCACACGCTTGAAACACGCCCGCGCCAAGCGCGCCGACCTGTTCGGGCAAGCCACCAACTTCGCCATTGAATCACGGTCATCAACAACATGGTTGCTGGATGTAGCGCCACACCAATCTTCGGCTGATGAAATCGAATCGCAAGCAGAGCGCGCGTGAGAATGCCGGCGAGCAGCGCCGCCACCAAGCAACCCAAGGCAATCGACGGCAATTGCATTCCACAGAGCCACGCCACAAGCAGAGCAGCGGGAACAACATGACCCAACACATGCAGTGTTGTGAACACAAGCAGTGTGGTCATGGAACCCAAGCCTTCAAATGCGTTCTTGGCGAAGCCTTTCCATGTCGCGTCAAATCCCTTGTACATGCGAACACTGAGAAAGTCCGTGGCGTCAAACAAATCAGTGCGTCCGCCAACGGCTCGAACGGCGCGCGGTAATTGAATACCGTCATGCATGCTGTTCTTGAATGCGTGGTGGCCACCGGCGCGCAACCATGAGTCACGCTTGACCAGCAAATATTGTCCGCAGCCCGCGCCCAAACTTTGACGAGCGTCGCTTCGCATCAATGCCATGGGTAAATAGCCCAGCAACATGAAATGAATCAGCGGCACCACCATAGCCTCGCCCACGGAACCGCAAATTTGCCGCGGAAATGTGCTGACTAAATCACTGTCGCTGTCCTGTGCAAATTGCAAACCAAGCTCCACGGCGTGGGGAGCAAATCGCACATCCGCGTCGGTGAACAACAACCACTGAGCGCTGGATGCTTGGCCCATTTGCTCGCAACCCCACTGCTTTCCATTCCAACCCGCTTCCATTGGCGCAGTGGGAACGCTTCTGCATCGCGCGTCGCGCTGACACATGTCGGCGATGATCACGGGAGTTTCATCTTGACTTTGGTCGTCGTACACCAGCACTTCAACGGCGACATGTTCGCTGGCAAGAATGCTTTGCACGCACGCTTGAATGTTGGAGGCCTCGTTGCGCGCTGGAACGCATACTGATACTTGCGCGCCGTTGCGTGGCACGTTTTGTATCGAGTTGCCATTCTTGTTTTTTGTTTGATTGTCAGACAGAAATTTGGCGCCACACTTTGGCGCTTTGAACAACGTCAAGTTCACACACGTCATGCCCAGCGGCAACGCGGCGCAGGAGAGCGATCCAATGGCCAGAGCTTCAAGCAGCATATTGAACGCGCCATTTCATGTTGTGTTTTTAGCGCCGTTGATTGGCTGGTGCAAGCCGATGCTTGATATCAATGCCAGGATTTTTACCGCGCGCCTTCAGCCACAAGTCATACAAGGGATGGATTTTATTTCCGCGGTCGCCAAGAATGGCTTCAAATAATTCGGGCTGGCGCGATTTCACCGCCTCCGCAAGAAGCCGCTGATGCGACTCCATGACCTCGCCAAGTTGCCGTTGCCAACTTGCGGTGGAGGGTGTTTGAGGCGGCGCAATTTCGGCCACGCTTAAAAATATTTCAGGGCGTTGATCCTGCCAAAAACCATACTCACATGAAATTCTCCACACGCGCATGTTGGGATTTTTAGCCAAGATGGCCGAGGCGCCCGGCCGCGGACGAACTTCATTGCGCACATCCACAAATCTTCCTTGTGGAGTGAGTGAAATGGTGGGCCTCTGCAACTCGCCCAAGCGTTGTTGCACATACTCCGTCATCTGCGTCAGTGACTCGGCGCGGTCGGGATCAATTCCAAATAGTCCACACTTGCGCAAAAATGCAAAGCGCTCCAGTTGCCTGCGATCCATGGGCGTGATGTTGGCGCGGTTCTTAAAATATAAATGTCGCAGCGCCAACATGACCATTGGGTCCCACCAACTGCAATGATTCATGATCAACATGCTGGCGTTTTCATCACGCGATAGCGCATCAAATGCCGGACGATTTCCAGCGAGCAACCGAACCGCGTAGAATTTTTTTTCAATCAAGCGCTTGGCGTACCAACACACCATGTTGGCGTAGCGCTCGTTCCAGGCATCCGCAAGAATGTCGCTACTCACTACGCGGTGGCCATTTCTTGCGCTGAAGTTGATGATGGCGTGGTGGTTGGCATGGATGGAATTGTCATGCCACAATCCTCGCACACCGCGCGCGCGGCGGTCACGCCGCTCATAAGAACCATAGGAACGCCAGGTCCAGGATTGGTGCTTCCACCTGCCATATATAAATTGCGCAACACGCGGCTTCGGTTGCGCGGCTTGAAGCCGCCATGCAAGCGGCCGTGGCTGGCCAATCCATAAATGGCGCCGCCCTGCGCGTTGTACATGCGGTCAATTAAACTTGGCGTGAGATTTTTCTCAACCACAATGTGACTCTCAATGTCCCGCAATCCAAAGCGCTTCAGTTTCTCAAGAATCACAGGGCGATAGCTCTGCAATAATCCGCCGGGGCCATCCCATACTTGGTGCTCGCGCTGATACGGCGTGTGCACCAAAATATAAAGCGACTCGCAACCCGCGGGCGCTTGATTGGCGTCGCTGCGGCTTGGAACGCACACATACAACGATGGATCGCGCGCGGGAATTCCCTTGGCGTAAATATCATCAAACTCCTGGGTGGAGTCGCCGCTGAACATGAAGTTGTGATGCAACATGTGGTCGTATTGGCGGTTCAATCCCAGATACAACACAACGCCACTGCACGCAGGCGTATATTTTTTGGCGATGCGCTTCTGCTCGCGCGCGCCGCGTGGCGACGACACAAGATCGCGGTAGGTGCGCTGCACATCGCAGTTGCTCACCACCACATCGGCCAACAATTCGCGGCCATCGTCCAGCGCAACACCAGTGGCTTGACCGCCCTGCTCCAGAATTTTTTTCACGCCCACGCCATTGAGTAGGGTGGCGTTCTCCTCGCCCAAAATGCGCTCCAAACTTTTCGCCACTTGGCGCGTGCCCCCCATGCTGTACCAACAACCGTGATCCACTTGCGCCGCCGCGATGAGGCCAAGAATGGCCGGGGCAAGAAATGGACTCGAGCCCACATATTGCAGAAAGTGCTCGCTGAGTTGGCGCAAATGCGGCTCATGAATCCATCGATGCGCCGTCGCCGCCACGGTGCTGTGCATACGCATGGCCAATACGTCGCCCATCAAGCCCCCACCACGCGGCGGCGGCTTGCGGATTAAATCTGAAATGCCTTCGAGGTCCTTGTAAAAGAAAACCTTCTCGCTCAGGCTGTACATGCGGCGGCTCCACGCCACAAACTTTTCCCAACCTTCGCCCACAGCCGCTCCAGGAAATTGCCTATTCATGGCGCTCTTCATGGCCGCCACATCTGAAAGCAAATCAATTTGCGTTCCGTCCTCGTAGAAACATCGCCACTGCGGATCCAGGCGCACCAGTTGCAAATAATCCTGCACGCGCCGACCGCTGCGCAGAATAATTCCGCGCACCACATCTGGCATGGTGAGAATTGTTGGTCCCATGTCAAACTTGAAACCCTGCTCATCAAGCACATTCATTTTGCCACCCATGTGCGCGTTCTTTTCAACCACCGTCACGGCGAAGCCAGCGGTGGTTAACTCCACAGCGGAGGCAAGTCCCGCAAGTCCGCCACCAATAATAATGGCCGTTGGTTTGGATGCGTTTTTTATCATTTGGAATACACCTTTGTGGATGGCTCCGAATTGTCATGCGGCTTCAACACCTGTTGATTGATCAGCACACCGGAATTTTTTTTCCACGCCACGGGCTTGGCGCCACTCATCCATTTGATGACCTTGCAAAGCCCCCGCAACACGTCCGCGCTTGGCATGTCCGCCACTGGAAGCCACCGCGCCGTAGTGGTGGTGGCGACGGCGCGCGTGAGATGCGTCAAGCCCTCCACGCCTCGGCTTGCGCCCCAACCGCTTTGACCAAACCCAGAAATGGCAAGCGCCGGATGTCCTGTTGGCAACACGCAGTCGTTCAACGTGATCACGCTCACACCCAGACGCAATTTCAATTCATCGTCATTCACAATGCGGCGCGTGTCGCCGGTGAAAATACTTGCCGCCAAATTGTGCGCGCCTTGGCCATGCAATTCAAGCGCCTGTTCAAAATGATCCACGGGCACAACGGCCAGCACTGGACCAAAATAATTTCCCTCAAACAAGGCGGCGCGTGCTGGACAATCCACAATCGCAAGCGGCCGCAACCAACCCGCGCGCGCGCCATCCATCACGCCGGAAAGACTGCGCGCGCCATTGGCCACGGCTTGGCGGGCAAGTTCCTCACAACGCAGTGCCGCAGTGTGGTCGATCAATTGCACTGGCCGCGCGCCCGCCGCATGCGGGGCTAGCGCCTCAAGGAATTTACGGTAGCCACTTCGCAACACAAACACGCGCCGCGGAGCCATGCACGTTTGCCCCGCGTTCATGGTGCACGCCATCCAAATAGATTTGGCCGCTTTGTTCATGTTGGCGTCGGCAAGCACAAACGCGGAATCTTGCCCACTCAGTTCCAATGTTGAAGAAGTCAACGTCTCGGCGCAGTGCGCGGCCACGGCCCGACCTGTGGAGGTTCCACCAGTGAATATCACATGATCAAATCCACCCGCCTCGAGCGCGTCACGACCCGCTTGCGGCGAACAGCCAATCACTTGCAACACGCCATCTGGCAAACCGCACGCCTGCGCAATGTCGAGCAACAGCGCTTGACTGCGCGGACTTCGCTCTGACGGCTTCACCACCACGGTGTTGCCCGCGACAATGGCTTGCAACAATTGAATTCCAAGAAGCCCCACCGGGTAATTCCATGTGGCAATGATCAGCACGCGTCCCAGTGGCACCCTGCTCACGCGCAACGATCGACCCATCATCCACCAAGGCTTGCCGCCCATGCGCCGCGTTTTTAAAATGGCGCGTGCGCGCTTTCTGTGCCAACGGATCGCCGCGATCACTGGCAGCAACTCGCTGACATACGCCTCTTCTATGGGTTTGCCAATTTCATCGGAAATTTGTTGCGCGATTTCCATGGCATGAAATGCAACGGCTGACTCGAACTTGCGCAGCCAGGCTTGGCGCGCATTCCCAAGAAAATTCGCACTTGGATGTCTAGACTGCAAAGTAGCCATGAGAGTTTCAGTTTAACCTAAACCGCTGTTCGCCCACGACGAGTTCATGGATGCATAATATTCTATTTCACATATCCGTCTGAAATCCACTTCAAAGTACGCATAAATCAAACCCACATGATCTCGTCCCAACCTCACTTACAGCATGTGTCCGATGTCGCAATTATTGGCGCTGGTCCAGGCGGATTGGCCGCAGCTCTTGTGCTTGCCGCAAGCGGCGCAAGCGTTGATATCTACGAGGCGCAACCCGCTGTTGGAGGTCGCTCGCGTCGGCTCACGCTTGACGGCGATGAAGGTCAATACCACTTTGATGTCGGACCAACTTTTTTCATGATGCCCTATGTGCTCGATGAAATCTTGGCGTCAGCGGGCGGCAAACTTTCTGAGCGCGTAGAACTTCAGCGGCTTGATCCGATGTATCGGTTGCTTCTTGGAAGGCCGGATCAAGCGCCAATCACGCTCGACACCACGCAAGATTTGCGCTTGATGGAGCAACGCCTGAGCGCCATTGAACCTCATGATGGACCCGCGTTTCTAAAGTTTATCAGTGACAACCGCCGCAAACTCCAAGCCATGACTCCATTGCTGCGCAATCCCATTCGCAGTGTGTTGGATTTGTGCACCGTGGACAACATGCGCGCTGGAACGCAACTTCGACCCTGGCAAAGTTTGTACGACCACTTGCGCGGCTATTTCCATAATCCGCACATTCGCCTGGCGCTTTCATTTCAAAGCAAATATTTGGGCATGAGCCCATTCGAGTGCCCTGAACTGTTCAGCATTCTCCCCTTCATTGAATATGAATATGGAATTTGGCATCCACGCGGCGGATGCAACGCCATTATGAACGCCATGCGCGAGATGGCGCAGGAACTTGGTGTGCGATTTCATTTCAATTCACCCGTGGACACATTAGAATTTGAAGGCCGTCAAGCCGTGGGCGTGCGCGTGAATGGCGACCTGCATCGACACAAGCACGTGGTCATCAACGCAGACGCCGCCTCCGCTATGAAACGCATGATTCCTGAACCGTTGCGCGGCGCTTGGAGCGACCAAAATATCGACCGCAAAAAATATTCCTGCTCCACCTTCATGATGTATCTGGGAGTGGACGGCGAGATTGAACTTCCCCACCACACCATTTACGCCAGCCGACAGTATGAGCAAAATTTGCGCGACATTTCCACCAATGGCGTGTTGAGCGAGGATCCGTCGATGTATGTCTGCAATCCATCGCGCCTTGACGCTTCGATGGCGCCTAGCGGACACAGCGCGCTGTACATTTTGGTGCCCACTCCCAACACGCAACCAGGCGTGAATCACGTGGACTGGAATCCGAGTAGCGCAATCTTGCGCGAGAGAACGCTGGACCAACTTGAGACTGTGTTTGGAGTTGGCGATATCCGCGGCCGCATCCGCGCCGAGAAACATATCACCCCCAATGATTGGGCCGCCGAAGGAATTCAATTTGGCGCCACGTTCAATTTGGCGCACACGCTGGGACAAATGCTGCACAAGCGACCGCAACACAAAATGCGCGGCGTTGAATCCACGTGGTTTGTCGGAGGCGGAACGCATCCAGGCTCAGGGTTGCCAGTCATTTTTCTCTCATCCCAAATCACCGCGCGGCTTCTGTGCGCGGAGCTTGGCCTGAATTGCGCGTTGGACACTCCATCAACTCGCCACAGCGGTATGCTTCGACCGTGGACATCACCTACGGTCAATATCTAAAAGTTCAAGAATTACTTTCCCTGCAACAACCAGTCGGCACTCCGGTGGAGCATGATGAAACTTTATTCATCATCATTCACCAAGTGTATGAATTGTGGTTCAAGCAGCAACTCCATGAAGGCCAACACCTGCGCGAACTTCTGGCGCAAGGTCGCTTGGAGGAGGCCGCGTCCACATTGGCGCGCATGTTGAAAATTCTCAAGACCATGGTGGCGCAAATCGATGTGCTTGAAACCATGACGCCAGTTTCGTTTTTGGCGTTTCGAAATTTTCTCACCAACGCCAGTGGATTTCAAAGTTGGCAATTTCGTGCGTTTGAATTTTTTCTGGGCAAAAGAAATCTGAAAGTAATTGAGCGCTACCCCGCGGCAAGCGCCGAGCGCCTGGCGCTGGAAGAACACGCCAAACTTCCAACACTGTGGTCTGGTTTCATTCAATGTCTTGCAAAAATGGGTGAAAATGTGCCTACTTCCGCGCTGCAACGCGAGGCAACCGCGGCGACAATTTCAGATCCAGAACTGCAAGAACTGCTGCTGCGCGTGTACCACAAGCCCGGTCCGCTTCGTGGAATGTGCGAAATGTTGGTTGACTTTGACGAGGGAATTCAAGAGTGGCGCTATCGACATGTGAAGATGGTTGAGCGAACCATTGGCACAAAAACTGGAACGGGCGGATCTTCAGGCGTGGCCTATTTACGCGCGACTCTATTTCAGCCAAGCTTTCCCGACCTTTGGGAAATTCGCTCGCAACTTTAACGGAATGAACTTCCGGCGGCGTTGGTCACGCGCACGCGGCCATTGTCTAAATCCCACACCGCGGCCTCCGCTTTGATGGGAGAACCCTTTCCCTTTTGCATGATGGTGATGGTTCGACCCGCCCGCGCCGAAAGCGTCGCCACTTTGGTTCGCAAGTCGTAATCAAACGCGTCGCACTCCACATCCACATCAGGCGTCCTTACAAATACCCTTCCAAGCGCGCGAATGCGCAACAATTTCACCGGCGCCCCAAAATCAACCGGCGTCGCCTCGGTGGCGTCCGCCTTCACTGGCGCGGCCTCCGCACGCTCCACAGTATTTTCCAATTGATCCGCCGTTAATGTCAATGTGTCTTGCGCGCGCAATCCAGCGTGTATCAATTCAACACCTCCATCAAGCGTGATGCGGTAGCGCGAGTTGCCTTCCCGCTTCATCACCAATGAAGTTTCCCAAAGAAATCGCGTCGAACCGCGCGCGTCAAACAATGATGGCGCAGCGGCTTTGGCTCCATCATCGTCGCGGTCAAAGATCAACATGGTGCCGCCAGTTGGAACATTCGACTCGCCAGTGATCACATTATGAATCACCTCACTGGACATCAAGCGAAACAAGCGCGGCTCATCGGTGCGATCGTCGCGGCCCCAACCGCGGCTTTCAATTCGAACTTCGCCAAGTCCATGAATTTCTTGCAACGAAGAAGTTTCGGAACTCAATCCACTTCGTTTGGCTGCGTCTCCCGCTTGCTCCAAAGCATTGGTGTCGCGGCCCAAAGTTAAAATGGCTTGATTTGCCGTGAATTGATCCAGTTCACGCACGGTGCGATCCGCGGTTGCGCGAACATTGCCGCGCACATCAAGCGTGGCGCGGCCAACTTTATCTTTCTCATACTTGAATCCCTCATTCCATAACGCCTCCATTTGCGGCTTCTCTGGAATCACAGGACGAGCAACCGGATGCGCCGCGGAATCCGAGATGGCCTTGGGCCAATATCGAAAACGGCCAGCGCCAGGCGCGATCGCAGCGCCGGAATCCTCGTCCACCGTGAGTTCATTCATCACATCGGCGACAACATTTCCTCGCACCAACAATAAATCTGGTCCGCGCAACGCGACACGCTTGGCGGGAATATCCGCGTCCATTGTGGCGGCCCACAAACGCGCGTCCTCGGCCAGCAACGCTTGCACCGCACCCTTGGATTGCACAACCGACAACTCCATATTTTCAGTTGCGGAATCTTTTCCAACCACGGGACGGAAAGAGCAATCCAGCGAGTCGGTCCATAATCGCTGCCCCTTGTCTTGCGCCTCCACTCCACCAGTGGCCAGCAATCGCTTGGCCTTGGAACTTCCATTTTCAGTTTGCTCCATGGATAGATCGATTGTCTTGGCCGACAAGCTGGAACCTTCCGGCTGGCGAATAGCCATCGCGCCGCCGTCGGCAAAAATGCGTTCCACGGCCGATCCCTTGCCGGTTTTGAAACAATTCACCAACAGTCTTTGGGCCACCATGCGAACCTCTTCGGCGTCGGCGTTCACGTCGCCATTAAAATCCGCTTTGTACAGTTTGTTGGAATTTTCTCCCGGCTCAAATTCCAAATCAACCGACTTGGTCCATTGAATGCGAACCGTGCGCGCGCTCGCGCCTGAATCCGGCGGCCCCATAATTGCGTTTGATGGATCGCCACTTTGTATCGCTTGTTGCGCCACGTTTGGAGCCGCGGCCATAGCTGCAACCGCCGCGTCACCGCTTCCAATACGCATTCGCCCAGCGCCTTGCAAATGTCCTTGCCCAGACTTGCGGGCAAGATCAAACGCTTGGCCCTCAAGATCCAGGCGCGGGCTCACAAGTAAAAATGGCTTGTTGGCGTAGCCGCGCAACGACACCATCTCAGTTCCCGATTGATAGCGCATGCTCCCGCAATCAATTCGAGCCAGGCTCTTTTCGTCGTACAACTTCGCCGGCATTCCCTCTATGTCAAGTCTGACATCGTCGGAATTGGGCAACTTGTCGGCCGCATCCGTCACCACCGTCATGACCAACCGTCCGCGATACTGAATTTGAATGTGATCAGGCTGAACCTCCGCCGCGGACATGGCGAATATCAAAGGCGACACGCGCCAGTCAACGCTTGATGTCATGAACTCGTCCGGGGCCTGCCCTGATGGCATTGGAAATGCGCGCGTGAGATTCTGCCCCACGGCGTCGCTTTCCATGCTGAAAATGATCGCAAGTCGATCTCCATCAATGCGGGCATTGCCCTCGGTTGAGGTCCGCAACACGCGCACATCGTTCTCCAAAATTAATTTATAAAAACGCTTGGCCGCCGCGGGATCAACCTTGGACGCGGAATCGATCTGGGCAACTTTATCGGAAGTTTTATTGGCGGCCGCGTTTGCGATTGCGGTAGGCGTTGAAGCGGAGATTGGCTGGGCTGGCTGCGCCGTAGATTTTGGCGTGGTGGTTGACTGGGTTGCCGTAGTTGCGGAAGAAGATTGCATTGGTGTTGATGCAGGTTGTAAGTCTGTTGATTTGGCGGGCGCGGCAGCCACAACCCGCTCAATTTCAATCGGAGAAAGCGGCCGCTCCACCGTGAGGCGCTCAATTCCCTTTCCATCCTCGGTCAACAACATGGTCAGCCCCTCGCCCTCAAAACGGAGCGCTTCGGTGACTACTTTCACCGACTTGTCGCAACGAACTTCACCAAGCACGCTGTCAAAGCTGGCCTCGGGCGCGATAATTTTTATTGTGGGTTGATCTTTTGCAAGATCAATCTCGCGGCCATCGACTGGCTTGAAAACTTGAATCACAACATGCCCTTCAAGCTGACCGCTTTCCAAAGCGCGCTTGGGAACCCGCATGCGCCCGCGATCGGCGCTCATGGTGACAATGCGACCGCCCGAAGGAAACATGACGGCTTGTGGTGATTGCATGCGCAACCACTTGTCAGGCTCTGGATCAATTCGAGTGGCGTGATATTGCTGCTCCAAGCGCCCCTTGTCATCCGCCACTTGCACCCACGCGCCTGACTGCAAAGAAATTTGATCTGCTTGTAAAACTTTCGTCGTGCTTTGCGATTCATCGCTGGTGAGCGCTTCGGGCTTGGGAATATCTTTGGCGTCCACAATGCGCGGCGTTCGTTTGGCGGAGGATGGAGCATCGCTCACTTGCGAAGCGACCACGATCAGGATCAAGCCAATCAACAATCCAACCGCCGCCGCAATCCAAGGCAGCAACCGGTTTCGCCGCTTGGACATCAGCCCCAACCCTCCACGGCTTTGTCCCATTCTCCCGATGATTTCAGCAAAAATTCCACGGCTTCCCGCACTGCCCCGTTCCCACCATTTTTGGTGGAGTGCCACTTGGCCGCCGCCTTAATTTCCGGCGTCGCATCGGCAACCGCCATTGGAAATCCAACCATCTTCAACATTGGCAGATCGGGCAGATCATCACCCATCACCGCCGTATTTTGCGCCGCAATTCCAAGCTGTTGCAGAAGATCCTCAAGAACTTTTTTCTTGGGCCCACTGGCGGAAATTAAATTTTTCACGCCCAGTCCATTCAATCGATGGCGCAACGCTAGTCCTCCACGGCCGGTGATCACGGCGATTTCTTTGCGCGCCGCAAGCCACGCGCGAATTGCGAATCCATCCCGCACATTGAAACGCTTCGTTTCGTTTCCCTGATCGTCGACAAAAATTCCGCCGTCAGTGAGCACGCCGTCGGCGTCCAGAATTAAAAGTTGAATGTTCAATGCAGGAGTTTGCTCAACCATGCGGCAAGAGTAACGCAATCAGAGATGGAATTGGAAACAGCTCTCACCCTTGCCGTAAACGCCGCCAACCAACTTGAAAATTGATTTGAAATAAGCCTGAATGAACGCGTCTGAGTAAGCCCGACATAAAATCAGTTCTTTATCAACCCACAAATAGCAAAGCGGTGGCGTCGTATGCGGCGTGCGTACCCGCGACAACGCCAAATCCACGTAGTTGAAAAACAACTCCAAACCAAATCCCAGCCAACATTAAAAATATCACATGGCCCCACTGCAGCGCTCCAGTCGTGTCGCGAATGGGGTGGTACACCGTGAATAAAATCGAACTCACCAGCAACCCGATCACCCAAGCGTGCTGATCCTTCATTTTTGCCACGTCAAAGAGCAGCATGTGCAAGCCGCCCAAAACCGCCATACGAAAAAGTAATTCCTCATAAATCCCCGCGCCCACGGCCATGGAGGCCTTGGCCACAACATCAAGCGATCGAATGGACGCGTCGCCCACTTGATTGTCCGCGAATAAAAAATGAGTTCGACCAATCACCATCGCCACCACAAGCAATGGCGCCGACAGCGCGAAACTTTCCAACCACATCAACGGAATCGTGCGCCAACGAATTCTCCATGGAAACCGGGCCACGATCTGCCAAATCAATAAAGTTAAAATCAGCGCTATGGATGGCAACGACATTGCCGAAACATGAAGATTTTCAGCGCGCACTCCAAAAAGCCGAAAAAAATTCACCAAGCCACTGTGCGCTTTGTTGTCCAAAACAAGTTGGTCGCTTCGCAACCAAAACACAAGACCAAGTTCATAAAAGGCAACAAGCGGCGCCAAAAATGCGAGCATCTCCAAAGGACGATTTGAGTCCTGCGCATAATTCACCCGCGAAGCGGTGGCGACGGCGCGAACCGATTTTCGTCTCAAGCGGATTTGCTGGCTTTAGACTTGCTTTGCTTGGTCGTTGGCGCGGCGGCTTTCGGCGAACGCAACGCATTCAAACGACGAGCGAGCAGGCTCTTGCGCCGTGCTGCCGTGTTTGGATGGATGGTTCGTTTGCCGGCCACTCGATCCAAGATCGCGGTCGCACCGCGCAATTCTTGTTCGGCCTTGGCAAGATCGCCAGCTTGCACCGCGGCCATGAACTGGCGCGTGCTTTCCTTGATCAACCGCTTGCGGTGATTGTTGACGGCGTTTTGCTTCTTATTTTGACGGACTCTTTTTTCAGCTGATTTACTATTTGGCAATTGATTCTCCGATGGGTCGGAAAGTATCGCCTTTTTCTCCAAGAAAGGCAAGTGGCAATTCCACTTTCCCCTTGACGAGATGCGGCGGAAGCATCACACTGCCATTTAGGGCACTTTCGCCCCGGAGACCCCTTCGAATGGCCACTCGACCCGCCGGATCTGGCGTACTTGTAACGCTCGTCACATTTGTTCTTGCAACCGTAGCATTTTTAGTGCTGGCGGTTGTGTTCTATTCACAAATGATGTCCGCAACGGAAATGTCAATCAAATCCAAAACTGACATCAAGAATTTAAGAACAGAACTTGAAGCTGCCAAGAAGCCAAATGATGAAGCGCTTGCCTTGCACAAGCAAACTGCTTCGGAGCGCGATGCTTTGAAGTTGACAGTATCGCAACAAGAAAGCGCCATTCAAGGAACCGCCAAGACAATCGACGAGCTCAATGCGCAATTGGCTGGCGTTCGAAAGTCTCTCGCCGATGCAACCACCGAGCGTCAAGCCGCGATTGAAGCCGCCAAAAAAGATATCGCTCCTCTCACAAGCGCGACCACCGACTACAGCAAGAGCATTGAGGAAGTGCAAAAAATCACGCACGATTCCAAGGATGATGTCGAGCGCAACTATCGAGCCCGCATTGATGAAATGCAACTGAACATAGATGGTCTTGGAAAAGAACGCGACACATTGCGAAGTCGTTTGGAGCAAGCGGAGAAAAAACTCTCCGAGTTTGAAGTGAAGCCAGAGGATCCCTCGAGCCTGGTGGATGGACATGTGATTGAAATTGGCGGTCCAGACGCCACGGTGTATTTGGATATTGGCCGCAAGCACCGCGTTGTTCCAGGAATGACCTTTGAAGTTTTCACCACCGCGGATCAAGTTCAAAACAACAAAGAAGGAAAGCTGCGCGGCAAGGCCAGCGTGCAAGTATTGCGCGTGACGGAGGACACATCCACCGCCCGCGTGACACGTAGTTCCGCCAATCAGCCAATCAACCGAAACGATGTTCTGATCAACGCCGTCTACAGTCCCACGTACACATATCGAATGATGGTGTACGGAAAATTCGACGTGAACAATGATGGCAAGACATCCACCGGCGAGGCTTCAGTGATTCGCAATCGAATTCAAGAATGGGGCGGCAAAGTGATCGACAGTGAAAAAGTCACGGGCGATCTTGACTTTGTCGTGATTGGAAATCCTCCACCCGAACCGCTTCCACTTTCATCCAGCGCTGGCGACATAGAGGTTCAGGCGTACACACAAGCCAAGAACGACTACGACACCTACAACCGCATCATGAAAGAAGCCACCGAGGCCAAGATTCCGGTTTTAAATTGGAATCGTTTCCAAGTTTTGACTGGTCAAGGCAATTAACTCATGAGCGCCGCAACCAAGCGGCTGATCCACTTATCGCAGTACGCGCTTGGCCGCGGATTTGCTGCGTTGTTTCATCTTTTTGAAGCGGAGCAAAATATGCGCACCGCGGGAGCGTTGGGAACCATGTTCGCCCGCTTTGGCGCGGAAAGACTTTTGCGGGCCGGCGTGAATGTCAAGCGCGCGTTTCCGGAAATGTCGCAAGCGGATGCAAACCAACTTGCCGAGCGCAGCATCGCCAGCATGTTTCAACTTTTCATGGTGGAAAGCATGCTCACGCCGCAACGCTTGCATGCGCTGAATTGGACAAAGAGCATCAAGCTAGGCACGGTTGGACCACACATGGATTTTTTACTTTCCAATCAGCCCGCGATTTTTGTGACTGGGCACTGCGGCAATTGGGAATTGCTGGGATTCGCGCTGGCGGTTCTTGATTTTCATCTCACGGCGTTGGCGCGACCGCTAGACAATCCATACTTTGACGAGTGGTTGTTGGGCATGCGGCGTCGCCGCGGACTGAGCGTGCTTTCAAAATGGAACGCCACTCAAGAATTGCAAAATATAATTCTTGAAGGCGGACGCATTGGATTTATCGCGGATCAAAATGCCGGCGATGACGGGCTCTTTGTTCCATTCTTTGGACAGATGGCCAGCAGTTACAAAAGCATCGGACTTCTGGCCATGCGCTACCGCATTCCGATTTTTGTGGGCACCGCGGTTCGCGAAACCGACCGCCTGAAGTATCGCCTTGAAATTGTGGATCGAATTAATCCGGAGGATTGGGAGGCATTTGAAGACCCGCTGTTCTACATCACCGCCAGATTCAACCGCGGAATAGAGGACTCCATTCGCATGGCGCCGGAACAATATTTATGGGTGCATAGACGCTGGAAAAGCCGTCCGCAATGGGAGCGCGATGGCAAGCCCATGCCCGAGCGGATTGTGAAGAAACTCAGCGCCCTGCCGTGGCTTTCTCCCAAGGAGTTGGACCGTTTGATCCAACCACCAAAGCTGGAAAAATCGCCCGCGGCGTAATCAGCGTCCTTCCCGCCACTCGCATTGAAGCGTATTTACTTTCCTGCGGTTAGGATTTCCAATCCATTATGTCCAAAGATCTATACGTCATCTTGTCGCGCGCCAACAAAAAAGATGGCGCCCCCGCGCCCATCGGAAGCCGCGCGGATATTGTCAAATCACTTTCGCTTCGCAACACCGCGGCCGAAGTGGAAGGCGGAGACATGTTGTACGGACCTGGCATTGAAATTGAACTTCCGCAAAATGAGGATCCAGTTTCACAAATGCTCTTGACCATCTCAGACGATGACATCGCATGGGTGGTGATTATGAAGTTGGCCAAAGATTTGCAATGGAAAATTTTCGACCCCGCTTCGGGTCGAGAACTCTCGCCATAAAATATAATTTGCGCCGCCGAAATTAGTCCAGAGGTTCGCTCTCAATGCCGGCCGCTTCACCCTTCAACTTCTTTTCCGCGTAGCGACGCATCCAATTTTCCCAAGTCTTGCCGGCGGCCGCGTCCTTGCCAGTAAAGCTCAGCGACTGAATTGTGGATTCGGCAACCGTCATGCGCGACCGTCCATCCTTTGGAAGAATGCGCACAGCGTGGTGGGCCGAGTCCGCTCGCTTGAGATCAAAGACATAACCCTCGATGGAAGAACCATCCTTGAAATGCAACGTGACATCTCCGCGATACCCGCACGCCGCCTCAAGCGCCGCCTGAAATTCGTCAGTATTGTCGCAATGCACGCTTGTGGATTCCAATTCGTTTTGGGCGTTCATCATGCCTGAACCTGCTCCTGAACTGTGTTCGAAGATTCCATCACCAAAGCATCATCAAGTTTACGAATAAGCGCTTCCACTTCCGCCACGGCTTTCTCAAGGGAATTGCAACCTTGCGCCAAAGTCATCGGATCTTGATTTCCCTTGACATGGGCGCGAGCAATCAACGCCTGGGAATCATCATTCAAAGCCTCTGCCAAAGCACAAGCTTCTCGCAAGGCGTTCAGCCTTGGATCATTTTCCCCAACCCCTCTCAGGGCGGTGGTTTGCGAAATTTTAAAGGAAGGTTTCGGCTCCGCCGATCTCTTCACTTCTGTAATGCGGGTCGCCACTAAAGGCTTCCCAAATAGGATTCCATCCATAAAGAGTATCCTCTCAAGTTGAGTCGGATTCGGCAAGTGCCGTATTTCCCTCAAATCGCGGGTCTGAGCCCTTCTTTCATTCACTTGGAGCAACTTTCATGAAGATCACTGTCACCGGCGCCGCTGGATACATCGGCTCACACGCATGTTTAAGGCTGCTCGATGATGGCCACCAAGTGCATGGCTTGGACAATTTCTCCAGGAGCTTTCCGCGCACAGTTGATGCGCTGCAAAGAGCGGGCGGAGATCGCTTTCATTTCACCCAAGTTCAGTTAACCGATCAGGCCGCCACCGCGGCCGCGTTGCAATTGCATCCACCCGAAATTGTGATGCACTTCGCGGCTTTTGCCGTGGTGCCAGAAAGCGTGAAATTTCCGCTGATCTATTGGCACAACAACGTGGGCGCCACGGTTTCTTTACTCCACGCCATGGACGCAGTGGATGCTCGAAAAATAATTTTTTCCAGCACCTGCGCGACTTACGGCGAGCCCAATGCGGCGCGCATTCCAATTGGAGAAGATTGCCCGCAGCGGCCAACGCACGCGTACGGTGAAAGCAAACTCGCATGCGAGCACATGATGAAAGCGTGGGTGCAATCACACGCTCTCGCGGATCGAGATCGCGGGGTTGTGTTTCTTCGCTACTTCAATGTCGCGGGTGGAGATTACTTGGACCGCATTGGCGAGGATCATGATCCTGAAACTCATCTCGTGCCAATATGTTTGCGAGCCGCCACGGGTCGACACCCAGAGTTGGTTGTATATGGAAATGATTATCCGACGCCAGATGGAACATGCATCCGCGACTACGTTCACGTTGAGGATTTGGTCGCCGCGCACATAGAGGCGATCAAGGTGATTCCGCGGCGCGAAACATTGGCCATGAATGTTGGCACGGGCAATGGCGCGAGCGTGCTTGAAGTTCTACACGCGTGCTCCGCGGCGGCGGGACGACCGGTTCCATTTGCATTTGGTCCGCGCCGAGATGGTGATCCACCGCGGCTTGTTTCAAATCCAGAGAAAATTTTTCGATTGACCAATTGGCGGCCCGCGCGTTCATCGCTTGAATCAATCACGCAAAGCGCTTGGCGTTGGTTTGCCAAGGAAAAAAAATCAACATGAATTGGGCAGCGCTAAAACGGAAGCGAAAGGCCGGCGTACAACTGAACGCTGTTGCGTCCGTCATTATTGTCGGCCACGTTGGCATTGGAAATATGCGCCCAGCGAAATCCAGTAAGAATGCGGGCGTTTGGGGCCACTTCAAATGACGCACCCACTCCAATTCGCGGCGTGAGATTGACCGAAGAACCAGCCGAAGGCACGTTGGATCCCGTGAACATCAGGCCCACTCCCGCGTCGGCGTAGATACTCCAAGTTTCGCGCGCCAAAAAGTGCCAGCGAAACATAAAGGCGGGACCCGCTCCCCAAGTGTTGCCGCCGCCTTGCGAAAACCACGCCACTTCAGGACCAAAATCAAAACTGAAATTATCAATCAGAAAGCAACTCGCATACCACGCGCCTTGCAGTTGATTGTCGCTATCAAAGTCATACATCCAACTGCCTTCAAGTTCCCATCGCCAAGAACCCTTGGCGCCAAATCGCGCCGCTGCATTTTCCTTGGGCACCACCGTTTTCGCGGAGCTTTGAACTGGCGTCGGCGTGTCCTGCGCGCTTGGAGAAATCATGCAAATCATTGGCGCACTATCGCTTAAATTTGAATTCACAAATGTGGCTGATTCCATCGGCGCGGTTGGCGCAATGTTGGATATGTTTGCGATTGCGGCAAGCGCGGTCACTGCGGATGAAATTGGCACATTTGAATGCTAACACTCTTGCGCGCAACGTTCCGTGGTCAGACTCGGCCGTGTAGAAATTTGCCGCGACATATTCAACTCACATTTAATTTATGCGATTCAACAAGTCAGTTGTTCCAACACCTTCGCTTCGATACTCGCAAGCCAAGCGCAAAAAAAACACCGCCGTCTGGTCGCTCCGACACGCACAGACGGCGGCTCCCGCAACCCTATTGGATTGCGCTGATGTTGAATTCCCGAATGGCACATTATCTATCCAAATTGGCCATAATCAATGGCAGAAGCCAAACTTCCACGCTTTCTTTGTAAATATATTTATGAACTGCAAGCCCTTTGTGGACATGGGTTTGCAAATACGGATTGATAAAAACCCAAATTTCACGCTATGTCAAGCGGCAAGACCCCGCGGTTGCGCCATAACGCCACCAAGGCGCTTTTTTAGAGCAATTCCATTGGCCAGCCCCCCCTTTTTTTCTCGGATTTAACTCGCCTGAATCTGAAAAATTTCAGCCCTGAGGCTTAGGAAATCGTCGAAATCGAAAATCCAGTTCATGGCTACCTAAAGAATGCGGGTGTATTTCAAACCACAAGCCCAATGCCTGTGCCCAAATTACGCCACCTCTCACATTGAAACGAAAGCGGCGTATCCACAAGACGCCCCTCGGCGCATTCGCGTTGCGCATGGGCAAACAATCCACGCGTGCCGCATGCCCAAGACATGAACCAAATTAGTCTTGCGGCCGTTCACTTGCGGGCAGCACGGAACTAGGAACTGGTAACACGGCTTTAGAAACTGGCGCAACCGGCACATCCTGCATTTTCACAGCCTCAACTTCTGCGATTTCATTTTCAGGCGATTGAACAATCCGCGTGCGCATTTGCTTCGCGCGTTCCAATACGGCCGCTTCATCACTTTCAGTGGGAATCATGGTGAAATGCCACTTCACGCGACTGTTGAACTTGGCGGGAATAATTTCGGCCACAAGATCGGCGCCAATAAAATCCCACGCGGGCTCGTCGGCATCACCAAATCCAGAAATGGGTTCAAAGCCGTCGCGTCGAAGCCGGACGTCGTAGCGGCCGTAATAAGTGAAATCAATCGAGCACGGCGTGCGACCAACTTCACGATCATTCAGCCACACCAGCGCGCCTTCGGGTTCGCTGGTGATTTCTATCGTGCGACGAACGCAACCACCCATGGCGGTGATGGCACCAATCACAAGAATGCAATGCAGCAATCTCATGGGCACACTGTAGCGAATTCTGTCGCTACGATCTGCGGCATGCCGCTTCTTGAAGCCAACGCTTTGCAGAAAACCTATGGTCACCGCCGCGTGGTGGATCAAGTTTCATTTCATGTTGACGAGGGCGAAATCGTGGGGCTTCTTGGGCGAAACGGCGCTGGAAAAACCACCAGTTTTCGCATGGCCATGGGCATGATCACGCCAGAGAGTGGTCGAGTTTCTTTGCGAGGCCAGGATGTCACCTACCTGCCCATGTGGCGCCATGCCAAATTGGGAATGGGCTACCTCAGCCAAGAGCCAAGTGTTTTTCAACGCCTCAGCGTGGAGGAAAATTTACTCGCAATACTGGAAACTATTTCTGGGCTTTCATCCAAGCAACGCTTGGAACGATGCGACGGGTTGCTTTCACAATTTGGCTTGCAGATTAAACGCAAGGAGCAAGCGCGGACCTGTTCTGGTGGCGAGCGAAGACGTTTGGAAATCGCTCGCGCATTGGTGACGCAACCCGCGCTCATTCTACTTGATGAGCCATTCGCCGCCGTCGATCCACACACCGTTGAGGAGTTGCAAACGGAAGTTCGCAAACTCGCCAAGACCGGCATTGCTATTTTGGTGACGGATCACAATGTGCAACAGACGCTGCGCATTTGCGACCGCGCCTACATCATTCACGAAGGCAAGAATCTTCGCGAAGGCGATCCCAAGAGCATCATCAATGATCCAATGGTGCGCGACGCGTATCTTGCCGGCACGTTCCGCGGCAATGAATTTGACTGACGCGCAAACCACACATGAAATCAAAGTCCATCGCGCAAACGACCAACTCGTTGAGATCATGTTATATCAACAGTTTTACAGTAATTTAGAGGCGAATTGGCTTGGCGATCAATTCGATCGCCACCTTTGAAACCAACGTTGGCGTGGCTTCAAGCACACGAAAGCGCGCGCCGTGACTTTCAAACACCGCCCCACTTTCAGGAACACGGCCAAGCACGCTCAATACAAATCCAGCGATTGTGTCAAAGCTCTCATCTTGTGAAATATTCAAATTCACTTTGGCATTCACTTGCGCAATAGAGCAGCGTCCATCGGCCTCAATGCGACCCGGCGCCAGTTCGCGGATGGTCGGGTCCTGATCGCTTTGCGGCTCGTGCTCATCGCGAATTTCGCCAACGATCTCCTCAAGCACATCCTCGATAGTGACCAATCCCGCGGTGCCACCATACTCATCAACCACTAGGGCCATATGCACCTTGCCACGCTGAAAGTCTTTGAGCAAGTCGCGCACCCTTTTGGTTTCTGGAACACGAATGGGTTGGCGCAACAAAGGGCGCAGACAAAAGTCGGGCGCGGCGGCGCCAAGCCAACGCACCAAATCTTTCACATACAACACGCCCACAACATGGTCCAGACTTCCCTCGTAAATTGGAATGCGGCTGTGGCCGTCCTCATGAATGACCAAGCGAATTTGAGCCAAATCATCGGTGTATTCAATGCCTTCCACGGCGGTGCGCGGAGTCATGATGCTGCCCACCATGGTCTCGCTCAGCTCCACAACATTCTCCATGATCGCCGCGCTGGCAGAATCAATTCCACCTTGGCGCTGGGTGTCTTGAATGCTCTCAAGCAAGTCAGCGCCTGATTCGTTGGCTGGAGTTTTTGCTCCAACAAGTCTGCGCACTCCCTCGTCCATAATTTCCGCGACAGTCACAAGGGGGCGCAAAATAAAATCAATCACGCGCAACAGCGGCAAAGTGGCCACGATCAAACCAACCGCCGCGTAGCGCGCGAACGCCGCGCTGATGACGCTTGTGAAAAGCCAAATGCAACTGGCCGCGATCACAAACGCCGTGCCCAAGGTTTGCCACGTTAGGCGTCCCTCATTGTCACCCAAACCAACAATGGCGATCAAAAGCAATGCGAAGAAACCAACGCGACCAATGGCGCGCAAAAATGCCACCGCGTGATCCACCTGTGTTTTACGCTTGAAGATCCAGTGATCCTCGGCCGAACGCCCGCCACGCTCAAGGCGCCGCTGCAACGCGCTGTCGCTCACTTGCACGATTGCCAAGTTGATCGCGGAAAGCAACATGGTCAGCAGAAGATCCGCTGCTGTGGCAAGCACTACCCATGTCATTGATTGATAGCTCCAAAAATTTCTCCCAAGCCAATAGCGCGCAACAAACGATTTTCCTCGCCATGCATGGCTGCGAAATCCGCGGGCGTTCGATCATCCATGCCCCCTGCGTGCAGCAATCCATGCAGGCAATACAGCAACAATTCATCGCGCAGTTCGTGTTTCAATTCCAGAGCTCGCCGTCCGGCTTCGTCAACGCAAACGGCAACATCGGCTTCAAGGCCGTCGGTGAATGTCAACACATCCGTAGTGCGCGGATCATTCATGTGGCGCATATGCAACTCGCCCATGGCTTGATCATTCACGCATTGCACCGTGAACCTGCGCAACTTTGGTGCGCCAGCGTTTTGCAAGGCCTGCAATTTTTCCTGGAGCCAATGCGCCACTTCAGCTGAAATCAAATCTCCATGCAGCACGGTGATTTCTTGATCGCTCTGTGAAAAATCAGTGGGATGACCGCTCATTGAAAGCGCATCGTACGCCATCAACGCCGCCATTAATGTCCGCCTGCGGTCACATACACGGGCACATATTGCGGCTTGACGCGGGCTTCAAATTCGCCGCGGAACTTGTTCACAATGGTTCGCACCGCCCAATTGTTTCCATCCGCCAAACCACAAATGGTGGTGCCAGGCGTCAAGCCCATGCTGCCGGCCACTTCAAGCAGCAAATCCAAGTCGCCACTTGTTGCGTCGCCGCGTTCAATGCGCTCCAGGCTTTTCAACATCCAGCCACTGCCTTCGCGGCACGGCGTGCACTGACCACAGGATTCATTCTTAAAGAAGCGCGCGATATTGCGCGCCACTGCCACCATGTCGGTGTCCTCGTCGAAAATAGTTGGACATGCGGTGCCTAGGCCAAGCACATCACAATTACGGCCAATATCAAAGTCAAGCGTGGCGTCAAATTGATCGGTGCCAAGAACGCCCATGCTCACGCCGCCAGGAATTGCGCCCTTAAATTTCTTGCCGCCGCGCATTCCACCGCAATATTGATCAACCAATGTGCGCAGAGAAATACCCAGCGGCATTTCATAGACGCCTGGACGATTCACATGGCCGCTCACGCCCATCAACTTGGAGCCGTAACTTGGCATTGATCCGGGGTGCTTGCTTTCAACGCCAATCCCCTTCCACCAGGCTGCGCCGTGCTCCATAACAGGAACAGCCGCGGCGAGTGTTTCAACATTGTTCACAATTGTTGGTCGACCAAAGAGACCCTTCACCGCAGGAAACGGCGGCTTAATGCGCGGCCATCCGCGCTTGCCTTCAATGGCCTCGAGTAAACCAGTTTCCTCGCCGCAAATATATGCGCCAGCGCTGCGATGCAAGAAACAATCAACGGCAAACTTTTGCTTGCCGCGCATGAGTCCTTGCTTGCCAAAAATTCCACCTGCATACGCCTCTTGAATCGCGCGCTCCATAACGCGCGCTTGATGGTGGTACTCGCCACGGATAAAGAAGTACGCGGTATCAAGTTGGCATGCCCAACACGCGATGGCGATTCCCTCAAGCACAAGGTGTGGATCGAAATCAACCAGCAAACGATCTTTGAAAGTTCCAGGCTCGGCCTCGTCGCAATTCACAGCCAAGTAGCGTCGACCGCCATCGATGGGAGCCAAGAAACTCCACTTCAAACCCGCGGGAAATCCAGCGCCGCCGCGCCCGCGGATCACCGCGTCCTTGACCACATTGATCACATCGGTTGGCTGCATATCCAAGGCTTTTTCAAGCGCTTTGTAACCGCCCGTGGCTATGGATTGCTCCCACGAAATGGTGCTTCGAGTCTTGGGGTCGGCCCATGGAGCTGTTGGAATTCGCTTGGTGAGAATGGGTTCTTTAAGGGACATATTTATTTTGCCTGATGGTTGCTGAATCGTTAAGCAGTTTGACTTGAATGCGAATCGCTCGAGCCCGTGGCTGAGTGCGATGGTTCTTTCCAAATAATTTCTTCCACAACTGTGCGCCGCAGCGTGACATCATCATGATTTTGGCTTTGAAAGACGCGAGAAACTTCAACAACTTTTTCGCGCTTCACAGGCGTGCGAATTGCGTTGAGCACAATTCCAACCGCCTGGCCCAAACTTCGCATCACTCCAATATTTGAGCTCATGAGTGCGCGCTTTCGCCGGAGGATTTCTGCGCGGCGTCGATCAAACGATCCACGCCTTCGATGGTCAAATTCTCGTACAACTTGTCGTTGAACAATGCCACGGGCGCGGTGTCGCAACTGCCAAGACATTCCATGGCCAGCAATGTGAACTTGCCGTCGTCGCTGGTTTCATGCGGCTCCAAATTTAGGCGCTTGCGCACATGGTTCAAGATGGCGCTGTGTCCGCAAATTTCGCAGGCAATGCTTTGACAAATACCAATCACGCACTCGCCCATCTTTTCCGTGGTGAATTCCTCATAGAACGTCACTGTGTCCAGCACATCCGCGGGTTTCAGCGACAAAAACTGCGCAATCTCAATCATGGCCTGGTACGGCACATGTCGGTACGCGTGTTGCACCTCATGCAAAATGGGCATGAGGGCGCCGTGCTTGGTGGCGTAACGCGGAAGGATTTCTTTTTCCCACGCGGCCTTCATTTGCGCGGTCACGTATGGCTCGGCGCGTCGCTCTATTTTTTCTGTCGATGATGCTTTGGCAATCCATGCCATGATTCTGCTCCTGAAATAAATTAACGATCAAGTTCGGCGGCGATGATGTTCAAACTTCCAATCACGGCCACCGCGTCGGCAAGTTGATGACCCTCCAGCAACTTCGCGATACTTTGGTAATTGACGAAACACGGTGGACGGCAACGGGCGCGCCACGGATATTTTCCGCCGCCACCAACCACAAAGAAACCAAGTTCGCCGTTGGGGCTTTCAACGCATGAATAACTCTCGCCAAGTGGCACATCCCAACCGCGGTTGTGCATGACCAACTCAAACAACTGAATCGTGCCTTCAATGCTGCCGTACACATCGGACTTTTCTGGAATCACGGTCTTGGAATCCGCGCCAACATTGATCGAGCCGCCAGGAATCTTGTCGATGAGTTGATCAATGATGGCGATGCTTTGCTTCATCTCCTCCATGCGGATCAAGTAGCGCGAGAAGCAATCGCCGGCGCTGGCAACGGCAACATTGAACTTCACCGCCTCGGCGCCTTGGCCATCCCAATTATTTTCAAAGCACAAGTACGGGTCATTCTTGCGCACATCGCGGCGCACGCCACTGGCGCGCGCAACTGGACCGGTCAAACTCCACGCGATTGCGTCCTCCATTGAAATAGCGCCAACGCCTTCAAGTCGATCGCGGAAAATACGGTTGCGATTCAGCAGCGATTCCAAATCAGTGAGCGACTTCGCCATGCGCACATGGATAAAATTTTTCACCATGCGTTTAAACACCTCATCATCGGGCAAGTCGCGCCACGCGCCGCCCACGCGTGTCCAATCCGGGTGGTAACGCTGGCCGCTGACATATTCCACAATGTCGTAAATAAATTCGCGCTCGTTGAAGCCATACAAGAAACCGGTGAACGCTCCCAAATCAAGCGCCGCCGCGCCGGCGCAGAGCAAATGGCTTTGCAATCTGCCAATTTCCGCCATGATGGTGCGAATCACTTTGCAGCGCGGATTCACATCAATGCCCAACAACTTCTCAACGGAATTATGCCAAGCGATGTCATTCACAATTGGACTTGAGTAATCCATTCGGCTCACGGTGCAGACATATTGATTCCAATCATGGTGCTCACCCAATTTCTCAAATCCTGAATGCAAATATCCAATGTGCGGGGTCACGCGCGCGATGCGCTCGCCATCCAATTCCAACACCACTCGCAGTGTGGTGTGCGTGGCGGGATGCGCTGGACCAAAATTGAGAATCCATCGATCAGGCGACTGGACATGGTCCTTCAGGTAATCCGTATTTTCGACATCAAGGCCGTAGGTCTCGTCGGGCGACAGTGTGTAAGGCATGGAACGGCGAGTATAGACAGGAATGTGCAATGAGTCGCCCTATGATTTTTGGGAAAAACATGGCAAAGTTGATGCGCGCGCCACGCCCCTTTTGTCGCTGGCCAATGGCCACGCCGCCCCTGCCCGAGCGGCAACCCAATCATGATTTTGAAAGTAAATCAGGCTCGAAACAACGCGCCCATTTTTTTCCCAATGATGCTGTTGGCCCCAAGCAATGTCAGGGCCAACAAGGCCATGGCCCACACGCCCAAGGCGCTCGCGATCAGTTCGCCATCGCCCAAGCGGTCATACAAGGTGTAAATCGCCTTGGTGATTGGATAGTCGCGCTCGCGCTGAGCCAGCAACAAACTGTCGCTCACTTCAAGCATGGAAAAACTAAACGCAAGCAAAGCGCCGGCCACCAAATTGGCCGCGATCAAGGGCGCCACAATTGTGCGCAAGGTGCGCAATCGTCCCGCGCCCAAGCCTTGCGCAGCCTCTTCAAGAAACACGCTGGTTTGCTGCATGCCGGCCACCGCGCTGCGCGCCACGTAGGGCATGCGCCGAATAGCGTACGCAACCACCAGCAACGGAAATGGATTTGGATTGGCGCCCAAAATATCCGCCACCGGCCGCAGTGGCGCGCCACGAATCCAATCGCCCCATGCTTGCGGCAGCCAACCCGCAACACATTCAAACATTGGCGGCATGACTCCGCCAAATGGCCATTCAAGGCTCATCGCGATAAATCCAAACGCCATCACCAAACCCGGCACCGCCAAAGGCAACATGATCAACGCGTCAACCAAGGCGCGGCCACGAATTGTTCCGCGCACAATGAAACGCGCAGCGATCAGACCAATCACAATCGCAACCGCGGTGGCGCACAACGACAAGAACAAACTGTTACGAATACTTGAAACAGCCAAGGGATGCGACATTGCCGCCGACCAACCTTCGAGCGTGAAAGATGCAGGAAACACGCTTGCGTACCACTGTCCCGGCAACGAAATGCTTGCCAAAATTGTGCTGATGTGCGGCAATCCCGCCACACACACCACTGCGCCCAGAAAAATCCAACACATCATTGTTGCGAACCATCCAGCATTTTTTTGCGCGCGGCCAACACTGGCTTTCGCCTGCATCGCGTGTGCGTTGCCACCCACGGTTATTTTTCCAATCACGTAAATGGTGATCGCCACCACCAACATCACCGCCACCAAAGCGAATGGCCTGCGACTGGCTTGCATGTCTTTCAAGCCGTCAAAAATTTGAACGCTTGTGACGTTGCGATATTCAAACATCAATGGCGTTCCCAGTTCCGTAAAACTCCAAATGAACACAATCACCGCTCCAGAAAATGCACCCGGCGCGACCAACGGCAAGGTGATGCGACGAAACCGCCTCCACGCGCCCGCGCCAAGATTGCACGCGGCCTCCTCCAGTGCGGGATCCAAGTTCGCCAAGGCCGCGGTTAAATTTAAATACACGATTGGGTACAGCGACAATATTTCCAGCAACACCACGGCCCAAAATCCGCCACGGCCGGTGAAATCAATTCCATCATTGATCAAACCAAGCCCGCGCAAGATTGCGTTGAACGATCCCTCGCGCCCCAACAAATGGCGCAAGCCAATCGCGCCCACAAATGGCGGCAGAATCAAAGGCAACAGCAACAATCCTGTGAGCAACCCTTTGCCCGCGAAGTTCAACCGAGCGGCAACCAGCGCCAGAGGCGTGGCCAAAAGCAACGTGCCCACTGTCACGCAACATGCGATCGACAACGCGTTGAACAATCCGGCGCGCGTGACTGGGTCGCGCAACACTTCCAACACATGCCACCATGTCCAAGACGATCCATCGAGCGTGAGAAACGCGCCGCGCAACACCAACCATAACGGCCACACAAGGCATCCCGCCAAAATGATGATCAAGAATAAAAGTTGAGCGCGTTGCCAGCCTTGGGAACTCACTATGGCAGTGTACGAAAAGAGTTGGTCAACCGAAATTTCCCAATACCGTTCCTATGTCGGCGCTGTCAACTTTGCCATCAAGATTGACATCGCAAGTTGGATCATCGGTTCCAATTGCCCCCAAAAGACGTCCAAGATCGGCGCTGTCTACAAATCCGCTATTGTCAAAATCCCCCAAACGACCAAAGCCTGCGGGATCAACCTGCCAACCCGCTGAAACTTGCACAGTTGCGCCGGCCGCATCCACGCGCGCCAGTTCCACAACATATTCACCTGGCACAACATTGTTCATGTGAATGATCTCAACATTGTCCACGGTGGATTGACTCCAAACATTGCCTGATCCAACAAAGGCACGACCCGCGTCGCCTTGCAATGAAATCAATGTGGTTGCGTCCACAAGTCCGCGGTACACCTTCAGATCCATATTGGCCAACGTGTACGTTAACGAAGTGGTCACCACGCGCGGCCAACTCACAACAAAATCAAGAGATGGCGTGGTTTGATTCACGCGAAATCTCCAATATAAATTCTGCGAAGCGCTCATGGTGAAACTTCCAAATCCGTTCGCGCCGCAACGCGTGGCCGCGGTGGCTGAACTAGCTCCGTTGTTTCGCTCCAAGGAAATAATTTTGTGCGCGTTGTCAATGTTCAACGCACCCGCGCCACGCAAAGTATCAAGTGGCTTGGCCGTGATGCCTCGTTGCGCGCCGCTTTGCGGGGCCTGATTGCTCCAGCTTGCGTCACGTGTCGCGCCCGCAAGCAACGCCGTCTTTACCAACTGCGCCCGCGCCATGGCGGTAAGACTGGCGGCCAGCGAGCCGCTTGATTGAGCCTGTTGAAATAACAACGCAGCCGCAGATCCAACAACAGGAGTGCTGTAGCTCGTGGCCTGTCCAGATGCGATGATGTCCGGCTTCATTCTTCCAGGCGTGTCGCTTGCCGCCGCGGTAACCCCAGCGGAATGCTGCAAATCCAGACGCCCAACCGATAGTCCGTTGAAACAATCCCCCATCATTGGATAACGCGCGCTGCCAGCGCCGTTGTTCTCACCATTGACCGCCAACACACCGTCGCGGTACATGATGTAATCCATTCGGCGAACCGCTTCGCGGTCGTACACTTCGTTGCCTACTCCAAACGAGCCCAGCCACGAATTATTTTGCACGCGCACGGATGAATTTGGTTGCGCGATCGGAAGCGTGGAATTAATTTTTAGATTTTCATTGATCCAATTGTTGACGTTGTAAACCCAAGCGTTTGTGACGCCCTTTGCCATGCTGCTGTTGGCGCCGTACAACCACGTTGAAACATAGTTGGCGTGCGAACTTGTGGAATATGTGTTAACACGCGTTAAAGTTTTTCCCGCGAATTCGGCCAACGTCACATCAGGGGCGTAGTCAGTTCCACCAGGCGTCACGGGTGATTCCACTTGAACCATTCCAATGCCGGCACCAGTTGGCGTTGTCAATCCCAACCGCGCCACAAGCTCGTCATAGCCCGATGCATCGGCAAAGGCGTTGCCCGCCACAAAGATTGTGGAAACTACAAGGCTAGAAATTGCGACACATATCTTCAAATTGATTCCTTTGCCGCCGTGGCGGACACCACTACATATGCCATTAATATGGCTTTAGTAAGGGGCTCTGCAAATTAATTTTGGAAGAAATGAAAGTTTTTAGCGCAGTGACTACCCTAAAATAACTATGAAACCCATTGTTCTTGTCACCGAGCCTTTGGCAAGCGAGCCCGCGCAATGGCTTGCCCAAGAATGCCAAGTGATTCAAGCGGCGCCAGGACATGCGAATTTCATAACAGCAGCGCCACATGCTCAGGGGCTTGCCATTCGAACGGCGACTCGTGTTGACGCCCAACTTTTAAATCAACTACCGCAACTGAAAGTGATCGCTCGCGCCGGGGTTGGCTTGGACCACATCGATCTTGCTCAATGCAAAGCCCGCGGCGTGCGAGTTGTGCATACGCCGGACGCCAACACGCAAGCCGTGGTTGAGTATGTGCTGGCGCTTGTCATGGATGCGATTCGTCCGCGCGTGTTTCTTTCTTCACCCGTGGACGCGCTTGAATGGGAGCAGACGCGTGACGAACTCACCGCAACACGCCAGCTAAACGAAATGACTTTTGGAATTCTTGGCCTAGGTCGTATTGGAAAAAGAATTGCTCAAGTTCTAGGTGCGCTTGGCTGCGATGTTCTGTTCCATGATCTGATGGAGATCGACAACGCCGTGCGTCATGGCGCCCAAAAAACTTCAGTTGAGGAATTGTTCGCGCGCAGCGACATCCTTTCCATCCACATCGATGGGCGCGAGAGCAATCACGCGTTCATCAACTCCTCGCTGATTCAACGCATGAAACCCAATGTCACATTCATCAACACAAGTCGCGGGCGCGTTGTGAATCACGACGCGTTGGCGCAGTTTTTGGCTGCCAATCCCGGCGCTCAAGCCCTACTTGACGTGCACGATCCAGAGCCATTTCTTGCTGATTCTCCATTGATTGGCATGGCCAACGCGCATCTTGCACCGCATTTAGCCAGTCGCACGGAAACAGCCGTGCGAAACATGAGCTGGGTGGTTCGTGACCTGGTCGCCATATTGCAAGGGCGCGAAGCGTGTCATGAATTTAAATTACTCGCCGATACAAATTCTTGAATCATCTTATATTGTCCGCTCACTGCTTCGTCGCAACGCAACATGAAATCACGCATTGAACACCGCGCGAAGGTTCAATTCTTACATTCTCAAAACCACGGTGTAAATAACATGAAGTCAGCCATTCAACATATTCACGCCCGTCAAATTCTTGATTCACGCGGATTCCCCACGGTGGAATGCCAAGTGACTCTCGCTGATGGAACCGTGGGCAGCGCAGCGGTTCCCTCGGGCGCAAGCACGGGAGAAAATGAAGCGGTTGAACTTCGCGATGGCGACAAAAAATACTACCGCGGCAAGGGCGTGACAAAAGCTGTGGATCATGTCAATACAAAAATCGCGACCGCACTCAAGGGCCTCAACGCGCTTGATCAATCCACCATCGACCGTCTCATGATTGATCTTGATGGAACGCACAACAAGGCCGCCCTTGGAGCCAACGCGATGTTGGCTGTCAGTTTGGCCAACGCCCAAGCGTCCGCCGCTCACACCCATCAACCGCTATACAAATATCTTGGTGGCGATGGCGCAAACACCTTGCCCGCGCCCATGCTGAACATTCTCAACGGCGGAAAACATGCGGATAACACCGTTGATTTTCAGGAATTTATGATCCAGCCGATTGGCTTTGACACGTTTCAAGATGCCCTGCGCGCGGGAGTGGAAATTTATCATTGCTTGAAAGATGTGCTGCATGAGAAACATCTTTCAACCGCGGTGGGCGACGAGGGCGGCTTCGCGCCAAACCTGAAGCGCAACGAGGACGCTTGCGATTTGATCGCCATCGCTGTTGAAAAATCCGGCTACGAACTTGGTCGGCACATCATGATTTGCCTTGACCCGGCCACCAGTGAATTGGTGAACGAGGCCAAGAAAGTAAACAAGAACGGTTATAAGTTTTTCAAGAGCGATCCAAACCGCGTCGCAACTAGCGACGAGATGATTGACATGTGGAGCGAGTGGCGCAAGCGTTGGCCCATTCGATCCATTGAAGACGGTCTTGGTGAGGAGGACTGGAGCGGCTGGAAATCTTTGACCACGCGCCTGGGGAAAACGACGCAACTTGTGGGCGATGATTTGTTTGTGACCAATCCCAAGTTCCTCTCGCGCGGCATCACTGAGCATTGCGCCAACGCGATCTTGGTCAAGGTGAATCAAATTGGCACGCTCACTGAAACACTTGAAGCCGTGGCCATGGCGCAAAAAGCTTCTTTCAATGTGATTCTCAGCCATCGCTCCGGCGAAACTGAAGACCACACCATTGCAGACTTGGCCGTGGCCACAAATTGCGGGCAAATTAAAACTGGCGCGCCGTGCCGCAGCGATCGAACCGCCAAATACAACCGCCTGCTTCGCATCGCGGAAGAACTTGGAACACACGCGCAATTTGGCGGATCATCCTTGCGCTAATCGACTCTAACGAGCGGGGCAAATAATCGTCGTGCGCTTGTTAGTATTTCAATATGCAATTGCTCATGATCGGCACTGGCAACGCATTTTCCGCGCAACGATTTGGTTGCTCCGCGATCATCGAAGGCCCCATTGGCAAAGTCATGATTGATTGTCCGGATTCTCTGCCCATGGCGCTGCGTAACGCTGAAAAGAAAAGTGGATGGAAGATTGATCAACTCGCGATCACGGATTTGATCGTGACCCACCTGCATGGCGACCATTGCAATGGTCTTGAAAGCTTCGGTTTTTTACGCTGGCTGCAACGCCGCGAAACTGGCGCTCCACTTCCCCGACTTCACGTATGGAAGCCTGTGGCGGATCGACTTTGGGAACGACTTGCGCCAGCCATGGATCAATCCGGCGCCGCCAAACTTGCCGACTATTTTGAAATTCACCTTCTCAATCCAGATCGCGAAACCCTGATCGGCGGCATGAAAGTTTCTTGCCGCGGCACTCAGCATCCAATTCCAACCAGCGCGCTGAAGTTCCAGGCCAATGGGAAAGTGATTGCATGGAGTTCGGACACCCCATTTGATCTTGCGCTGATTGATTGGCTGTCCAAAGACGCGGATCTGATCATTCACGAAACAAGTCCGCCACCCACGCACACGCCCGTTTAGTCGCTGAATTCACTTCCAGAAAATATCCGCGCAAAGATGCGCTTGATGCACATGACCGATGCGTTTGACCGCAAGTCCACCACTATTTCTTGCTTGGAAGAAGGCGAAGTGATTGCGATCTAATCGCTGTCTATCACTGCCCAAACCCAGACAGATAGTTTTTAGAGATATCGAAAGAGCAACGGAAAATGCTGCAAGGATCAAGCCACGCTTGAAATGCAATTCAGAAGCCGAACTCCATGAACATCAACGCTGATCAATGGCAACATACGCCTGCTGATGCGGACCGATATACGCCGCATTAGGGCGGATCAACCGGTTGCCATCGAGTTGCTCATGCAATGCCCCGCCCAACCAGCGATGCGGCTCATGGCAAACATGCATGTGAACAAATCCAAGTCAATTCCAATGGAGTGGTATGTGGTGGCGGAATAAAAGTCCACGTTGGGATAGATGCCTTTGGCGGCAACTTCCTTGTCCATGATCTCCTCTATGCGTCGGCTCATCTCGAATAAATTCAAATTGCCAGTGTCCGCGGCAACTTGTTTGGAGAATGTTTTTAAATAAGTGGCGCGAGGATCAATCGCCTTGTACACGCGGTGACCGAAACCCATGATGCGGTCACGCTTGCGCAGTTTTTCTGCGATGTAGGCGTCCACATTCTCAATGGTTCCAATTTCATTCAACATGATCATCACTTCCTCATTGGCTCCGCCGTGAAGCGGACCTTTGAGCGTTCCGATTGCGGTGACCATGGCCGAATACATGTCGCTGAGAGTTGAAATAGTCACGCGAGCGGCGAATGTGCTGGCATTTAAGCCGTGATCCGCGTGCAAAATCAAGCACACATCAAGCGCCTTTGCCATTGACTCGGTGGGCTTGGCCCCATTGAGCATGTACAAGAAATTTTGCGCCATAGTGAGCGTCGCATCGGCGTCCACAATTGGCTTGCCCTTTCGATGTCGATCAAAGCCCGCGATAAGCGCAGGCGTTTTGGCGAGCAGTCGAATGGCCTTTCGGTTGTTGGCTTCAATACTGTCATCTTCGACTTCGGTGTCAAACAAAGAGAGCGCGCTGACAAGCGTGCGCAACACATGCATTGGTCCCGCATCGCGCGGCATTTCACGGATAAGATTCACAAGTGATGGAGTTAGCGCGTACTCGGCGCGAAGCTGCCCGCTGAACGCATTCAACTCCGATTGGGTTGGCAAGCGACGGTTCCACAACAAGAACACAGTCTCTTCAAATGTGCTGTTGCGCGCGAGTGCGTCAATTTCAATTCCAACATATTCAAGAACGCCTCGCCCGCCGTCAATAAACGACATCTGCGTTTCCGCTGCGACGGTGTTTCCAAGGCCTTTGTCAAATGTGGGTGCTACTGGTGTTGCGATACTCATATTGGGTCTCTCAAGATTGATGAATCATCGTAGTCTATTTGCATGCCAAATCGAAGCGCTAAATTGAAAACATTGGTGAAAATTTGTGGCCTTCGATCCATTGATGACGCCATGCGGGCCGCTGAACTTGGTGCGGACGCGGTTGGCTTTGTGGTCGCGCCGGCGTCGCCAAGGCACATTTCCTTCCAAGATTCGCTTGCCATAGCGCAACACGTGCTTGCCCGCGTAACCCCCGTCTTGGTACTGCGACATTGGTCGGATGTGCCCCCCCAAGAATTGCGCCTTTGGCCTGGTCCAGTCCAGGTGTACGAATTCGTTGGCGGGCCGGATCGAAAACGGATATTGGGTTGCTCCATTGATCAACTCAACCAATTGCAACAATGCCCAAATGCACAAATCAGCGCATTGCTTGTTGATGCCCCCAACGCTGGCGCGGGCGAAGGCTGGAATTGGCAACGCCCGAAACCGCCTTGGACATCTCAACTTCCATTGATACTGGCTGGTGGTCTATCGCCGGAAAATGTTGCGACCGCAATTTCACAAGCGTGTCCATGTGCGGTGGATGTGAGCAGCGGTGTTGAAAGTTCTCGCGGCGTGAAAGACTTTAAAAAGGTGAAGGACTTTATAGACAACACGCAAGGCGCGCAAAAAAATATTGACGCGTCCGCAAAGAACGCGTCAACAATTTTATTCAATCAACTTTAAACACTCACGCCGCGGGGCGATGAATATCCTGCGCCAAACCAAGTTGAACCAAATGCTTCATGGGTCCGTGTGGCTTTGCGCTTTCGGCTTTCAACATTTTGCTCGCGCCAGGATTGGCGTAACGGTTAAACACGATCGCCTTGATATTGCCCCAAATGCCCTGAAATCCAGAGAAAGTGTGATCGACCGCCGTGGCTTCATAACCGCTGTGCACCATGCAATTAGCGCACTTTGCGTTGCCGCTTTCGTGGCCGTAATTGGCCCAATCGGTCTCGTCAATTAATTCTTGGAATGTGTCGGCGTAACCCTCTTGCAACAAATAGCAAGGCTTCTGCCAACCAAAAACGTTGTATGCGGGCATGCCCCAAGGCGTGCATTCATACGTGCGCTTGCCCATGAGAAACTCAAGGAACAGCGGACTTTGATTGAACTTCCAACCCTTCTTGCGATTGGAAAGAATCATCTCAAAGAGTTCGTTGGTCTCCTTGCGCTTCAAGAAACCAGATTGATCGGGCGCCTTGTCGTAGGCGTAGCCCGGACTGATCATCATGCCTTCAACGCCAAGGGCCATCATCTCATCAAAGAATGCGCGCACTGAATTTGGATCGGCGCCTTCAAAGAGCGTGGTATTGGTGGTGACACGGAAACCCATCTTCACCGCCAAGCGAATTCCGTCCACGGCTTTTTTGTAAGTGCCCTCGCGGCACACCGCGAAGTCGTGGTTCTCTTCTTGACCGTCCATGTGCACGCTAAAAGTTAAATATTTGCTGGGCTTGAATGTGCCAGCCTCAAGTTTTTCCTTTAACAGCAACGCGTTGGTGCAGAGATAGATGTACTTCTTGCGCACCACAAGCGCCTCCACAATCTCCTTGATGTCCGGGTGTAAAAGTGGCTCGCCGCCTGGAATGCTGACCATTGGAGTTCCGCACTCTTCAACGGCGTCAACGCATTCCTTGACCGTGAGTTGGCGTTTTAGGACGTGGGCCGGGTACTGAATTTTGCCACAACCCGCGCACGCAAGATTGCAACGAAAGAGTGGTTCAAGCATTAAAACAAGCGGATATCTCTTACGTCCAGAAATTCTTTGCTTGAGAACATAACTCGCAACCGTCCACATTTGGCTTATTGGCACACCCATAAATCTTCAAGACTCCTAAAAATTAACCGATCCTGTCAAACAGAGAAACAGAAAGCATCGTAGCAAGAGTTATGACTGCGTTTCCACATGATTCGTTGCATCCATTTGCCGCCCTTCACGGAGTCAAACCTGTGAGCAATGACACTACGATCTCCATTGTGGAGCTTGAGGGCGATGAAATCTCCGATGAGAACCTCATGATCGCGCATCAAGCGGGCGACGAGCGCGCCTTCCCTATGTTGTTGGAGCGGTATCGATCGGATCTGCATCGCTACTTGCAACGATTTTTGGGATCAGCCTCCGCGGCTGACGATGTGTTCCAAGAAACATTTTTGCAAATCCATCTTTCAGCAGCATCATTTGATGTCACGCGCAAACTTCGCCCATGGCTGTACACCATCGCTTCCAATAAGGCTCGTGATTGGTATCGCCACCACAAGCGACGCGCCACTTTAAGTTTGGACAAGCCAATGGGTCACGGCGAAACTGAATTTACGCTGCTTGATGTTGTGGCTTCCACGGACTCGCAACCCGGTGATGCAATGTCCTCGCTTGAAGAATCAACGCGCGTTAAAAAAGTTGTCGACGCCCTTCCAGAATTGCATCGGGAGATTTTATTGATGGCGTACTTCCAACGTTTCAGTTACCAACACATCTCTGATATGCTTGGTATTCCACTTGGTACCGTGAAAAGCAGATTGCATTCCGCGGTCGCTCTATTTGCGGATGGCTGGGCTCAAACCACCCATGAGACTCTCAAGGATCACTCATGATTCCGCACAACGAACCCCATGCAACCCTGTCCGCCGAGGATCAACGAGCCGTGGACGCACTGCTTGAAGCGGGCTTGGTGGATCAAATTGATACGAATGAAAACACCAATGAATCCGCGGAATCCAAGCGTAAATCAGCCGCGCTTCGACTCTTGAAAAAATTGGAGTCGTACCCTGTTGAGCAACCCGACACGCTTCTTGTGGATTTAACATTGGCGCGAATTGCTCGCGAAGAAAGAGCCATTCGGGCACGAATGGAGATTCACACGCCGAGTTGGACCAAGCGAACTCAGTGGGCTGACTTTGGAGCCGTGGCCGCGGTGGCTCTAATCGCCACTGGCGTGGGTTGGCCAATCGCGCAGCGAATGCGCAGCGCCGCGCTTGAACAAAATTGCGCCAACAATCTTCGCACCTTGGGTGCCAGCATTGCCGCGTACTCTGGAGATCATCGCGGCAATCTTCCAGCGACCGCAAGTTTGGGTGGACTGTTTGAATCACCCGACACTTCAAAAATGGACTGGAATAATTATGACCACAGCGGTCACTTGTTGTTGCTCGAACGCAATGGATACGCCAAACATGATTCAATTCATTGCCCCGCTTGCGCGACTCGACCTGGTTGCGGAACATTCGCATTTCGGATGCCAGTCGCCAACACTCCATTTAAATTGAACGCAATGGGTCGAACTCCATTGGCCGCGGATGCGAACCCCGTGATTCTTAGAATTCGCATGGGACACAAGGCGAATATTCCGCCGTCCACTTCGCCATGCTCAATGAACCATCAACAGCGTGGGCAGAATGTTTTGTTCACGGATCTGTCCATTGTTTGGTTGCCTAGTCCACATATCAACGGCGACAATATTTATTTGCCCAACGGGGTGAAGGATTCCGAGTCGATCCCATTGGCACCCCAAGCCACTCTGAACAACGACATTTTCTTGGCGCAATAAATTTCAAACACGACCAAAAGCCTTTATTTATAGGTTTTTTCATGTTTGCCCCATGGATCGCTTGACCAAACTGACGATTTCGTTACACTCTTCGACCCCTCAAGGAAAGCGGCGAACACAATGCAAAAAGGCCATAAAGGACTACTCAAGCGAATCAAAGTGACCGGCACAGGCAAGGTGCGCTTTCATTCTCCAAATTCACGCCATCTCAAGAGCAACAAAAAAGGCACAACCGTGCAGAGTTATCGCAAGTCGCGATATCTTGGCGCGACTGACCTTATTGCTTTATCAAAAATGTTGGGACGCTCTTTGCGGACCGCAAAACGACCAGCCGCAACCGGCGGGAAGGATTGATCCATGCCACGCGCACGTAAAGGAGCAGCCCGCACACAAGCTCGTCGCCGCGTTCTACGCCAAGCACGAGGTTATTACGGAACAAAAAGTCGCCACAAGCAACAAGCCAAAGTCGCTCTCATGCGCGCTGGTCGAAACGCTTGGACGCATCGCCGACTTCGTCGACGTGACATGCGCTCACTTTGGATCGCCCGCTTGACCGCGGCGTGCCGAATGCGCGACTATCGATACAGTTTGTTTGTTGGTGGCTTGCAACGCGCTGGCGTGTTGCTGAATCGCAAGATGCTCAGCGAACTTGCAATTCAAGATCCAACCACATTCGATGTATTGGTTGACATGGCCAAGAAGCACTTGGCGGCCAAAGCGCGCGCGGCCTAAAAAAACGATTTTGTAAATACAACCGCCGAGCATTTCGCTCGGCGGTTTTTATTTGATCATGTGAAAAGATCAGTGAAAAGATTGGCCGCGCTGCGGAGAAATTTCACGCGCTTTCGCGGCGAAATTGCTTCATGTCGGGAGTGGGTCCACTGGCCAAGCGCTTCAAGCCGTCTGGCGCGTGGTTCGGTGAATGACTTGGAGCGTGAATCATGGGCACATCGCCGCGCAATGTCGCCGCATGCTCATTCTCCTTGCGGATGGCTTCATACACCTCTTTGCGATGAACCGAAATGGTGGTTGGCGCAACAATTCCAAGCCTGACTTTGTCGCCACGAATATCAACGATGACAATTTCAATGTCATCACCGATCACAATGCGTTCATCAATTTGGCGGGAAAGGACAAGCATGAAATGATGTGTTGGAGGAGAAAATGAATGAGTGCGATGTTGAAATTTACGCGGATACACTTCGCGCAACTGGCGACACAGACACAAGTTCGTGACGGGTAGTCCAGCGGCGATCGGTGAGCACGATTTGAATTCCAGTTCTATTTTCTGGATTGATCACCAATGGCCCCTGCATGTTGGCGGTGATGCCGCTCTCACGGCGATTTACTATCACAAGAATTTCTGGCGTGGTGTTGCCGCGCAAACCAATCTCCTCGCTCTGCTCACGGCGCATGGAGACCGTGTAATCGGCGGACCAAAGCCGTGGATCGGTGACCACAAATGCAACGTCCGGACTTTCAATACTTTGAAGCCAAAAGAACACGCCACGATCATCAGGCTGCAACAGCGCGAATTGATGCACTCGCCCAAAGCCTAGAAGTCCAGCGGGAAATTGAAGGAGGCGGGAATCATCCACCTCAACGCTTCCAAATCGTGTTGTTTCTACTTGCATACGACCTCCTGTCGCCACCATCCTTGACGCATTCGCCCTTACGGGCATCATCGGTCATCCGTGACCGCTGATTGCAATCGGCTAGAGAGGCTTCAAAGCATGAGAGAACTAAACATTTGGTCGATATTTAGGGATAATGCCGCCAATGCAACCCCTGCGATGGACTTCTTTGGCGATTGGCGCGGCATTGACGGGAGTATCCGCGGCTGTGTTTGCAATCACGCTTGGGGGTTTGAATTGTGGATTTGAATTATTTCAAGTGTGGATATTCAGCGGTTGGAAATGCGGCGCTTGGATGCTGAGCGCATTTGGGTTGGGAGTGATGGTCAACAAAAAAGTTTTGGGCCGTGGGGTACATGCCTATGCGCTTGCGAGCGCGTTTGGAATTGCGATTCAATTGATTGTCGATCAATGGCTTGGATCGCTGGGATTGATGCGCGGTTTGATTGCGGTTGGAATTCTTATTCCAGGATGGATCTTTGCGCTCCGATTTATTTTTGGCGCGCGTGAATCACCGGCGCAAGAAATGACCGCCAAATTTTCTTGGTGGTGGGCGTCGATTCCCTCGATCGCTACGTTGTTCATTGCCGCGAGTGTTTCACCAGGAATTATTTGGAGCACGGAATTTGGCGGTTACGACGCTCTGGAATATCACTTGCAAGCCCCCAAAGAATGGCTGGCTATTGGTGCGATTCGCCCACTGGAATTTCTAGCGTATTCAGGTATGCCAAATTTTGTGGAAGGTGGATTTCTTCACTTGATGAGCGCGTCAAGTGACGCGCGCGATGGCGTGGTGGCTTGCCAGTTGTTGCATGCCGGCATGCTGCTGGTTGCGGCATTTGTTCTTGCGGACACCGCGGTGCTCCTTGCGCGCAGGTTGGAAATAAATGAGCGCATCGCGCGGGTGAGCGCGTTGTGCGCCATGCTTGCCACACCATGGGTGATTGTGGTTGGATCACTGGCGTACAGCGAATCAGGGATTTTGCTTGCATTTGCCGCGATTTTAAATGTTCTAGCGCGCAAATCAGTTTCGCGGCTTTGGGGCGGCTTGATGCTTGGCGCGCTTATGGCCGTTTTAGTGGGGAGCAAAGCAAGTTCAATCATTCTTGTTGTGCCCGCCGTGCTGGCGTGGTGGGCTTTGGGGAATGATCGTGATTTGATGCATTGGAAATCAATCGCGTGGAGCGCGCTGGCGCTAGCAATTGGATTGGCGCCGTGGCTGGCGCGCAATTGGTACTACGCCGGAGCGCCATTCTTTCCATTGGCAAGCAATTTATTGGGATTGGGATGGTGGAGCGCCGAGCAGTCCATGCGTTGGAATCAGGCGCATGCCAGCGACGCGTCCATGATGCAGCGAGCACATGCGTTATGGACTCAACTTTTTATTTTTGGCATGGGAGAAAATCCAACCAGAGGCGAGCCGTGGAAATGGTTTTGGGGACCACTGCCTTGGATCGCCGCATGCTCGTTTGTTGTCTTGACATTGCGTCGAGCAACTCGATCTATGTCTATGGCTTTGGCGTTGAGCGTCGCGCTCATTGTTCTTGGTTGGATGTTTGCGACACATTTACAGAGTCGATTTTTAATTCCGTTGGTCATTCCATTTGCGTTGATGTGTGGACTAGCGAGCGCACTGGTATTTGGAGGCGCAGCGGCCAAGTCCAAGACCTCCGCAACGCATCAACCCACCCCGCTGCTTTTGTTGCTGCTCTTGGCTACTTGGGCTTGTTTGCCAGCCTGGAATTTAGCCACGGACACGCCAAGATCTGTCTATTTTATAGGGCAAAATGCATATTTTCAGGGGGAAGATGATTGGCGCGATTTACGTTCAAGCGACGCAAGCCTGCGCCAAGATGCCTCCAAAAATATCACTGCGGAATTGGTGATGAACCACTTGCACCCAGAGTGGCGCGTGCTCAGCGTTGGTTGGAGCACGCCGTTGTGGATCAAGTCTGGCGCATCTTTGACTTGGTCGAGCGTGTGGGACATCAATCCAATAGAAAAATGCGATGGGCTGACAGTCGCAGAAACAACCGCTTTACTTTCAAAAGATTATGACGCGATCCTAATCGATGTTCCAATGTTGGAGCGCTGGAAATGGAGTGGATGGCTTTCACCAAGGATCAACATGGATCAATTGATGCAATTGTCAAAGTCGCTGCCACGCTTGGCTACTTTGAATGGGGGGAAAATTTTACTTGGTCTGCGCGGGCACGTCGACTTGAACTTGCCCTTGTCCCGCTAAGAAAATGTCGACTACAAGACGCCGCCGAGTGGTGGCAATGAATTGCGCGTACGTCGCTTGATCGGTCAATGACAATTGACCTAATTCGCTTTGCGCGCTGAGCAACGCCGCCTCGCGCTGCGTGATAGACATTTTTGAATCGCGCGCCATCACTAGGAATTTAAGAATGGGCGACATGGGTGGCGCAGGAACAGTCGTTTGTGGCGTAGCGGCATTGCTCGTGGCAATCTGCCCACCCGGCTTGGTTTGAAATCCTGAATTGACCGAATCCGCTTGCGATTGAGGCGGGGTTGTTACGTTTGATGTTTGGGTGGAACCAGCAGGTTTACTAGCAAAACCGCTTGATGTGGAATTATCATTTTGCCACAAGTTTGCAAGAGTTGCATTCGTGTTCACACTGGCAATGATCAGGCAACTTGCCGCGGCGCTGTGCGCGCCGATGGAGATGCTGAAATATCCAATCAACACAAATGTACGCAGGCTATACATTAAGCATCAGGGTAACACCTATGCGAGAAAGATTGATGATGCATGCGACAAAAAAATCGGGCGAACGACTTCCAACTCGATGGCGTTGGATTTTTTGCATGTGCGCCTCGAATTGTTTGCTGGCATGCGTAACCGTGAGCCAAGCGCCTGCGCCGCTAGCAACTGCCAACCCAGCCACCGCCGCGCCTGGCGCAACGGAATCGTCAACAGCCACCACACGCAACTCCGCGGTGACCGATGTGGCGCCACCTGTTGTGCGCCCGCCGGCATTGTGGGATGGATCAGCGGTGACTTGGGATGAGTTGCGGCCGTTACTTGCAGAGCGGGCAGGCGCGTCCATTTTGGAGGAACTATTTCTTGAGCGACAACTTGATCAAATGATCAAAGCGCGCAAATTAAATGTGACGGAGGAACTTCTGCAAACCGAGGAGCGTGAACTTGTGGCGTCGTTGTCGGATGATCCAGCGCGCGCGGTTGTTCTGCTGAGCGAATTGCGCGCGGCGCAGGGACTTGGCGAAAAACGTTGGAAATCATTGCTTAAACGCAACGCCGCCATGCGCTTGCTGGTGCAAAGCGATGTCAAAGTTACGCCCGATGCTGTTGAAGCGGTCATGGATGCGGAGCATGGCGCAAAGCGTCAATGCCGCGTGATGGCTCTGCCAAATCTTAAAAAATGCGCCGAAGCCCGCGCGCGACTTGCCGCCGGCGAACCATTTGGTGAAGTCGCCGCTGACTTGAGCACTGATCGATCCGCGTCGCGTGGCGGACTTGTATTGCCTGTGAGCAGGCTTGATCCAACCTGGCCGAGTTCATTTCGTCAAACACTTTGGTCTCTGCAAAAAGACGGAGTTAGCGCACCAGTTCTGATCGACAATGGCTATGTGTTCATTCGATTTGAAAATGAAATACCAGGTGACGCGACGAACTCCCCTGAAGCGCGCGCCTTCGCTGAACGCGCGGTTCGCAGAGGGCAAGAGCGCATTTATATGGAGAACCTTGCCAAGCAACTTCGCCAAGCACAGCGCAACGTGACAATTTTTGACGACGCGCTTCTTGACGGATGGACGAGAGTTAAGAACGCAGCTCGGTGAGCCTGTACGCCGCGAATGGCAAAAGCAATGCGAATGGAATTGCGGCGGTGACTGGAATGCTCAACCCCTCGGTCGGAACCAACAACATAATTGCTGCGCCGATCATGGCGGGTATGGAAAAAGCCGCGGCGCGCACGCTTTGAATCAACATATTGCAAGGCTCGCGCCGCAGGAAAAATGGAATGGTTGCCGCAAGAACAAGAAGATTTGCCATCGGGCCAATGAAGCGTGCCGTAAGAAGTCGAACTCCTTGATTTTGATTGTCGCCGCCGCGGCTCATGAGCTCAAACACTTGCCGTGTGGACAGCATCGGTCCATAAAGACGATAGCGGCGACTTAAAATAAGTTCGGGGCTCAGATCGGAATCCAGTTCATCCACTTGGGTTGAGAACGCGGATTTCTGTTGTGTTGCATCGCCAGGCTTCAAAGGCTCAATGTAGGAACCGTCCTTCAGAATCCACTTTTTATCCTGTGCGTTCCAAGTTGCGCTGGCGGCGCTGATGCGGCGAAGCGCGTTTCCTTTTTCATCCCGCTCAATGGCCACCAGTCCTGTGGCTGTGTTGAGCGCGGGATCAAAACTTCTCGCTTGAATCAAGGTTCCCTGTCCATCGCGGGTTAACGGAATTGGAAATTGACTCACGGTGTCGTACTTCAGTCCGCTGTGATCGCGCACCAAGCGTGCAGCCAGATTTGGAAGGATGAATTCTTGATTGACAAATTGCAGGCATTGCAGAAAGAAGGCGCTGATCAACAACACAAAAGCCAAGCGCCGCAGTTTGACTCCGGAAGCCATGAGCGCGGTGAGTTCGCGGTTACGGTGCATTTGTGACACGGCGAATCCCATGGCGCCGATGGAGACAAACCCAAGCATGAACTGGAAAAACTGAAAGATGCGCGGACCGTGAAAATCCAGCACCATCATCATGAATGCAAAACTCCTGGACCCGTAACGTCCCGCCGCCACCGCGGCGTCCGCAGCGTCAAGAAAGCGCGACGCTTGAATAACCACGTCAACGCTTACGCCAAAAACATACAGCGCCGCGCCCAAAAGAACGAAGTTCACCAAGAAGCGCGCGGCGACATATCGATCGATGATCTTCATGCGCTAGTTCCTTGCCAACTGCCGCATCGCATAGATGGAGCACAACAAAAGAATGGCGTTGCCCGACCAGGACACAATGACGCCCCACAACACATTGTCAGCGCGGATCACCTGCTGGCCTCCGGCGATCATGACAATATTGAGAATGCCAGGAATGAACGCGATGAGATACATGGTGAGTGGAAGACTATTTCGCTTCCATGCGGCGAGCGACGCTCCCAACAAAATAATCAATGGCGCCGACCATGCCAACGCCGCGCGCTGACACAGATGCGAGAACGCGTCGACATCAACTTGGTTCATTTGCTTGAAGAATCTCGCGAGCGACGAAGCGCCCGCTGCTTGCTGCGACTTCGGAACGCCCGACTCCGGTTGAGAAAGTTCCTTGACTCGTGGAGCGAGATCAACAAATTCAATCTTGGAAATATTGCTGGTGGAACATGGAGCGGCGCTGAGACCGTTAATTCGAGCGGGCCAACGTGACGAGAGCCCCTCGGAGCGGAGCAAATCTTTGGCGCGTGGAGCTGTGGCGATCAAATCAACACGACCCGCGCTGGAATCCTCGCTATCAAAAGGCATGAGCACTTGGGAGCAAACCGCCTCGCGAATAGGCTTGGCGCGATCGAGTTCAACAATACGAACTGTCGTGCCAGGAATCTTGGGCATAATGATGTCGTTGACCAAAGTTCCGCCCTCAATTCGATACGAACGGCGGCCGCCCTCCTCCACCAATTCAACCTTGCCGGAAGTTTCAAGTTCACGCGCGATGCATTGCCACACTTGCGCGCGAGTTAGGGACAAAAGCACAGCTTGACGCGCGGGCTGAACTTCGATGTGGTTGGGCAAATCATTGCGGACATCCTGCAACTCGAAATAGGTCATACTCTTGGCGTCGGCATCAAGCGCGCGCCCCAACTGAACGGCTTGAGGTTGCGCTGTGGGAACAAAAATAACCGTGCCTTCAGAGGCGTTGAAACCAGAGCCATTGGTCATGGCTAGTTTCATAATCACACCTTCGCGACCGCGGTGCACATCCACGGTGGCAAACTCACTGGTGAATTCACTCACCTGCTCGCCCGCGCGATTCTTTTGAATGGCCGCAACGCCTTGCAAGAGCAATCGTTGCTCCGCGCCGTTGTCTGGGGGCGTGGGATCCACCGTGGCGGTGTCGGCGTAAATGCTGACCTGTCCAACTTCAAGCGCCTCGCCGCGTGATACAGCGGCAAGAAAAATACTGGTTGCATCTTGCGCCAACATGTTCTGCATGCGTCCCCAGAAACGTGGCACAATGGTGTGCAACAAAATAAACATGACAATAAGAAGCGTGAAACCAACCGCGATCACCGGCGCGAATATCGTGCGATAGCGAATTCCGTTTGTGGACATGGCAACCAACTCATTGTCAGCCGCGAATCGATGCAGCACTAAAGTGGCGGCAAATCCCGCTGAAAATGGCAATGCGAATTGCAGCATGGGAATCATCGCTAGCGCCACATACTTCACCACGCTGCCGGAACCTAGTGAACTATCCGCCAGAGGTTTTATGGCGGCTCCAAATGCGATCACCACCACGATGACTGTGGTGGTGAACAACAGAACCCGCAAAAGTTCCGCCGTCATGTGCCTCCAAAGAATCCATGGCATGATGAAATAAAACTCAAGTTGCGCTTGGCGCTACCGGAGTCCGTACTCCTTTAATTTTCGGTACAAGGTCCGTTCGCCAATACCCAACATTTGCGCGGTTTGCTCGCGGTTGCCTTGGGTGAGCGCCAGCGTTTGACGGATGGCTTCTTTCTCAAGTTTGTCAAGACCGACGCCAGCGAAACTTCCAACGCCGCCACCATCATTGTCGTTGGAGCGAATGTCATCCGGAATATCCACGAGATCGATTTCAGTTTTGTTGCATGTGACCACGATTCGATGCATGAGATTGATCAACTCACGGACATTGCCCGGCCAGTCGTAAGCCGTGAGCCGCATCATGGCGGGCTGCGAAACGCCAAGCCTTGGACGGCCGAGTTCAGCGCACCACTTGCCCACGGCGTGTGTGACCAACCTCGGAACATCTTCACGGCGCTCTCGCAGCGATGGAATATGGATCTCCACTCCCTTGAGGCGGAAATACAAATCTTGGCGAAATCGCCCATCGTTTGAGCGTGTTTTTAAATCTTGATTGGTGGCGCTGATAAAGCGCACATCGGCCTTGCGCGGATCATTTGCGCCCAGGCGAATCAACTCGCCCGTTTCCAACACGCGCAGTAATTTGGGCTGCATCGACAAAGGCATGTCGCCAATCTCATCCAAAAATAGCGTGCCCTTGTCGGCGTATTCAAACACGCCCTCGCGGTCACGGTCGGCTCCGGTGAATGCGCCGCGCACGTGCCCGAACAACTGATCTTCCAAAAGTGTTTCGCTTTGACCCGCCGCGTTGAATGTTGCGAAGCGGCGATCCTTGCGCTTTGAATGTTTGTGTATAGCGCTGGCCACAAGCTCCTTGCCGGTTCCACTTTCGCCAGTGATCAACACCGGAATAGTGCTTGGCGCGATTTGCCGAATAGTTGCGATGACTTGGCGAATGGCCGCGGACTCTCCGATGATTCCTTCAAAACCGTATGCGGCGTCCACTTGCCCGCGCAGGTTGGAATTTTGATGGCGCAGCAACACGGTCTCGGCGGCGCGCTGGACGATGTTGCGAAACACGATTACGTCCAAGGGTTTTTCAATGAAGTCGTAGGCGCCACCCTGTAATGCGGCTTTGGCGGTGGGAACATCTCCATGCGCGGTGACTAAAATGGTTTCAGCGTCTGGCTGATGTGTCTTGGCAAGTTTCAAAACATCCAAGCCGCTTGTGGGCGTGTCCATAACGAGATCGGTGACAATCACATCGAAATTGCCGTTGCGCAGCTCATTTTCCGCTTGGGCCACATTGTGCACGATGGTGCAAATATGACCCGGTCGCTTCAAGGAGTCCGCCATGGTTTGGGCGTGCTCCACCTCGTCGTCAATAAGTAAAACTTGAGCCCGCAATGGAGCAGCCGATTCCGTCATACGAAGATTGTACGGACAATGCGCCCTGAGGCGGCGCGAGCAAGCGCAATAAAAACATTGTGTTTTCAACCCGCAAGCCCTGCTCTGCCGATGGTGAGAGCATGGCGCAAATCACACAACTGAAGCACGAAATATCCGGGAAAGTTCCTACGATGATCAGCGTGAAGAACGATCAACTGAGCGAGTGGTTTTCAAATGCGCGCGGCCTGCAAGGGCGTCGGATTTGGCTTGTTGGCGCTGGAGGAACTGGTGTAAGCGGACTGGCTCGGTTACTGCGCAAGCGCGGCGCTTTGGTAAGTGGAGCCGATAGCGAAGCCAGCCCCGCCGTGAAATTATTGCAATCCGAGGGCTTTGATATTTCCGTTGGTGATGCGTCGCAGATTCCAGAGGGAATTGAATTGGTGATCGCAACGGCCGCCGCCAAATCGGATCACCCGCAACTTGTCGAGGCGGCGAATAAAAATATTCCACTTCGCAACTACGCGCAGGCTCTTGGCTTGTTGCAAATGGGGCACACCGCCGTGTGCGTGGCTGGAACCCACGGCAAGAGCACCACAACTTGCTTGCTGACTTGGTGCTTATTGCACGCTGGATTTGATCCTGGCTTTATCGCTGGCGCCACATGCGCATCGCTTGGTGGAAGCGCACGCGCTGGATCGGCGACATTGTCCAAGGGTCCCTATTCGCACGCGCCAGGATTTCTGGTGACTGAATCATGCGAGTTTGACCGCTCATTTCACAAACTGCACCCCACCACCGCCATCATCAACAATGTGGAAAGTGATCATTTGGATTGCTACAAGTCGCTGGACGAGATTGTTGAATCATTCAACACGTTCGCCAAACTTTTGCCCGCGGCGACGGCCCGTGGATATTTGTTGATCGCGCATGAGGGCGCGCATCGCGAGCGCGTGACCAGAGATGTCAAGGCGGAGATTGAAACTTTTGGCTGGCATCCATCCGCGGATTATGTGGTGGATATGGCCGCCAATGGTTTGGCGCGCGTGCATCACAAAAAGAAAGAAATCATGCGCTGGCACCCGCGCCTGTTCGGCGCGCACAATGTGCTCAACGGTGGAGCCGCCGGAATTATGGCTCTGAAATTAGGTGCGGATCGCTTGAGCGTTGAGGAGGCGTTGACTTCATTCGCTGGTGTCGATCGCCGACTTGAATTTCTGGGTGAGCGAAAGTGTGGCGAGCAGAACGTGCGTGTGTATGACGACTATGGACATCATCCAACCGAAGTGCGCGTCACATTGGAAGCCCTGAAAAATGCCACGAATCCGCGACGTTTGATCTGCTTGTTCCAACCGCACCAGCACAGCAGAACGCGACTTTTGCTTGAAGATTTTGGCGCGTGCTTTGGCGCCGCGGACCACGTGCTATTGACGGACATTCATTTTGTCCGCGACGCGCAGATCGAGCGAACACTGGTCTCAAGCCAAGACGTGGCGCAGAGAATTCGCGCGCATGGCGGCACCGTGGAATGCGTTGGCACCATTGAGTCGGGAGCGGCCCGCTTGAATGAACTTGCCCAAGGTGGCGATGTTGTGGTGACCATGGGAGCCGGACCAATCTACCGAGCTGCGAATATTTTTCTGAAATCAAAAATGATATGAACGCGACGATTCCAACAACACTGGCGCAAGGATTGGACGCCATTGTGCAAACCAACGCGCCTTTGGCGGCGCATACTTGGTTTGGAGTTGGTGGAAGCGCCGACATGTTGGTGCAACCCAAATCAGAGGATGCATTGCGTGAACTTGTACGACGCTGCTTCATGGAGAACTTGCCCGTGCGCGTGCTGGGTTCGGGCGCGAATCTTTTAGTTTTAGAAGAAGGAGTGCCTGGCGTTGTTGTGAAATTGGATCAACCCGCCTTCACGCAATGGACATTGCGCCCCGATGGAGATGCGAACTCCGTGCTCGCCCCCGCTGGCGTTGATGTGCTGAAACTTTTAAACACCTGTGTGCGCGAAGGACTGGATGGAATATGCCAAATGGCCGGTATTCCCGCGAGCATGGGCGGAGCGACGCGAATGAACGCTGGCGGAAAATATGGCTGCATCGGAGACGCCATCCAAGCCGTCGCAACAATGAACAATCGCGGAGCAATCACGGTGCATCCCAGAAACGCGATCCAATTTTCCTATCGACATTCTTCGCTGCCACAAGAATTGATTCTTTGGACGCTGTTGCAATTCACGCCGGACAACCCCGACACGTTGCGCACGAAGATGTTGGAGATTTACAAATACAAAAAAAATTCTCAGCCTCTGGCCGAAAATTCCGCGGGCTGCTTGTTCAGAAATCCCATCGCGCAAGATGGAACGCGCGCCAGCGCTGGTCGCCTGATTGATCTCGCGGGCCTGAAAGGCTTCACACATGGCAGCGCGTTTGTAAGTGCTGAACACGCCAATTTTGTTTGCGTGCACAAAAATGGCCGCGCCAATGACGTGCTTGAACTGGCGCGCATCATTCAAGATCGAGTGCGCGATAGCCAAGGCGTGCAAATTGAGATGGAAGTGGCCGTGTGGGGTCGCTCGTTTGAACCCAAGGAGAAAATGTGATGCGCGCGATTGTGCTTAAAGGTGGTCCCGATGCGGAGCGTGAAGTCAGCATAAAGAGCGGCGCGCAAGTGGCCGCAGCACTCACGCGCGCCAATGTGGAAGTGCAAGAAATCACAATTGATCGGCTGCAGATTGAGGATTTACGCGCGCTTGCAGGCGATGTGATTTTTCCAGTGCTGCATGGACCATGGGGCGAGGGTGGACCACTTCAGGATATTTTGGAACAGGATGGACGGCCCTATGTTGGTTGCGGTCCCGTGGCCGCGCGACTAGCGATGGACAAGACCGAGACTAAAAAAGTTGTCGCCCGCTCCGGCGTGCCAACTCCGGATTCATGTGAATTACAAATCGACCGTCCAATCACGATCAAGCTTCCATGCGTGATCAAACCTTCCAACGATGGCTCAAGCGTGGATTTAAAAATTTGCCGCACGCCCGAAGAACTTGCCGCCGCGCGTCAACAACTTGAAAGCCATCGACCCCGCCTCTTGGCAGAGGAATTTATAACTGGTCGCGAATTCACCGTTGGAATTCTCAACGGAAAAGTTCTTCCACTCATCGAAATTAAGGCGCAAGGTGGCGTGTACGACTATCAAGCGAAATACCTGCGCAACGACACTCGATATATTTTGGATCCCGATGTACCGGAACAACTGAAAGACGCCATGAACCGCCACGCTCTGAAGTGTTGGCATGAACTTGGGCTACGCGATGTGGCCCGCGTGGACTTCATGGCTGACGAGCGCGGTCCATGGTTTCTGGAGGTGAACACCATGCCAGGTTTCACTGATCATTCATTGGTGCCAAAAGCCGCAAAACATGCGGGAATATCCATGGAAATGCTCGTGCTGGAACTGGCCCGCACCGCCATGAATCGCGCGGCGAAATCGAGCGTTTAAGCGCGCCTCCTTGGCGTGTTGCAGTCTTGTAATCAAGCCCCTTGGATGGTTCAACTTCACGGCTCCAATTCATCCGCGTGATTTCTTTACTTCGCGGGGGCCTTTGACCGATTGAGAAGGAGCAATGGCCTCCCGTAAAAGATCGTCCCCCTCGCGCCGCACCGTCGCCTCAGGTTTAAAATTCTCTTTCAATCTTCACTGGCTGAAATCCAAGCCACTGCTTGTGGCCGTGGGATGGACCATCTCTTTCGCAGTAATGGCGTTGGCGCTAGGAATGGGCGTTCCAATTCTGCAACGCGAAGCCGCGGCGCGAAAAAGTGACGTTCCATTTCAAGTTGAATTTTCTTCGCGTCCCGCATGGATGAGCGAGGCGGACCTGACTCCATTGGCCGATGTTGTCGCTGAACGATTGAATGGCTCTCCAATGGACCGCGCCGGTCTAGCCGAGGCGCGCGATGTTTTGATGCAAACTGGTTGGTTCAGTGAAATCAAGCAAGTGAAGCGCAGTGGAATGAGCGAGGTGTCCGTTGATGCCGTGTGGACCATTCCATTTGCCGTTGTTCGCGAAGGTGGCTACGACCATCTGATCGATATCGATGGAAAAATACTGCCCCGTTGCTACCGAGCCGGAACGGCACCAACCAGCATGATTCGAATTGAACATGCATCATTCGGACGACCTGCCTCCTTTGGCGATGCGTGGGCGGGCAAAGACATGCGAGGCGCAGTCGCATTGGCACGACTGATAGACGATCACCCATGGCGCGCGCAAATTGCGTGCATTGATCTTGATCGCACCAAGGAAGACGCATGCTTGCGCATAAAAACCAATCGTGGCTGCACAATTAAATGGGGTCGCGCTCCTGGCAGCGAAAGCGCCGCCGAAGTTCCATCCCGTCAAAAGATTGAATACTTGCAATGGCTCTTTGATCATTACGGACGCATTGACGCGGGCTGTGATGATGAAATGAATTTGCTATCCGATTACGTCGGCATTCGCTGAGTTGCTTGGCGCCGGTATTTGCTAGCGCCGCGAAGTGAGCTATTCTTCTTTTATGATTCTGCCCCGCGGCTTGGTATTTATTGTCACCATTTGGATCTTCACCGCGTGGTGGATTTGCATTGGAATTCGACCGCCGGTTCAGCCAACCATTGCGAGCTATCTTCCAGGCATCCGACTTTTTTTCGCCGCCATCGCAATTGGACTTTGCGTCGCGTGGCCAATGCTTCGATTAAGCGAGCGACCTGCGCCCGCGCCAATTCGACAAGTCTTGATTGATTTTATAACCATTGTTGCGCTGCTGCATATGGTGATCTGGCCCTTGAGATTGGCGACCAATTTGCCGCCGCAACGCATGGGATTGATCGACCTCTTTCTCTTTTCGTGGGGCGCGATCATCGCGGCGATTTTGGCCAAATCCATTGGAAGTCGATCATCGCTTGAACGAATTTTCTGCATGATCACTATTGTGGTGATCTCATTGCTGGGACCAATCGCGCATTTTGTCTGCGCGCGAATGGATTGGCCGTCCCCACCCATTTGGCTTGACGGTCCAATTATGGGAGTGCTTCGGGAAACTTTAGGAGGCGGCTCAAATCCTGATGCAATCGCATGGCGGACTACCACCGGTATCACCCTAGCAGCGTCCACAGCATGGATGGCGATAATTTTATTGCATCTCAGCGCAGGCAGAATGTTCAAAACACCCTCGCCAAATCCAAGCTAAGTTTGTACTCTTTATTGCATACGGATCACAAGTCCGAAAGCCAAAGGCTCACCATGGAAATGATCTCCCAAACCGACAAAGCGCGGCTCGAAGCGCAACTTTCTGATTGCCTAAAATTTCGCCCCGTCATCGCGGGCCGCATCGCGGAGGCTCGAGCCCAGGGCGACTTGAAGGAGAACGCCGACTATCACGCCGCGCGCGAGGATCAGGCTATGAACGAAGCCAAGGTGCGCGATCTAGAAGCCAAATTGTCGCGCGTTCAAGTGGCTGGCGAAATCGATGTTCCACTGGACATGGTTTTTTTGGGAGCGATTGTGGTGCTGCAAGATGTCAAGACATCGCGCACCGAGAAATATCGACTTGTGGGGCAACTCACGGATGATTCAAGCGATGACTACATTGAAGTCACCGGATCAAGTCCCATCGGCGTGGCGCTTATGAAGGCGCGCATTGGCGAAACGGTTCGAGTTGATTTGCCCAAAGGCGAACGTCGATTCCTAATCGTTAAAATTGATGGTTGAAAGCCCAGCTTGCAACTGGCAATAGTCAATCCAATATTTGTTGTTGGAGAATTCGCGCTGCAAATTTTCATGGCCGCGATCGTGCTGCTGCGAAAAGGAAATCGTCCACAAGTTGCCATGGCGTGGATGGTGGTTGTGCTTGCGGTGCCCATTGGCGGATTAATCGCGTATCTCTTGGTTGGGGAAACTCGCTTCGGCGCGTTTCGAATTCGTCGCCACGCAAAAATAATTTCTGAAGTGGATTGTCCCGCCAACCATCTGCATCACGATTCCCGCACTCGACACTTTCAACTGGAGCCACCGCAACATCAAATTGCCAGCGTGGCCCAATTGGCCAGCCATTGCGTTCCGCTGGCGGGCAACAAACTTTGGTTGAGCGGGGATTCGCAAGAAGTGATCAATCGCATGTGCGACGACATTGATCACGCGAACTTGCATGTGCATTTGCTGACCTACATCTATTTAGCCGACAAAGCTGGTCAACAAGTGGCGCAGGCGCTGATACGCGCGGCCAGTCGTGGTGTTTCGTGCCGACTTCTGGTGGACGGAGTTGGGAGCAAAGATTTTCTCAAGAGCGCGCTGCGCAAAAAACTGAAGCAAGGCGGCGTGACTGTGTGCGAGGCGCTGCCCGTAAACATGTTGCGCTTGATTATCAGCAGGTTGGACATGCGCAATCACAGAAAATTTCTGGTGGTGGACGGCGCGGTGGGCTGGACTGGTAGTCAGAACATTGCGGAGGCCGGATTTGCGCCCAAGGCAAAATTTGCGCCGTGGGTGGATTGCACCGTTCGCATCGCAGGTCCACTGGTCAAGGAACTGCAAATGATCTTCATTGAAGATTGGTACATGGAATCGCAAGAGGACATAGACGCGCTTTTAAAAATCGAACCCGTCTACGAAAGTGATGGCGTGATCGCCCAATCATTCGCCACTGGACCCAATTTTCAAAATGACACCGTTACGCAACTGATTCAATCCGCAGTGCAAATTGCAAATGAGGAAATTGTTCTGACCACCCCCTACTTTGTTCCCGACTACGCCACTCTTTCAGCATTGGCCGTTGCGGCGCGGCGTGGTGTGCGCGTGCATTTGATAGTGCCGGCGCGCAATGACAGTATGTGGGTGCGCTTGGCAAGCCGCAGCCTGTTTCGAAATTTGCTGGAGTGCGGCGTGCGCATTCATGAATTTCAAAATGGCTTATTGCATGCCAAGACCATCGTGGTGGACCGCTCCACGGCTATTGTGACCAGCGCCAATTTGGACAGGCGAAGTTTTGAGTTGAATTTTGAGGCCGGCATTATTGTGTATAACGCCGATTTCGCGGGGCAATTACGCTATTTGCAAAGTAAATACATTGAGCAGAGTACGGAAATTTTGGTGGACAAATGGGCGCAGCGACGTTGGTTTGAACGCCTTATTGACAACGCAGGCGGTTTGCTCAGTCCGCTTCTATAAATATGTTTATGCCAAATGGCATCCGCGCATTCTCGCCAAGAAAAATTTAATTCAATTCATCGATCCAGGCTTGCTGAATGGCTTCAAGAATTTTTTCATTGCTGGGATGACCTGGCTGCTCTTGAAATCCATCGAGCGTTTGAACCAGCATTTTTAATTTTGGAAATGCAATCGTGATCGGATCCATGTCTGGATGCGCGTCCACCAGAGCCTCTCCAATTTCAACCACATCAAGCCAGTGCATTTGCTTCTTCATGTTGCGATTCGATGAATGGAGATGTTTCAGTGGATGCCGCGTGAACAAATCACGCGGTGGTCAGTGGGGAATTTCCTTCACGGCGTTGCGATTCCACGAGGGCACGCGGATTTCAATCAAGCCGTTGCTGATGATTTCGCACTGGCAAGACAATCGACTGTTGCGTTGCAAGCCAGGAGCCTCCTCAACGCGATCCTCCTCGGCCTCGGTTGCCGGACTGAGATGTTCCATTCCTTTGACAACATAAATATGGCATGTGCTGCAAGCGCAAACACCGCCGCAGGCATGCTCGATATTGATGCCGTGGTCCATGGCGACCTCCAACACATGCTCGCCCACGCCACCCATGAGGTCCCATTTTTCCTGTTTGGTGCTGGTTAAGCCCGCGGGATCCTCAAGATGAAATACCACGGGGACAATTGGCGGGCCGTGCTCGTGATCGGATCGTTTCATATGCATAAATGCATGGTATGAAACGTGGGAGAATTTTTCTTGCATAGGTTTTGGCGGGTTATGGCGTTAGGCTTGCGTGATGGATGTTCTTGGAATCACAAGCGATGAATTTGCCACGCGCCTGCAAAGCCGCCGTCCACGGCGTGAAGTGCTATTGAAGTACGCCGCCGTTTATCGCCGTGATGAAGCGGACGGCGATAGTGCGTGCGCCGAACTTCCGGAGATATCCAAGACGGTGGTGGATGGTGAAACCGTGAAGTTCACTTTGAAAGTTGGAGGCGGACTTGAAACCGAGAGCGTGATTATTCCCATGCCCCACACTGGCGGAGGATTTAGCCGCACCTTGTGCGTGAGCAGTCAAGTGGGCTGCGCCATGGGTTGCGGATTTTGCGAGACCGCGCAAATGGGTTTGCTGCGCAATCTCACGGCCGGTGAAATTGTTGCGCAGTGGTTCGCGGCGCGCCACCGAATTGAAAATACTTTTGACGGCGGCCGTGGCTTTCTCATCAAGAACATTGTGTTCATGGGCATGGGCGAGCCCACGGAAAATCTTGACGCGGTTCTGCAATCGGTGCGAATTTTGACCGACCACTATGGCCCGTCCATCGCCTCAAGCAACATCACCATCAGCACCGTTGGCCGCGTGGCGGGCATACAAAAAATAGCGGAATTCGCGGGACAAACTGGCTTTCACCGTTTGCATTTGGCGCTCAGTTTGAACGCTCCCAGCGACGCGATCCGCTCGCAGATCATGCCCATCAACAAGTCGGAGCCAATCGCGGATATTTTGGCGGCAGTTCGCGCTTATCCAGAAACTGCGGGCCCAACTTGCATTGAGTATGTATTGATTCCGGGCGTGAACGATTCATTGGAACACTGCGACCAAGTGTGCGCGCTGATCAAGGATGTGCGTTGCTCGCTGAACATTATTCCCTACAACCCGCGGCGCAATAGTCCATGGTCGGCTCCAAGCGAGGAGAGCGTTGCCGCATTTATCGCGCGCGCCATCGCGAACAAACAATTTTGCAAGCGACGTGGAACAAAAGGGCGCTCCGCCATGGCGGCGTGCGGCCAACTTGGTAGCGAGGCAATTCGCGGGCGCAAGTTTGTTCAACTGCAAAGTGGCGCGACCAATCAGGGTTGAACGCGCATTCGTTCAAGTCAATTCATGTCGCACAACACCGCACGGTTGCGACACGATTGAAGATCAGCGCGCTCCAAACAAGATGCAGCGCCGCAGTGGATCAACTGCTGCCTTCGCGCATGCGGGAAATGCCCTCGGGAAACGGATACTGGGCAAAGACAGCGGTTTTAGGCACATCCCACAGCGCCACGGGTGGATAGATATCGCCGCAGAAACCGCCTTGATTCATAGCCTGCAACACGGCTTCAAACGCGGGCTCCTGCATTTGATGGTCAAGCAATCGATTGCTTTTGGCTCCTAAAAAACTCACGCTGGCAATTGGAAGCCGGTCGCGGCGACCCTCAACCATGCGACTGATGGTGCGGAAGCCGCGGAAAATATCCTCCAACGTGAAGTGCTCGCGGCCCGCTGGTCGCAACAGTGCGAGTATGAGCAATTGATCCAAGTCGAATTTTAAAATGTAAGGCTCGCGATCGTCCTTGCCGTGCATGCTGATGGCGCTGCGAAACATTTTGGCGAAGCTAGTGGCGCTGGACAATGTCCATTGACTCGTTGGAATAAGTTTCAACAATTCGCCTAACACACCATGCGCGTTGTCCACTTCATTGATGCCACAGATCACAGTTCGATATCGTCCCTCCACAAGATCATTGAGAAGATGTTGCCCCCACATGATGCGAATGGAGTGTGAACTGGTCAGCGTTCGGGGATCGCCGCGTGGAACCAGCGTGACGCGCGGGCCGCCGCTGGGAACTTCAATCAGTCGATCACCATCGCCGTTGTAAATTCGTGTTTCTTTCATGCCACAAGCATCCTCGAAGTTTGGCGTGTCCGCAACCAATGGCGCCGGGATTGAATCAGATAGCAATCAAAGGCACGCACATTGTCACGGGATTGAACGTTGGCTTGAGAACTTTTCCAATGCGACACACGCCGATCGGTTCGCTTGGATCGTCGCCAAAAAACTTCGCGATGGTTTGTATCGCCATGCTCGCTTCTTTGCTTGTCAGCGCGATAGCTTCGAGCAATTTTGGCGGCAGAACAAAGGAATCGCAATTGGCTCCCTCGATGACGGCCTGAATTGCTCCGCGCTGCATGCATCGACCAGCGGAAATGAGATTTTGCGCGGCATCCTGCGAAGCAATTCCCACAAGAACTGGCGTGCAACCTTCACCCCAATGCGACATGGGTCCAATCTTCTGCGCCATAACCGGGGACGCTTTGGCGATCACTTGCAACGCGTTTGTAAATTCCAGCGCGTCATTATTCACGAGCGCCTTGGCGACAATTCCGTATTCCTGCATGAGCCGCACGATCGTGTCGGTGACCTTTGTGTCCTGCCACGCCGGATCAAATGGACTGTTGGAATTTGGCCTTGACCAAATTGCATTCGCACTGGCAATGCCTCGGGCGGTAATCGAATTTCCCTCTGGCGCAAGTCGAACGAACGTCTTTAAAATCCAGTTTTCGTCACTTTGCGGATAGCTATTTTGCAGGGCGCAACAGCTGGCCATGGCGAGCGTGTTCACGCACTCGGACGCCGCGCCAATTTGAATGTGCAAGATGCGAAGCGCGTCGTCTTGGTACACGGAATCTTGCCCGGAGAACGTGATGACGCCAGAAAATTCAGGAGCAAGTTTCAACGCGCTTTTGGCGCCAAAGTCATCGCACCAAGCGCCGGCGATGGCGAATGGAAGTATTGGAATATCACGCTTGACCGGTGGCGCCTTCTTAGGTGGCGGCCCGGCTGGTTTCTTGACGGCTTGCGCGGCGAGCGCGGCGGGCGCCAACAGAAATCCTGGAAGCGTGGCGAGAAGATTGCGGCGGAGTTGGTCTGTGGGTTTCATAATTTGATTCCTCATTTCATTTTGTAATAAAACATGTGTATGCGCAACCGGGTTGGCGTTTCATAAGGATTTTGTTGGCATGATTTATGGAGTCGCGCCCAAACGAAGCGCCCCACTTGCCGCGTCCCATCGCAGAGCCAGTTCGCAACGGCCATCAATAAATTCGCTCAGCCAACGGCCGATACTTTCGGCGCGCCAGTCTTGGATTGGAAACGGCAACGGCGCGGATTCAACCGCGACTCCTCGCGCCAATTTATGCTCTCGATCAATACGCGCCGCCAACCAACTGGTGAACTCAGCGCGGCTGGACACCAAATTTGGCGCGATATTTGTGGCCATGCAACGCGTTTGAAACGCCAACCACATGGCGTCAATGCGCGCGCGCACCGCGGTGTCCTCCAGCAACCCCGCGAATTCTTGGCGAATGGGCGGCATGGTTTTGGCGTCACGAATGCATTGCACAATGCGCTGGCCATGACGCTCGGCAACTTGCTGGGGAACAAATCTAACTTCACGCAGCGCGCTGACGTTGTCAGGTTTGCGCCTGACCAACTCCATCAGCGCTCCGTCAGACAACAATGTTCGTTGCGGTTGATCCTCCGCCTCCGCAAGTTCACGGCGCAGCAACACCAACTCGCGAAGTATGGTCATCACCGCGGGCTTCAAAGGTTCGCCTCGCGAAGCCCTGCGCATTTGACGATCGGGATCAAACGCGGGCTCACCCGCGAGTTGCGTGGCGCTTTCCTGCATGGCCCAATGCAAGCGGTTTTCGCGCTCCAATTGCTCTTTCATGCGACTCCACACCAGCGGCAAATATCGCACGTCATCCGCGGCGTAGCGCAACTGACTTTTGGAAAGTGGCCGACGGTCCCACTCGGTGAACGTGTGCGCCTTGTCAATATGAAAGCCAGTGAGATGCTCGATGGTGTTTCCCAAACTGCTTGGCCACGGCAAGCCAATCAGGCTGGCGGCGATTTGCGTGTCCACCAAATGATTCGCATTGCCATTGATGGCTTGCTTGACGGCCATTAAATCCTGCTCGCCAGCGTGCACCAATGTCAGCACCGACGTGTCCGCCACGAGTTGATAGATCGGCATTGGATCAACGCCCGAAAGCGGATCAAGCAGCGCAACGCGCTCCTCCGTGGCGATTTGCACCAGACAAATCTTGGGACGAAATGTTTCTTCGCCAATAAATTCCGTGTCAAAGGCGATCACGCCAACATCACGGACATGGCGCACAAACTCCTCCACGGCGGCTGCGCTTTCAAGAAGTTCGTAAGTTCCCTTGGGCACCAGTGGGTGATCCAATGAAGGCGCGTCCGAGTGTTGCTCTTGGTCGCGCTCGGCGTTGGCGTGATGTTGGGCTCTTTTAGATCGGTGATGCGACACGAACAGCGACTCCTTCTATGTCACAAGAGTAGCGAAGTGTGCGAAGGCGCATCATGAATTTGGTTTGCGTTTGGGTGTGGTTTTTTTTGCCGACTTGCGGGCAGGCGTGACCGACGATTGCGGCTTCGATTTGTCCAACTTCTTGCCTTTGCCCTGACTTGTATTGGCGGGCCGATCCACAACTTTCTTGCGCGCCGAGGCGTCTCCGGGCATCAAACGTTTGCGCACCAACAGATGGTGGTAATGCTGCGCGAATCGATGCGCCTCATCGCGGATTGCCTGGCACATTTTCAACCCGAGATTTTCACGGCCCAATTTGATGGGCTCGCTCTCGCGCTGCACATAAATCAACTCTTCTTTTTTGGCCAGGCTCACCACAAATGGCGGACGCGTTTCAAACTCCGAGAAGGCGTCAAGCGCGGCGTTCAACTGCCCAACGCCTCCGTCGATCAAGATCACATCGGGATACAACTCGCTGCCCTTGCCTTCTTCACGGTAGCGGCGACTGACCACTTCGCGAATCGCGGCGTAGTCATCGTTGCCGACGGTTTGAATTTTGAAGCGCCGATAGCGCTGCTTGAAGGGACGGCCATTCACAAAACACACAAGACTTCCAACCGTCTCGCCGCCACCCAAGTGCGCAATGTCAATCGCCTCCACGCACTGAATCTCTTGCGACAAGCCAAGCGTGCGCTGCAAACTTTTGCAACCCAACTTTGGGTCTTGAATTGAAATCGTGACTTCCGGTTGCCAGTCGTACTGCGCGTCGTCGCCGCGACGCTCGCGTTCATCAAGCCGCTCAATGGCCTGCACTTGGTCGCGCAAAATGGCCGCCTCCTCAAATCGCTTTTCATCGCTGGCCTTGCGCATTTCCGCGCGCAACTCCTTCAACATGACGCTGCGTTTGCCCTCTAAAAAGCGGCAAAAACGATTGATGTCCTCGCGGTAACGCTGCGGCGAAATTCGGTTGGCGCAAGGCGCCGTGCACTGCGCCATGCTGTGCAACAAGCATGGCCGCACCAAACGATTGCGTGGATCGGTGGAATCAATGTCAAGCTCACATGTGCGATATTGAAAAACGCGTTGCAACAATTGCACCGCGTGGCGCAGGCTGGCGCCACTGATAAACGGCCCATACAAACGCGCGTTGCGAAATCGCTCCGCAGACGGATCGCGTGTGACAAACACGCCGGGAAATTCGTCGCGCGTGGTGATGGCGAGATACGGAAATGTTTTGTCATCAAGCAAGCGCGTGTTGAAGTACGGCTTCAAATCTTTCACCAGGCGCGCCTCCATCAGCAACGCCTCCCACGAACCCTCGCACGGAATCACTTCAATGTCAGTGATCAACTCCAACATGGGCTGCTTCTTCAAACCCAAATCGGTGCTGCCCAAAAAGTAACTTGACACCCGCTCGGGCAGGCAATTGGCCTTGCCAACATAGAGAACTTTTCCGCCAGAATCTTTCATGAGATACACACCCGCAACCTCTGGAAATCCCTTGGCTTTGGCTAATAATCGGGCCAGGCGCGCGGCGATGGGCTCGTTGGAATGACCCTTGGGCTCTGGCGCATCGGGGGTGTTCGGAAATGCTTCCACACACAGAGTCTAGGAAATACTTTCAACTATATAAATAATTGATTTGAACCCATCCAACTGTGTGCTACTATTGACAAAGTGCTTTCAAAGGCGAAGTTCGCCTGGCACAAATATCTTCGAGTCATCTTTACAAAGGATCTCACATGAAACTTTTCGCAACACTCACGGCTGGTCTTCTCTTTGGTCTTGCTGCTTGTCAAAGCACCCCAACAACTGCCCCTGGCGCTGTCAGTGGTTGCTGTGGTGGTAAGTCTTGCAGCACCGATGGCGCATGCGCTAAGGACAAGAGCAAGTGCACAACTGCCGCATGCAAGAACAAGGTTGCCGCAGCAAGTCCAGGCGCTGTGTCTGAAACAAAATCTTCTTGCTGCATGGACAAGGCAGCCGCGGCTAGCCCAGGCGCTGTAAGCGAAACCAAGAAGAGCGATTGCGCTACTTCATGCTCCGACAAGTCCGCGGCCACAAGCCCAGGCGCTGTGAGCGAAACCAAGAGCGATTGCTCCACGCCATGCTCCAGCAAGTCCGCGGCCACAAGCCCAGGCGCTGTAAGCGAAACCAAGAGCGATTGCAAAACATCATCTGGCTGCCCAATGACTGGCGCAGGTTCGTGCCCATTCAGCGGCAAGACCAACGGCTAAATTCACAAGATGAATGCGCCTCTAAGTCGCAATGACTTGAAAGCGCTTTCATAAAAGATGATTCGACTTTGGGCGGCTCACACACGTGGGCCGCCCATTTTATTTTTGCCTTCAACTACCAGGACCGCGCAGCGGCTACCATCACTGCGCAAATGCAAAGCAATGCCCCTGCTATTTTGATTCGCGGCGCACGCGTGATTGATCCGTCGAGCAAGTTCGACGCGCGCGCCGATGTGCTGATCAATGGCGGCCGCATTGAAAAAATTTCCGCCACACCCATCGCGCATAGCGGCGCCACCGTGATCGACGCAGACGGCTGCTTGGTGTGCCCAGGATTGATCGACCCGCACGTGCACTTGCGCGAGCCTGGCGGCGAGCACAAGGAAACTATTCGCACCGGCGCCCAAGCTGCTATTGCCGGCGGATTTAGCAGCGTGTGTTGCATGCCCAACACCACGCCCGCGCTAGATCTGCCAAGCCTGGTGGATTTTGTGCGCCTCAAGGCCAAAGAAGCTGGACTTGCTCGCGTGTTTGTTGCCGCGGCTGGAACAGTTGGTCGCGCTGGCGAAAGTTTGTCTCCAATTGGCGCCATGGCGCTGGCCGGTGCCGTTGCGTTCACCGATGACGGCGATGGAATTGCAAACTCCGCCGTGATGCGGCGCGTGTTGCTCACTTGCAAAGCCGCGGGTCGCGCATGGATGCAACACTGTCAAGACGCGGCGCTCACTGGTGACGCATCCATGAACGCCGGGGCAATTGCCTCCAAACTTGGATTGACGGGTTGGCCCGCAGTGGCCGAGGAAATTATGTTGGAGCGCGACGTGCGATTGAACCGCTCGATTGGTTGCCGCTATCACGCGCAACATCTTTCTTCTGGCGGCAGCGTTGAAATCATTCGCCGCGCCAAAAGTGAGGGACAGCCCGTGAGTGGCGAAGCCTCGCCGCACCATTTGTTGCTGACCGACGACGCGTGCGACGGTTGGAACACCATGGCGAAAGTGAATCCCCCGCTGCGCCGGCCCGAAGATATTGAAAGGCTGCGCCGCGCGGTTGCCGACGGAACCATTGAGGTGCTTGCCACCGACCACGCGCCGCACACCGCAAGCGAGAAGGCGAAAGATTTTTCCGCGGCGCCGTTTGGTTGCATTGGTTTGGAAAGCGCGCTGCCCATGTACGCCAAGGCGCTCATTGAAACTGGCTTGATGAAGTGGCCCGATGTGATCGAGCGCATGACGGTCGGTCCCGCGAAATTGTTGGGCTTGTTCGAGCAAGGCTTTGGCCGCCTGCATGAGGGCGGCATTGCGGATGTGAGCGTGATTGATATTGGCGCCAAAGTCACTATTGACGCCACCACATTCCGCGGCATGAGCCGCAATTGTCCATTCAATGGAATGCAAGGAACCGGCCGCGCGCGCGCGGTGATTGTGAATGGAAAACTTTTCGATCTCACACGCGCGAATTGGTTCGAGGTCTCTTAAGTTTGGATCCTTCTCAACAAGATCGCAGACGTGTTCGGGTGATGGATTGGTTGTACGCCACAATTGCGGCGCGCCCAAAGTGGATCATTGCGGCGCTTGCCGTGGCGGCGTTGGCATGTGCTGGCGTGAGCGTGAAATATTTAAAGTTGGACGCCGACACGGATTCGCTGATCGGCGAGGACCAACCGTTTTTAAAGGATTGGCGCCGATTTATCCATGATTTTGGAGACTTGGAATATGTGATCGCGGTGGTTGATCCGCGCGGCGACGCCCCCGCGGCCGACCGAGCGGTGCGTGAATTAACCACGCGCTTGACCACGTTACCAAGCGTTGCCAAAGCGCACGGCAGCATTGACGCGCAGGATCAATTGCGACTTGCGCCGCGCGCCATGAGCGACGATGAACTTGCGGGTCTTGCCGATGCCGCGGACGCGCTTCCTATTTTGGCGGCGCGCCCAACCCTTGCGCAACTTTTGCAAGAGGGCGACGCGCGGGTGAAAAAATTGTTGGACGAAGGCGCGAACATGGATCAAGCCACGCAACGATCAACCGCCGCAAGTGCATTCATGTTGTTGGGCGCCGCGGCAAGTGGCCAACCCAACGCCGCAACATTGCCGCTTGCCAGGGCGCTGCAAACACATTGGCTCAGCAATGAAGGCGGCACGTTGCGCTTGGTGTTGGTCATGCCCAAGAAAAATTACGAGTCACTTGCGGTGGTGGATGAATCGTTGCTGGAAATGCGCAAAGTGATCGCGGAGATTCAGGCGCAGGAACCAACCATTGAGATTGGCTTGACCGGCAAACCGGTTTTGCAAGCCGACGAAATGGAAACCACCAGCTCGGACATGAATGTGGCGTCCATCGTTGCGCTGGTGTTTTGCGCGGCATTGTTCATGATTGTTTTTCGTGGAGTGAAGCGCCCGCTCTTTGCGGTGGCCGCATTCTTGGCGGGCGCGGCGCTCACCTACGCCGCGGCGACCGTGATGATTGGCAGCCTGAACCTGCTCAGCGTGGTGTTCATGTTGGTGTTGGTGGGCGTGGGCTTGGACTATGGAATCCACATGATTGCCCGCTATTTGGAGGGGTTGCGCCACATGGACAGCGCCGCAAGCGTGCGCCACATGATGCGCACCGCAACGCCAAGCATGTTGGCGGGGGCGGCCGTGAGCGCGGGAACTTTTCTGATCGCCATCTTTGTGCCCATGCAGGGACTGCGCCAACTGGGAATTATTTCTGGCGTCGGGCTGCTTCTATGCGCGGGCACAATGGCGATCGGTTTGCCGGCATTGCTTTTGTGTTTTGATCGCCGGGGCGCGGATGATTCAAAACAACTGTCGTTTTTTGCAAGCAGAAATGTGATCGCGCAGACGCATTCAAGCGCACCACTGAATCGCCTGCGATTTCTTGTCGCAATTTCTATGCTGGCAATGCTTGCCGGCGTGGTGATTGCGTGGGAACGAGTTGGCTTTGAAAGCAACTTGCTCAAACTTCAAGCCGCGGATTTATCAAGCGTGGCGTGGCAGCGACGCCTGCAAACCGAGGGTGGAAACTCCACTTGGTTTGGCGCGGTGATCACCGATTCTTTCGACGCGGTCGCGCCACTGGTGGAGAAAGCAAAGTTGCAACCACTGATCCGCAATTCTCGCAGCGTTCTAGATTTTGTGAAAGCCGATTCGCCGCGGCGTGCGCAATTGCGCGCGGTGATTGCTGGTGCAAACGTACTCAGCAACGCGAACATTTCTTCTCACACCAACGCTTCCACGCCAACCGCGTCGGCAACCGATGCAAATGCAAAAATAAATGTTGGTGAACTCGCCCAACGCGCGGGTGACCGATTGGAATCATTGGCCAACGGCGCAAGCACCGCGGGCGCGCCCGCCAAGGACGTTGCCATGATTCGAAACCTTGCGCTGTCCCTGCGCGCGCTGCAAAATGCGCTGGAAACCAATGAAATCACAGCAAAAACCCAAGCGGATCAATCCATCGCGCTTGCTGGATTCGCCGCGCAGCAACTGCAAATTGGCGCGGGTCTGTCCCTGCGTGATTCTCTGCCGCCAGCGGTGCGCGACTCGTTCATGAGCGCCAACAATCAATTCGCCATTTTGCTACATCCACAAGATGACATTTGGGAACCTGGCGCAATGGCTCCATTTGTTGCCGCCATGCGAACCGTGGATCCATCAGTGACCGGCGCGCCCATTACCGTGTATGAAAGCATGCAACTTATGCGAGCTAGTTTTCTGTGGCAAGGAATCATTGCGAGCGCGTTCGTGTTGGCGCTGCTGTATCTGGATTTTCGCAGCGTTCAACTCACTGCCATCGCGTTCCTAAGTTTGCTTGCGGGTCTGGGCTGGACTGTCGGCATTATGGGGCTGCTTCACATTCCATTTACGTTGGCAAATTTCTTCGCCATTCCAATCATGATTGGCCTGGGCATTGACAGCGCAATTCATATCACGCACCGCGTTCTTGAAGGTGGACTCACGCATGGATTTGGCAGCACGCGACGCGCGGTGATTGTGACGGCCATCACCACCACGATTGGATTTGGAACGCTTTTGTTCGCGCAACACCGAGGCTTGCGCGGACTTGGAGAGGTGATGACCATCGCAAGTTTGTGCTGCCTAGTTTCCGCCGTCTGGTTGCTGCCAGCCATGCTGCGTTTGTTTGGCTGCGACAAGTTCATCACGCGCAACTAGAATCATGCGATGCAAAATCGAACATTGAATGCGTTGCTCTTGTCCACAATCACGCTTATTGCAGTACTAAACGGCTGCGGACCAGCCAACGACCCGCGCGTGAGCGACACGGCGCCTGTTGTGTATCAATACGCGATCCAAGGAATGCATTGCCAAAACTGCGTGGACGCAATCACCGACAAGGCCATGCACATTGATGGCGTGGTGGATTGCCGTGTGAACCTAAAAGAGAATTCCGCCACGATTGCCGTGCGCGACGCCGCAGTTGAGCCGCAAGTTAAAAGTGGCATTGAAAAATTGGGGTTCACCGTGTCGATGGTTCCCAATCCAGCCAGCACCGCCGCGCCAATAACAAATTCCCCCATCAGCAACGCTCCTGCTCAACCAAAATAAAGCGGCGCATAAATTTACGCGCATCATTTTAGCGCGCGCATTGGAAAAAAATTGTGTCGCAGGTCACACGGCGTAAAAAATTAACCAAGCTCTGCGATGGAGCGCTCGATGACTATTGCCACCTGCTGCGCCACCACCGACATTTCGCCCTTCACGCGCGCGCCAGCCGCATGCACATGTCCACCGCCGCCAAACTCGCCAGCCATGCGGTTGACATCCACAAATCCTCCGCCAGCATGAAGCGCTGGCTTGCTGCGGAAACTTAATTTCACAATTCCCACCTCGGTCTGTGAAAGCAACACGCTGCATTCCGCGCTACCCACTTGCATGGGGGCGTTCACCACGCCGGCCAAATCTTCTGGACTGCCAGAAGCCGTGGCAAAATCGTCCGGCATCAGTTGCATGATGGCGGCTCGATTGTTGGCAAGCCAACGAATATTGCTTAACGCGCGACCCAACAAGCCAAGTCGCGGCGGTCGCGAATTCTCCTCTAATTGCCTGTATAAACGATCTTTTTCCACACCCGCGCTCAGCAACCGCGACGCCAATGTGAACACCGCCGCATCCGCGCTTGAGAAACGAAACCAACCCGTGTCGGTGGCAAGACCGGCGAATAGCGCCTCCGCGATTGATCCAGATCCGCCCGTTCCTGGCATGTCAAACTTTACGCCAAGAGCGTCGATGATTGGCACCAACGCCTGCGTGCAACTAGCGCAGCGAGTGTCAACAATGCGATCCGTAAAATCAGTGTCGCCACTGCGATGATGATCCACGCCCATGATTTTTTCTCGCCGCTCCCTGAGCCATGGACCCAAGTGCTCAAGTTGTCCCCATGAACCAGTGTCAAGCACGGCCACCGCGTCATAGTCGGCGCTGGGCAACTTCTCAGGCGCGCGGCCAGGCTGCTCATTGGCAAGCAAACATTGCAGCACTGGATCAAACGCGCCCGAAAGCCAAATATCAACAACGCGTCCGCGCTGACGCAGCGCGCGAGCGAGCGCCAACACCGAACCAATCGCGTCGCCGTCGGGTTTGTCATGCGAAGTGACCAACACGCGCTTGGCGTTTACAAATCGATCCGCGATGTGGCGCGCGGTTGTGGTTGTGGAATACGTTGCGGACATTTGTGTCATGTCAAAACTACCTCTTGTGCAATTTCCTGCCTTGTCCGCTGCGCGTCTTGGTTCATTTGTTCCAGCAAGGCGTCCACGCCGTCAAAGCGCGTTTGCCCACGCAACCAGCGGGAAAATTCAAGACTTAGCGTCCAACCGTAGTCATCCAGGGGCGCTGTGTGATCCAGTAAAAAAGCCTCAACTGTGCGGGCATGTGCCCCAAAAGTTGGCTTGGTGCCAACGCTGATCGCGGCGCGTTTGCGGGCGCCGGTTGGCAGCGTGGCAATGCCCGCGTAAATACCGTCACTTGGAAGCAACCGCGCGCCGGTTGAAATATTTGCGGTGGGCCAACCAAGCGTGCGACCGCGTTGATCGCCCTTCTGCACCACGCCCGTTAATTGATACGCCCGTCCCAGCACCGCCGCCACATCATTCACGCGACCATTTTGCAACAGCCAACGCAACAGAGAACTGCTGGCCACCGCGCGCGACGCGTCGCTTAGGCCAACTTCAACCGGCTCAACTTGATCCACCTGAAAATTATTTTTCAAACCAATCGCACGCAGCGTATTGATATCGCCCGTTCGGTCTTTTCCAAAATGAAAGTCGTGGCCTTCAACAATGCAATCAAATGCAATTTCCGCGCGCAACCACGCTATGAATTCCGTGGCGCTCATGGCCAACAATTCCGTGGTGGTATTGATCACATGCACTTGGTCCGCGCCACATTTCAATAAGCACTCTTGGCGTTCCTGCAATGTTTGCACAGTGGGCGGCGCTGACATTGGCTTTAACAACGCGGCTGGATGCGGATCAAATGTCACCGCCACAACCGCACCGCCGCCGCCCGCAAGAACGCGGGCGCGTGACAGTAAGGCTTGGTGACCCACATGAACGCCATCAAAATTGCCAATGGTGATGCAACGCAAGCGCAACAGCGTAACCAATTAGCGCCGTCATCCAAAGAAGATAAGAAAATAGGCAATTTGTAGGCATAAACCGCTTGAGTAGCGACCCCAAAGCGGGGATAGTGCCCCAATGCGTTCTTCCGAAAAACCGGCCGCCAAATCTGCCCAGCCCACCAACACGCTCATCAATGAGTTGTCTCAACAATTCAAAGTCACCGCGGAAAACGTGGTGCCGTGGTTTGTGGCGCAAATGCCGCCGATGTATTTTCAAGACACCTCGCCTGAGCGCATTCAAAATCACCTGCGCGCAATCATTGCCGCCAAGGCCAGCGGCGCGCCTCTTGACTTGACCATTCGCAGCGACGACGGCAAGGAGTGGACCATGATCCGCCCAGGCAATCGCGTTGGCGTGTTGTCTGAAATCGTGGCGCAGTTGCCAATGAACGAACCACTGCGCGCAGCCACTATTCATACATCAATTGATGGCTCATTGGTGGTGGACACATTTGAACTTGGCGAGCGCGTTCCGTTTGACCCGAAGGACTTGGCTCAAGCCGCGAAGGTGAACTCAGTGATTGCGTGGGCCTCCGAGCATGGACTTGATTGGAGCGAAAAAGAAATCCGCGGATTTGTTGCCGGCGCCAGCGCCGACTATGTGCTCACGCTCTCCCCGCTTCGACTCAGCCGCCATGCGGCGTTGTTCAAGGAAGTCAGTGGCAGTGACGGCGCGCGAACCGAGTTGGAGCAGGAATCAAATCCAGCGCATAGCCGCATCTCCATCGCGTTCTCCAATGCGCGCACGCGCACCATGTTGGAGCGCGCAGCCATGGTGTTGGCGCGCGCAAAAATCTCCATTTTGCGGGCATATTTGGATCAAGTGAAGGACACGCCGCACGGGCAAGTCACCTTCCTTGCCTTCGTTGTGCAGACCGCTGACGGCAAACAACTTGATCCCAAAAGCGCAATCTGGAAACAAATCTCACACGACATCGCGCGCGCCAAGTGGATCAACTACGACATTTTGGAATTGGCAAATCGACATCCCGGTCTTGACCTAAATCGCGCCGAGGCCGTGATGGGCTTGTGCCATCTGGTGCACCAAATGTTGGTGCATCAAGATCGTCTTGCGTTTCAAAGCCAAGTCATTCTTGAAGCCGCCGAGGAATCCATGGAGCTTTCTTTGCGCATTGTGGATTTGCTTGTGGCGCGCTTTGATCCAAAGAATCCAATGAGCGACGCGGACTTTGAGTCCGGCGTGACAGTGTTGCAAACATCGTTGGAGTTTTTGCGGCCGCCAGGTTGGAACACCGTGCTCATGGGAATGTTGCGCGCCGTGCAAGCAACGCTGCGCACCAATTACCACTTGCAGAATCGATTTGGATTTGCGCTGCGTCTGAAACCAGAATTATTGCAGGACGAGTTGCGGCCCAATCTTCCATTCGGCGTGTTCTTTGTCAGCGGCCGAGGCTTCAACGGTTTCCATGTTCGCTTTAAGGAAATCGCACGCGGCGGTTTGCGCTTGGTGCGTCCGCGCGACGCCGCGCAACACGCCCGCGAGAACGACCGTTTGTACGACGAGGTCTACGCGCTCGCCAGCGCGCAACAGCAGAAAAACAAGGATATTCCAGAGGGCGGCGCCAAATGCGCCCTGCTACTGGAGCCGCCTTCGGACCCAACACGCTGCGTGAAAAGTTTCGTGGATTGCATTCTGGATCTCATCACTCCGGAGCCTGGCACCAAGAGTCAAGTGATCGACAAACTTGGCATTGAAGAATTTATTTATCTTGGACCAGACGAGAACATTACGCCTGACCACATTGAGTGGATTGTGGAGCGCGCCAAGCGACGAAAGTATTCGCTGCCAACCGCGTTCATGAGCAGCAAGCCCAACGCCGGAATTAATCACAAGGTGTACGGCGTGACCAGCGAAGGTG
>CAIKXA010000012.1 GCA_903831295.1 uncultured bacterium | reverse complement strand
TTTCCGCGCCAACAAAAAGGATCACAGCTCCCGACGGGGTTTGGTTCTTATGGTTGGGCAGCGCAACAGCCTGCTCAAATATCTCGCGGGTATTGACCGTGAGCGTTACAACGCGTTGATTCATAAATTAGGTCTGCGAAAATAATTGCAGATTTCCCGTTCGTTTCGGTCGGTGGCAGTGGGCAACCTTCGGTTTTTCCGTGGCTTGCCTTCTGCCTCTTCATTGACTGAGCGGGTTCACTTCATTTCACCCATTTCATTTTAGGAGACAGTCATGTCAAAACACGTTCCAGCATCAGTTGAGTGCCAAATTGGTGGCCGCACATTTAAGTTAGAGACTGGCAAGATCGCCAAGCTCGCATCCGGCGCCGTTGTTGCCACCTACGGCGACACAGTTGTTCTTGCCACCGCGGTTCGCGCCGCGCCTCGTTTAGGAATTGATTTCTTTCCGTTAACCTGCGATTACCGTGAGAAATATTCAGCGGTAGGCCGATTTCCAGGCGGTTTCCGCAAGAAAGAAGGCGCTCCTTCGGAGAAGGAAGTGCTCACAATGAGAATGATGGATCGGCCAATTCGGCCGCTTTTTCCAGATGGTTTCGTTGATGAAATCCAATTGCAATCCATCGTGCTCAGCCACGACGGCCAAAGCGATGCCGACGTGATCGCATGCACTGCCGCAAGCGCAGCGTTGTCAATCACCGACGCTCCGTTTCAAGGTCCAATCGCAACCGTGCGCGTGGGTCGTTTGCAAACCGAAACTGGCGCTCAGTTCGTCATCAATCCAACCGTCGCTCAACTTGATTTCAGCGATTTGGACTTGGTGCTTTCTGGCCACAAGGACGGCGTGAACATGATCGAAGTTGGCGCCGCTGAAATCAGCGAAGCCGACATGCTTGCCGCAATTCGATTTGGTTACGAGCAAGGCATTCAACCAATCTTGAAGTTGATCGAAGAACTTCGCGTGAAGTCCAACGCTCCGGCGCAAGTTCTTGGAACGCTGACGTTGCCAAGTGAAGCCATCATGACCAAGGTGAAATCCGTGGTTGGCGATGACATGAAGAAGGCGCGCCAGATTCATGGCAAGAGCGACCGCAACGCGGAGATTGATCGTCTGCGTAAGTGGATGATTGAAAACCACTTCGCCGTTGCGCCTGGCTTGAGCTACACCGATCATTGCGTCGCCGACAAGGCTCAGCGCGATGCTAAGGAAGCCTTCCGTATTCTGGAGAAGAAAATGACGCAAGATCTCGCGGGAAATCAGGGCATTCGTCCTGACGGCCGCGGTCTTCGTGAAATTCGTCCGCTGGAAATGGAAATTGGTTTGCTTCCGCGCACGCATGGTTCAGCCATGTTCCAACGCGGTGAAACTCAATCACTGGTGACCTGCGTTCTTGGAACAATCAAGGACGAGCAAATCATTGACGGACTCATGCCTGAGTACGCGAAGAAGTTCTACCTGCACTACTACTTCCCTCCATTCTGCACGGGCGAAGCTGGACGCATCACTGGTCCAGGTCGTCGTGAAATTGGCCACGGTGCTTTGGCTGAGCGAAGTCTGCTTGCCATTCTGCCAAACCCAGAAGATTTTCCATACACCATTCGCATTGTCAGCGAGATCACTGAGAGCAATGGCTCCAGCTCAATGGCAAGCGTGTGCGGTGGTTGCCTTGCAATGATGGATGCGGGCGTGCCTATCAAGGCGACGTGCGCGGGCATCAGCGTTGGTCGCTTCACCTCCAAAGATGGAAAGGTGACGCATGTCACCGACATCATTGGCGAGGAAGATTTCTTTGGCGAAATGGATTTCAAAGTCAGCGGAACTCGTGAAGGAATCACGGGCATTCAGCTTGATTTGAAGGCACGCGGACTTGGCTTTGAGGAAATCGCGGTCATCTTCACGCAAGCGCGTGAAGGTCGTCTGCAACTCATCGAGAAGATCGAAGCCGTCATCGCCAAGCCGCGCGCTGAGATGTCGCAGTTCGCTCCACGCATCACCAAGGTCAAGATTGATCCAGAGAAGATCGGCAAGCTCATTGGTCCAGGCGGAAAAACAATCCGCTCGCTCCAAGAGCGAACCGGCGCGCAGATCGATGTCGAAGAAGACGGAACCGTGTTCATCGCGTGTTCCGACGCGGCCAAAGCGGCGCAAGCCAAACTGGAAGTCGAAGCGCTTGGCGCCGAGATCAAGGTTGGCTCCGTGTTCGAAGGCAAAGTTGTCGCGGTCAAGGAGTTCGGCGCATTCGTGGAGTTGGTGCCTGGCACCGACGGCATGTGCCACATCTCCGAGCTCGCGCACGGCTTCGTCAAGAATGTTCTTGAGCACGTGAAGATTGGCGAGTCGATCAAGGTGAAGGTGATCAATGTCGATGAGAACGGTCGAATTAAGCTGAGCCGCAAGGCACTCTTGACACCGGAACCAGCGCCAGCGAACTAAGTGACTTTGATTGAGTGAACCAACCGGTTCATATGCGGAGTTCGGATTTTAGGACTTTCAATACCCGCCCATTCCAATGGGCGGGTATTTTTTTGAACCAATTTCACCCTCATCCATAGGGTTGGGCGCCTCTGAATCAAGACCAACACATTCCAAATCAATGAATTTACCGATGAAATCAATCGAAATTGCATCTATCTCAAGCCTCAAGCAAGCCTTGCGCCAAAGTCTTTGAGAAACAATTACTTACGAATGTTTTTGAGATTTCCCTTGCATAAGTGTCAAAATGGAAGCACAATAGCAATATGTTAGGTGGGAATTTGTTCCTTCATTCTGGAGATATAAAATATGAGCAATGAAACTGAATTCGTAAATGTCCAAGGAACCGTGAAGTGGTTTGATCCACGCAAGGGTTTTGGATTTGTTGTTGGTCCACAAGGCGAAGATATTTTTGTGCACTTCTCGACCATTGAACAAGAAGCTGGCTTCCGCACTTTGCGTGATGGTGAAGCAGTCACCTACTCCGCAACCAAAGGTGCGAAAGGTTGGTCCGCAACCAAAGTGCAATCAAGCCGCGTTCCAACGCCAGCCACAACTCCGACCGCATAAGTCACAGGTATGTGATTGGATTTGGAAACATCTCGTTTTGTTATTTTAGTATTAAGATTTTGAATTCTAAACACCCGCCTTTATTAAAAAAGGCGGGTGTTTCTATTTCATATATTCCAAATTCAGGCGCCGCCATCTCAATATGAATTCCATTCCCGAAATACTGATTGGCGCAGTGATTGGCGCGGTGCTCGCTGGCCTTGCGGCGGCGGGTCCATTGCGTCGGCGCGCGGCACGCGCGCTTGCCGCTGAGCGCCGCGCGCAATCCGTCGAGCGCCTGGCGGAACTGGGAAGCATGACAAGCGGGCTGGCCCATGAAATTAAAAATCCCCTATCCACGCTCACGCTCAATGCGCAGTTGCTGCGCGAAGAAGTGCTTGATACCGAATTGCCGGAACCCGTGCGCGCAACCGCGATCAAGTACGCCAACGCATTGGCGCGCGAGTCCAGTCGCCTGAAAGATATTTTGAGCGACTTCTTGCGCTTCGCTGGGCGAATGAAACTTGATCCTCAGCCCCGCGACTTGCGCGAACTTGTGCAAGAACTGGCGGATTTTTTCCATCCGCAGGCGGAACGCGCGGGAGTTCTGATGCGCATTGATAATCCAGCCACGCCCGCGATATGCGCTGTTGATGCGGGCTTGTTCAAGCAAGCCATTCTTAATTTAATTATCAACGCGGTTCAAGCCATGAGCCCAACGGGGCATGTTGCCGTGGGTGAGAACCGAGGCGAATTGCTGCTTCGCATTGAAGCTGTGCCAGAAAAAAAAGCCAATGAAAGCGGCTACCGAATTGATGTGATTGACTCTGGTCCAGGAATTGAAGCCTCGCGCCTGGCGACTATTTTTCGCCCCTATGCCAGCACCAAGCCTGGCGGAAGCGGACTTGGACTTGCCACCACGCGCCGCATTGTTGAGGAACACGGCGGCCGCATAGAAGTCTTCAGCGACGCGTCAAAGGGCACATGCTTTTCGCTGTTCTTGCCCGCAAAATCACTCTAGCCAATCTTTGTCCTTCAAGCGCTGAGGAACATATTCCTCGGTGACATAGGAAATATCCTTGGTGATCAAGGACTCCACTTCCATTTTGAAACCGTTGGTCAGCAAACCTTCAATTTCTTTTTGCCACGGCTTGTGGCCTTGGAACCATGGATAGGCGGCAATTTCTTTGGCGCGCTTGATGTCGTTGTCATTGAGGGCAATTTGCACATCGTCACTCAGGCCACACGCTTTGTAATCCTTGGCGCGAATGCCGAGAAACTTTGCCTCGGGAATTGCAAGCCGCTGACTTTCAAACGCCAACGAAATGGAACCCTGCTTAATGACGCTGTAGATGTAATGCCCCCACGGATCACAATCAAGCAGACAATACACGGGCAACTTTAATTCCTCATGCATGCGACGAAGCAATCGGCGCACGCCGCGCGGAGGTTGACCGCCACCTTCGGTGAGAATGCAATTGTGCTTCTCCCAAAATCGGTCCTCGTTAAAGCGGCTCCAAACGGTATTTTTTTCAACGTGCAAAATAAACTTGGCTTCGCACTTCTTGAACTGAATCACATCGGGTTCCACAATGCTGGGAATGGCGTAGCCGCCTGAACCCATACGTCGGCAATCGATCTCGTCGCCTGAATCCACCAAAGTGATATTGCCCACAATACTGCCGGCTTTCTTGGCGAAAATGTGAAGTTCCTCGCGCAACGCGGTCAGTGAAACTTCCAGGTCCTCCAGAATTCCGTCGGATTCCGTCTGATCGACGAATGTTTTTTCCTTGGTGCCCGCCACCGTGTGCAGGCCTTTATAAAACATACCGCGCAAGCTCAGCGTTTTGTCGGCCTCGATTAAATCTTTGATGGAACCAGAATGCAAAAGCGTTTGCATGAAAATTTTCGCCTGATTCAAATTGAACAACTGGCGATCCTGCGTGGCGTTTCCCATTTCAAGAATGCCTCGCTTCTTGTTCCAAATCGTGTTGGAACGCGAACGCGTGGGCACACTGACAATGGGTTCCTTGCCGCTCAACGCGGCCTTGGTCACAGTCTCCGCGAGTACATAAATCTTTTTCTGCGTGTTGACATCGCGGGCTTTGGTAGAAACTTGTTTGGTTATTTTCTTGGCCATAGGAACTCCGTTCAATCCGCTTCAAAGAGTGTCGGGGAATCATCATCACGCTTGGATTTTTTAGTCTTCACGCTTTCGTTGTCGGAAGTCTTGTCGCGCTTGGTCTTGGCATTTACATTTGCGTTTTGAAAGGGTTTTTTGGCTTCCAAATGCGAATCTTTCACTTCGCTGCGGTCGCTTTGCGCCAGCGCTGGAATGGCGTCGGCCACAACCAACACGCCCTCTTGATCCGATGGATCCTCGCCCTTGACCACTTTGCCATCTTCATTCAACACCTGATCGGCCTGGCGCGTGCGTTGCTTGGCTTGCGCCAACAATGCGTCGTACACCTTGCGCGTATCCGCTCCGTGAATGTGATGCAGCGACTTGGAAACTTCGCCGATGTAGCGTTCAAATACATCGCGACGCTCGCCTTCGCGGCGCATCTTTAAACGCTTGCGTAAATAACTTCCAAGCTTGCGCCCGCACTCCATGAGCGCCAATTTCATCTCCTTGCGAATTTCGTCGTAGTCGGCGATGGCTTCTTTGGACTCACTGGTGAACGGAACCCATACGCTTGCCATGTGAATTAAAATCACAAGCGGTCCCGTTGGCGTGCTGCCACGGGGTTGAGTTAAACCATAGTTTTTCCAGCCTGTTTCAGCCACGGCTTTGAAACTGGAGCACGCGCTTTGTTGAAACAACAGTGGCACGCGATTGGCGAAACGAATCACGCGGCTTGATTCTTCTGTTGGCAACTCGCCACCAAAGGCAATGGCCGCCTCAATTTGAAAGGGACGCCCGCGATAAATTTCCGGCTCGCGACTGCTGGCCGCGTAAAATTCCGCGCGCACACCTTTGAGCATGCCCGCCAATAATTGCCGCACACCAATGGGCGCCAAACAATCAACGGGTGGTGGCCCCAACTTGGCCTCTTGAAACGCGGCGAACAATTTTTCCGCTTGCTGCGGCTCAACATCACCAGCGCGCGTGCGACTGGTCGCGCCCGCGGCCTCGCACAACGCTCCCGCGGTGCTGGCGGACACGCGGCAAAATTGATCTTGCAGAAATTTGTACAACGAGCCCTTCTCCGCGGCCTCGTACTCCTTCAACATTTGCAGCAGCGTTCCCAACTCCACGCCCTTGGGATGTGGCTGGATTTCGCGTGTTTCTGGCGGCAATTCATTCACGGCGCGCGGAAACATAATCACTCCATGGTGCTCGGAAGTGACTTCAACTTTCACCTCGCCAGCGTCCACGGCCGTGGCCACGGAATCCGCGGGAAGAAGTTCCTCATCATCCGCTCCGCTCTCACGCGATGGCGGAACATAGGTGATACGCGCGTGCGGATTTGCAATGCCGGTGAGTTCTAGAAACTCATCAACAGAACCGCGGCCCTTTTGATAGCGACCTTCAAGCTCAATGGAAACACTTGTTCCAGTTGGAAATATTTTTGGACTTAAGAAACCGTCCGTGGCCGCGAGCGAGCGCGAGCCCGCCGTCACGTCGCGCAACTTGGCTGGCGGAAAATCTTTCGTCTCAGCGTCGGCCGTCACCTCGGCGCGATTTGTTTTTGTGTTCATGGCCAACTCAATGCGGTGCGCCGCGTCGCTTGAGCGAATCTTGGTCACGATCTGCATAGGCTTGCCGGTGGTGATCAATCCATACATGCCCGCCGCACTGATGCCAATGCCCTGCTGCCCACGGCTCATCTTCAAGCGGTGAAACTTGGATCCGTACAAAAGTCGTCCGAAAATATTCTCGATTTGCTTGCGCACAATTCCTGGCCCGTTGTCCACCACCGTAATTCGATAGCGCGAACTCTTGGAAGTCGCGGGCCGGTCAGGTTGCAGATCCTCAATGATCACCGCGAGTTCGGGAAGAATTCCACCTTCTTCACATGCGTCCAAACTATTGTCGACAGCCTCTTTGACCGTGGTCAACAAAGCCTTGCGTGGATTATCAAAGCCCAATAAATGTCGGTTCTTGGCAAAAAATTCACTCACGGAAATATCGCGCTGGCGCGATCCCATTTCCTCCGCCGTTGCGCCGCGGTTCTTGCCTTTGCGTGGCGCCGCGCCATCGCTTGATTCCTCAACGCTCTTATTTGCGCGAGATTTACCTGACTTGGGTTGTTTCTTACTCATCAATGCGGCGTCCTTGCCAACCATGCTGACTCCTATTCAATTTCTCTACGAAAGAGCGAAAGTACCGTTTCTTCGGCTCGCTTGGGCAATCCACAACGCATTTTCTTGGAAATCATTGGTTTGAAACTCCTTCAAGACGTTTTTTTTCGTTACCATTTGCTCCCCAACAACCTCAACCACAAAGGAAATCCCATGGAAACCACACTGATCATTTTGAAACCAGACGCCGTTCAACGCAATCTCATGGGTCGAATCCTGACCCGCTTTGAGGAAAAGGGCCTGCAAATTGTGGGCTGCAAACTCATGCGTATTTCGCCCGAACTCGCGGCGGAACACTACAAAGACCACGCTTCAAAACCTTTTTATCCTGGTCTTGTTCGCTTCATGACTGGCAACCCGGTATTAACCATGGCGGTGCGTGGAATTGGCGCGATCACTATTTGTCGCGCAATGATGGGCGCCACATTCGGAAGCAAAGCCGCCGCCGGAACCATTCGCGGCGACTTTGGCGTCTCAAATAGTTACAACCTAATCCATGGATCTGACAGCCCAGAAGCTGCGACCCGTGAATTGGGCCTGTTCTTCAAGGCTGGCGACATTCTTGAGTACTCGCGAGTCGGCGACAGTTATGTCTATGACTCAACTGGCAGCAAGCCCGAGTAACGAAGTCTTATAACTATAAACAAGCCCAATTTAATGCCTGAATTCAGGCACGGGCTATCCATTTTAGTCTACTTCAGTAATTTCACTAATTTTTGAAACCAATTGTCCACCTTTGCTGAACAGTCACATAGTGGATCCATAAGCGTTTGCTAGACGGTGCGGAATTGAAACACATCCACTTCTGACTTCCCCTGACCCAAGGAAATTATTTTGCTCAACTCAATGATTGGCAAAAATTCTCCGCTTGATCGAATGCGCCAACGAAATCGCCCCGCGGTTCGTGGTGGCTCCGGCATGCCCATAATTGCAGCCGTGGCTTTGACAAGTGTTGAGGAAAATTTGATGCGAGAAATCATGATCGAGCCAATGGACTACATGGACTCGCCAGAATTTCGCAAGCGAGATGCGGAAAAAAATATTTACGAAAAACCCGTCGCTATTCGCTTCGCCGATGTGAGTTGGTATCGACCGCTTTTGGCCAACGCCACTGGCGGGAAACAAGTTGAGCGCAAAGCCAAGAAGGCCGATTCGGTTCTTCTCAGCGCCGCCCAAGAGCGCGTTATTTTTCTGCAATACAACTACGCGCGTTTTCGAGTGCGACAACTGCAAGACTCGCTGAACAATCAGACACCTTCCACCGAGCAAGCGCGAGAGATTTTGCGTTGGCACCGCATGGCCAAAGGATTTCGAGCGCAGATCGCGGAAATTAATTTGGCGTTGGTTCTTGCCATGGCCAAGCGCGTGCCGCTTGGGGAAAGCGATTTCGGCGATTTGATTGGCGAAGGCAATATGGCCCTCATGCGCGCCGTGGATAAATTCGATTGCGGTCGTGGATTTAAGTTCAGCACCTATGGCTGCCGCGCAATCCTGAAGGCTTTCAGCCGATTTGGCATCAAATTGCAGAAGTATCGACAACGCTTTCCCAGCGAGTTTGATCCGCAATTTGAGAAATCAAACCATCTGGAAGTTGTGCGCGCGGAGCATGAAAAAGATTCCGCCGCGGAAGTGCGATACATGATCACCCGCAACAGTGCGGACCTGAGCGACATTGAGCAGAAAGTTATTCTGCATCGATTTGGACTTGACGGCGTAGCTCCACAAGTTCAACTCACACTTGAGCAAGTGGGCCAAATGATTGGCGTCACCAAGGAGCGCGTGCGTCAAATCCAAAATAAAGCTTTGGAAAAACTCAAAGATGCTCTCATTACTCTGCGCGGCGAAATGCCTTCCCCCACCTCGAACTAATTCACAAGCTGACAGAATTTTTGTAATAGGGGTTCACGGTTTTTTTCATTACGCAGAAGTAAGTCATAAAACATGATTTACTTTGGGCTCGTGAACAAAGTTAATGTATTGGGTGTTCGCGCAAAGCAAACCACGATGCCGTTGTCGCAACGAGATGCAGCAGCGCGAAGCCGCAAACCAATCCAGTTTGAACGTTGTATTGCCCCGCATCAATCATTGCACTTGTGGCGATGGTCACAACAATACCGGTGAAATATCCAATATCACCCGCCGCGCGAAATGCGGCCAAGCCGGACATGCCGCGATTTGTGACCAATACCAACGCGAGTGAAGCGGGAAGTAGCGGCGCGGCCGCAACTCCAAGAATCAACAACGCCAACGCAAGCATGAGCGTATTTGCGCCTAGAAACGGCACAATTCCAAGCGCGATTGCATACACGATCGCCGCCAGCGTGCGCGTTCGCAACGCGCCAAATCGATCGGCGAACCAACCCGCCGGCGCCGCTCCAATAGCCATCAACAACAACGGCAACCCCACCAACATTCCCCGTTGTTCAGGCGTGTAACCCAAACCACTCAAAAGAAAACTTGCGAACACCGCTGTTAAAATAGCGCCTGTGGCACGATCAGTGGCGGCCATGAATAAAATCGGCCAGATTTTTCCAAACTGAATCGCAGGCTGAGTTGCAGACTTCACTTGCAACTCTTGCTCGTCCATCGCCGCATCCACCGTGGAACTCTTTGCAATTTGAACCATGCGCTCTAGTGTTGAGCGAAATACGATCGCCAAAATTCCAGTGCTCACGCACGAGACCGAACCCACGATCAATGTGACCGCCGCACTGCCAGCAAGTTTGGTTAGAAATCCCCCAAGAACTGCGCCAATGCCCAAGCCCGCGACCAAAACTGTCGCACCCAAACCAAGTTTCCACGCTCGATGTTGTTGGTCACTTCGTCCAAGCATTTGAAACAACGCGGCGAATGTTGCGACATCAACCGCGCCTTCGATTGTTCGCAGCGCCAAAGTTCCCGCGAATCCAATTGGCAGCCACATGATCGCCAATAAAATGCCGTCCACAATCGCCGTGGAACTCACCACGGCCCACCCCGACATGCGTTGACGCATGCATTTCACCAATGGAATTGCAAGCAACGCGCCCAATAAATTCACCGCCAAAAACAATTGCGCCTGCGCCGTGGACACACCATAGCGGTCAGCGAAAAGATCCTTTAAAACAGGCACAACAAGCGCGTCTGGCAAGGCTGAAAGAAAGATGAGAAGGATGACAATGCGCACGGTTAATTTTGGGTCCCACAAGCCTAGCAACCCTTGATGGGTCACTACACTCTCGCCATGAATAAAGTTTTTGAGACGCCGACGCTGGCTCTCGCGGGCCTGACACGCGACGGAATGAAAATTGCGGTTGGAGGCTTTGGCCTTTGTGGCATTCCCGAGCAACTCATTCTTGCTTTGCGGGACAGCGGCGCCAAAGATTTGACGTGCGTCAGCAACAATGCGGGCATTGATGATTGGGGTCTTGGCGTGCTCTTGCAAACGCGTCAAGTGCGGCGCATGGTGTCAAGTTATGTTGGAGAGAACGCCGAGTTTGAGCGTCAATACATGAGCGGCGAACTTGAACTGGAATTTTGTCCGCAAGGAACCTTGGCCGAACGCATGCGCGCGGGTGGTGCCGGCATTCCAGCTTTCTACACAAAAACTGGTGTTGGAACAATCGTGGCCGACGGTAAACCCACCGAACTTTTTGACGGCGAATTGTTCGTGCTAGAGCGCGGCATCCGCGCCGATCTTTCGCTTGTAAAAGCCTGGAAAGCCGATCCAAGCGGCAACTTGGTGTACAGAAAGACCGCGCGAAATTTCAACCCCATGGTGGCGTCTTGCGGAAAAATCACCGTGGCGGAGGTGGAGGAACTGGTGGAACTTGGCGAGCTAGACCCCGAAGGCATCCATACCCCTGGGATTTTTGTGGACCGGATCGTTGTGACCAAGTCGCAAAAAAGAATCGAGCAGCGAACGGTCAGCCCAGGCTGAGTTAAACCCGATTTGCGCATACATTATGGGCTCAACCTTGCCGCTGGATTCAAGATTTTGTTCAAGAAATTGCCATTTGCCCGAATGAAATATTCATATCTCACGTTGTCCTTGCCGCGTCCAAACTTTTTTTGCCCCCTACTTCCAACAATCTCGATGGAGTTCTTCATGAATCGTTTGCGAACCACAATCGTCACCATCTCCCTTCTTCTTGCCCCCGTTGCAATGGCGCAATTTGGCGGCAAGGCTGGCTTCAGCGAAGCGTTAAAACCAGATTTGTTGCCCCGCGATATGACCATGATTGTTGAGACACTGAAACTTGAGGAATGGCAGCGACCCATTGTGCAAAGTTTGTTGGAGGATTATCAAATTTCCTTTAAAACTGGAACCGACGCGCTGCATCAAAAAATGCAGGAAAATGCGCGAAAGCAAACGGGCGGGGCCGGCGACGTGCGCGGATTGCTTGCGCCAATTGAAGCGTGGGCACCTGAAAAGGAACGCCTCTACGAAGATCTCATGTCCAGTATCAAGAGCCAACTTTCCGAGAATCAACAAGAGCGATGGCCAAAATTTGAGCGCGCTGTTCGTCGCTCTCGATCCTTGGATGATTCAGATTTGGCGGGCGAAGGCGTGGATTTGATTTTTGTAATTCGTCAAATGCAATTGCAACCCGATGTGGTGGCCGTGGCCGAGCCCGCTTTGGATCAATATGAAATTGCGCTTGACGTTGCGCTGAAAGCACGTGACGCCAAAATCACTTCGCTGCTGCCAAAGTTCAGTCAGGCGATGGAGAGCATGGATTTGAACGCGGGCGCGAACTTGCAAGATCAAATTATTCTCACTCGCATCGACGTGCGACAGATCCAAGATGATTCAATTGAAAAAATTGCCGCGATGCTTCCCGCCCCACATGGCCAAGACTTCCGAACGCGCGCTTTAGCCCAGGGATATCGCGAAGTTTTTCAGCCTGATTCTCTTGCGGGATTCTTCGCGGCTGTTCTGAATCTGAACGATCTCACGGCTGAACAACAGTCGCAAGTTCAATCAGCTCAGGCAAGTTGGAATGATGCGTTCGTGGCGTTGCAAAATCGCATGCTTGAAACCACCCGCATGGAAGAACCAAAGAAAGCCCAAAGAAAAACACTTGCCCTGGCAGCCAAGAGAGCGGAGAAAAACGGAACGGCCGCCCCGGAAGTGCCGGCTGATCCAATGGTTCCCCTGCGCAATGAAAAAAATAAATTAGTGCAAGAAACACGGGAAAGCGTACTGAAATTACTTTCAGAGGATCAAATCGATCGCTTGGCCGCGGGCACTCCTGGATTGCATCCGCCGCCGCCTGCTTCCTTCACCGCGGGACAAGCGCCTGGCACTACAAAGAAGGCTGGGGATACGCAAGACACTAATTTCAGCGCACCCAAAGACCTCAAGGCGGTGGAGTAATCCACCCAAACACAGTGCATGAAGATGTTCCTAGTCGTGACGTGAGTGCTCGAGTGGCTTCAGTCGCTTCTTTATTGCGAGCAGCCGCCGCGACCACTCCTCAAGAGCGCTGCATCGCGGCTGGTTTCACTTGGCTCGCAAAGCCAATGGAGTCAGATGCCGACGCCGTTCGATTGATTCCATCTGAAGTGGCCGTGCGACTGCGCATTGTTCCGCTGTCAATTTCCGCGGGCAATTTGCGCGCCGCCATGGCGGATCCATTTGATCTTCACGCTGTTGACGAAGCGGCGACCATCGCCAACATGCCCATCGAGCGCGTTGGTGTGGCGCCCGAAGCTTTTGGTGAACTGATGCGGCAATCGTATGGCGTGACCGCGTCGCGTATGGCTGAAAGTTTGGCCGGCAACAATGAAAGCAGAGATGAAGTCGAGCAAAATCTTGATGCCATTCAAACGGACGACGTGCATCGAATGGCTGAGCAGCCCACGTTGGTCAACTTGGTCAACCTGTTGATTCTTGAAGCCATTCAAAAGCGCACCAGTGATATTCATATTGAGCCATTTGAAGGCGAATTAAAGGTGAAATATCGCATCGACGGCGTGTTGGTTGCGCAACAAGGTCCGCCAAAACATTTGCAGCCCGCCATCATCGGACGCATCAAAATCATGGCCATGATGAACATCGCCGAGCGCTATGTTCCCCAAGACGGCCACATCACTTTGCGATTTGAAGGACGCAAGGTCGACCTGCGCGTATCCACCGTGCCAACCATTTACGGTGAAAGCGTGGTCATGCGCATTCTGGATAAGTCATCGCTTCCGCTTGATCTCAAGAGCTTGGGCATGCATGAGCATCAAGTATTGATGATGGACAAATTGATTTCCAAGCCGCACGGTCTTGTGTTAGTGACTGGCCCAACTGGCAGCGGAAAAACCACCACGCTCTACGCGGCACTGAGCAAGTTGTACGACCCCCGCAAAAAGATTTTGACCATTGAAGACCCTGTTGAATATGAACTCGCGGGCATCAATCAAATTCCAGTGAATCCCAAGCGTGGCCTCACGTTTGCCAGTGGCTTGCGCAGCATTTTGCGCCAAGACCCGGATGTAATTCTTGTGGGTGAAATCCGCGACGCTGAAACTGTTGACATTGCTATTCGAAGCGCGCTCACCGGCCACTTGATTTTAAGCACGTTGCACACCAACGACGCGCTCTCCAGCGTGGGTCGAATTGTGGACATGGGCGCGGAGCCATATCTCATTGCCAGTGTGTTGGAAGGCGTGTTGGCGCAACGACTGGGTCGCAAGGTGTGCAAGGCTTGCGCCCGCAAAGTGCCGATGCCAGAAACTGATTATTCCCGCATTTCGCCTGCGGAATTCGAGCGATTTGGTGGCATGGTCACGGTGGGCGCGGGGTGCGAAGTTTGCCTAGGAAGCGGCTTCCGCGGTCGTTTAGGTTTCTTTGAATTAGTGCGAATGAATCCCATCTTGCGCGCGGCGGTGGCGGAAAATCAATCCGTCATGGAGCTGCGAAGGTTGGTGGATGAAGGATTTATTTCCATGCGTGAAGACGGAATGACAAAGGCCATAGGTGGCGAAACCACCATGGCGGAAGTTCTGCGCGCCACGCAAGATGTGGACGGAGAATAATCAATGGCGTCTTGGCGTTATGACGGTTTGGATCGCGGCGGCGTTGAATCAAGCGGAGTAGTTGTGGCGTCGGATCGGGCATCCGCACTGCGCATGGTGCAGAGCCGCGGACTGACGCCTTTGAAAGTTGAATCGGACGAGGCTCCTGTTTCAGCGGCGCGCCCTGCGGTGAAGAAGCCAACAAAATCCCAGGCTTCGTTGACGGGGTCAACCCAAATCAATTTGCCTAATTGGATGACATTGGGACCTCGACGCCCAACTCTTTCGCGCTCCGACATGTCGAACTTGGTGCGCGAACTTGCCACCGCAATCGAAGCTGGTTTGCCGTTAATGCAAGCGCTAAAAATTGTGCGCAAGCAAGCGCCAGGAAAATCTCAGCCCGTGATTTTGGACGCGCTCATTGAAAAAGTTGAGGCTGGTCAACCGCTTTATGAGGCAATGAAAGCGTACGGCGCTCCATTTGACGACATGATTATTGGCATGGCTCGCGCCGCCGACGCCAGTGGCCGCATGCCGGAAATCTTGCATCAGTTGGCTGATTTACTGGATCGAGCCGTGGAATTAAAACGAGAATTGATCGGCGCGACCGTGTATCCAATGATTGTGGCTTCACTGATTTTGGCCAGTGTCACACTGTTAGTCACCGTGATTCTGCCGCAACTTATGATTCCGTTAGCGGGTCAACCAGGAATGGTGCTGCCGTTGCCCACACGTATTTTGCTTAGTTTCGCCTGGTTTATGTCCAATTTTTGGTGGCTGCTTATTCTCCTGACCTTTGGCGCAATCATCGCAACGCGCAATTGGCTGCAAGACGCTGAACATAGACGCATGAAAGATTACGCGTTGCTTAAAACTCCGCTGCTTGGAAAATTGCTGCGCGATGTGGCCGTGGCTCGCTTCACGCGAACGCTGGGAACACTGGTGAGCGCGGGCTTGCCTATTTTGCAGTCGCTACGAATTACAAAGGACACGCTTGGCAACGCGGTGCTTATGAAGGCGATTGAAGAAGTGGAAGAGAAAGTGACCACGGGCCAATCGTTGGCGGAACCTTTGGAGCGCTGCGGATTTTTCCCCCCGCTTCTTATTCAGATTGTGAATATTGGCGAAAAATCCGGCCGTCTTGAGAGCATGCTTCTTCACGCCGCCACCGCGTTTGATAGGCAAGTCAACTCCAGCATAAAAATTTTCACCAAATCCCTGCCCCCAATTCTGCTTGTGATCATGGCCATTATCGCCGGCTTTGTGCTGGCGGGAATTCTTATGCCACTTTTGCAATTGCAATCCGCTTTGGGCGGCTGAATTCCCGTTCGGCGGCGGTTACGCTATCGGACGGAGTTGGAAAATGACGAAATCTTTTAGTCAAGTTTGGCAGTAAATTCGCTTAGTCCACGTTCATCATCAAGCCCATTGCAGCAATGTTAAAAATGAGAAAGACCTTTATGAAATCAGATCGTTCCAATCGCCTTCATCTTCGCTCCAGGAAAGGCTTCACGCTGCTTGAAATCATTATCGCCGTCACCATTGTGGCCCTGCTATCCATGCTGGTTGTTCCCAAAGTGATGGGCGTGCTGGGCGGCGCCAAATCAAACAAAGCCAAGGCCGATGTGAACACACTGGCGCAACAAGTGAGTCTGTACATGGTGCAAAATGGCATGACACGCGTGGGCGACGACTTTGAGCTTGAAAAATTGTGCGAGGGTGACGACGCATTGATTGGCAATGTGAGCCAACTGAGAGATCCCTGGAATAATCAATATGTATTGGTGTATCCACCCACATACAACAAAGATTTTGATGTCGTAAGTTATGGCGCCGATGGTCAACCTGGTGGCGAAGGCGAGAGCAAAGATATCATCAACGGAGCGCCGTAAAACGGCGTGGCGTGAAGTGATGCGCCGCGGCTTCACCCTTCTTGAATTGATCGTGGTCATCTCCATTTTGGTGGTCGTGTCTTCAGTTGTTATTCCACGCTTGCGAGGACTTTCCAAAGGCAAAGCCGATGTTGCAATTGAGCGCCTGAGCGAGTTGCTGAGTCTGTTCGCATGGCGCGACAACGCAGGCTCGCAGCAATGCGCGATTTATATGAATCCAGATTCAGGCGCGGTTGAATTGTGGACGCTTGAACCAAATCCAAATCAACCAATGGAACCAGCTGAATGGATGCCCGATCGACTTGTTCGACCAGTGCTGATGCCCGAAGGAGTTGAATTGGCGGAAGTGATGGCCGACGGAATGCGCATGGGTGGAAACGAATGGCGCATTGTTGGATCACCCACTGGCAATCGTGCGCGCATTGAAATGCGAGTGGTTGCGGACGGTCTTGATGCGATGGTGGTGCTGGAACCTGGCGCGGCCATGCCAACACGCGTGGACAATGGAATTGTGGTTGAAGATCAAAGAGCGGCGCGTGATTTGGACGCGCGCGGAATGAGTCGTGAACCATGGTGATGCGTCCACGATTTGCGGCGCGCCGCGGCTTCGCGTTAATTGACGCCATTTTAGGCGGATTATTGCTGGCTTTTGGTCTTGCGGCCGTGGTGACATTATCCCAGCGCAGCCTTTCGATGTTGCAACGCGGCGAACGCGAGGCGCAGGCATCCGCGCTGCTTGATGAATTGCTTGGTCAAGTTATAGCCGAAGGCCCGGTTGATTTTTCACAACGTCGACCAGTGGTGGGAATATTCGACGCACCTTGGAACGAGTGGAGTTTCGCGATAGACCTTTCCTCCAACGGCGATGGAGACGCATGGGATGTTGTTGCCAGCGTCAAAGACATCAATGGCGTGGAATATCGCTGCGCAACCAAAGTGGCAGCGCGTAATCCCAATGATGTGCCGGAGCGCAAGCCCGAACAACCAATCGATCGCAAAGATCGATTTGAGAAAAGAAAAGAGACCATGAAAAATGGCTAAGCGTGGATTCACGATCATTGAATTGGTTGTGGCGATCATCATCGCCGCGATTATTTCCGGAGCCGTGGCGAGTTCGCTGAGTCAACTGAGTCGGGCTCGGGATATTTCGCGCATTCGCATGACCGCTTCGCGTCGGGCCACTGATGCGCTTGAAAGTATTCGACGCGATGTGCAAAGCACGCTTCGCAGCGACGATCTGTTTGACACGCGCTTGCGGTTGGCGCCAGAAATTGCGCGCTCATCCATAGGCGAAGTGGACCGCGATCAAATGCTTTTATTTGCAACTCGATTGCGCCCCATTCGATCGATCGATTATTCGGGCGAAGGCTCTGAATACGAAACTCAATATCGCATTGAGGAGGACCGTGATGGCGCCGCGTTGTGGCGCCGCCGTGACGCCGTGCCCGATGAATTTGAGGACGCGGGTGGAATTGCGCAATCCGTTGGAGACGGCGTGATTGGCGTTCGATTTGAAGCGTTCGACGGACAATCATGGGTTCAAGATTGGGATAGCGATGTGGATGGCTTGCCGATCTCAATTCGCGCAACCGTGACCGCCTGTGGAGTTCGTCCTAGCGAAGATGCCTTTGCCGATCCGCGATCGTTTGCCGTGATGCGAACAGAAATTCCAATTGACCGAGTGGTAAAACCAAAATTGGATGAGGCAACTCTTTTGGCGCAAGCTGAAGCTGAAGCAGCGGCGCAAGCTGCGGCCGGTGGTGGTGGCGCCGCTAGTGGAGCGAGTGATACGACAAATGGCGGCGCAACTAATGCCGGAGGTGGAAGTGGTGGTGATAGCGCCAATGGCGGAAACGGTGGCGGAAACGGTGGCGGTGGCGGCGGCGGCAAGGGTGGTAGTGGTGGTGGCAAAGGCGGCGGCAAAGGTGGAATAAATTCGGTCGGTGGAAATCGCATTCCTATGTCGCCTGGCCGCGGCAATCGTGGCGCTGGAGGCAGTCCATGAATTCACCACGCTTAATCCAATACAACACCTCACGCAGAGGCGTGGTGACGATCATGGTGATTTGGGCCATCGCCATCGCATCGATTGTTGTTGCCGCCACGCAAATTCTTGCTTTTCGCGAAGCGACAATTGGTCGCGAATCGATTTCGCGCGTGCAAGCGCGTTGGGCCGCGCGCGCCGGCGTTGAAACCATGATCGCCATTATGGAATGGCACAACTTAAATCCAGATCCAGATGACGCGCTCTCGCTTGCAAGAGATCTTGAAAGCAACGCGGTGGGATCGGTTGACACTGGAACGTGGGACATTCGCCACTTCATTGATGGGCAAGAATGGGCGGGACCGTTGGATGAAAATTCCAAATTGAATATCAATTTAGCCACGCGCATGCAGTTACTGGAGTTGCCAAACATCACGCAAGATGTGGTTGATTCCATCAGTGATTGGCGCGACGCCGATGATGAACCGCAACAACTTGGAGCCGAAGCGGATTACTACCGCAATCGCGGCCTAGGGTACGAACCGCGCAATGGAAATTTTAGATCGATCGCGGAACTTGAATTGGTGGCCGGCGCGTGGCCTCAATACGTGCGCGGCGAGGATTGGAATCTCAACGGACGCCTTGATCCCAACGAGGACGACGGCAAGCGCACCATGCCCGATGACAACGTGAACGAAAAGTTGGAGGCTGGTTGGTCGCAATATCTCACCGCGTCCACACGGCCGATCACCGCTTCGACAAGTGGCGAAGAGCGGCTTGACCTTCGCAAAGCCACCACTGAGGAAGTGGTGGATCGCACTGGCGTGGACAGTATTCAAGCGGCCACACTTGTGTCCTACGCCAAAACGAGCCGCGCGAACATGTCCCAAATTTTGGCCATCCCACTCTCGCAAATTTTAACTTCATCCAACCCTAGCGGCGCAACTGGTACAGGCGCCAATCGCACTGGTCGATCCAGCGCCGGGCGCGCTCCTGCAGCAGCCACTCCAAAAACCGCAGTAAGCGCAATTAAAAACTTAGATCCCAAGCAATTACGTCAAGTTTTAAATGAGTGCTCTCTCTCAAACACTCAAACTTCCCAGAAAAACGCGGGCAAAGTGAATCTGAATACAGCGAGTCGCGGGCTACTGAGGGACATCTTGCAACTGGACACGCGCTTCGCTGACTCCATTTTAAGTCGGCGGATTTCCAAGCCCGAGGGCATTGTCAGCCTCGCCGATATCGTAGATTTGCCTGGTGCAACACAGGAGCAACTATTGATTCTTGGTCAAGTCGCCGATGTGAGTAGCAGCGTGTACATGATTTCCAGCCGAGGTCGCGCCGCATCTTCGGGCGCCGAGGCTGAAATAGTTGTGCTGGTTGATCGTTCGGAATCACCAGTTCAAATTTTGGAGTATCGAGAACCATGAAGCGGAGAACCAAAGCCCAAATCGATCCAGATTGCGTGGTCACTCTCTCCGCAAGCGATGAGAAATCTTTTCGATTTCGCCGCAGCGAAAATGGCGTAGTCATGGAAGGCGCTTGGGAAGCAAGTCAATCCGGAATTGCCGCGAAGTCCCCCGCCGCCACCATCGCCGTGTTGCAACCCGCGCGCGTGGTGTGTCGAACCTGCGAATTTCCAGATGCGGACGACGATAAATTAGAGACGGCATTGCAGTTGCAAGCCGAGACGCAACAACTGGGTTCCGTTCCCGAATGGCGCACCGCGAGAGCGTTGTTGAAATTCCGCGCCGATGATGGCGGGCGCACTGGCGTAATTGTGGATTGGCCCTCCAATGATTCAGGTCCATCACTCTCGCGGGATTTGCCGCCAGATGGCGAACCACTTTTCGCGGGCGACTCCGCAATTCTTGCGGCGGTGATGGATGGCTACGCGGCGGGACCAATGGTGACAGTGACCGCGGACCGCACCGCATTTTCTTTCGCGCTTCGAACTCCCAAAGGTCTTTCAGTTCGCAGCACGCGAATTGATCCTTCGCAATGGCCCGACGCCGCCACCGTGGCGGTTGTTGAAAGCGCTCTTCGTGGCGGCATGAGCTCCCAACAAGCCGAGACTTTGGTTGAGTTGCTGGATGAGGCAATAGCAGCGGCTGGCGATGGTGGATTTGGCTGCACACAAAATGATCGGGACGCGCTTGCTGCTCGGGTGAATGGCCTTGATGATGTTGACGCTTGGCGCCAACACGGATTGAAAGCCCTCGCGGCCTTGATCTGGTTTAGCGATGCACGACCGCTGGTTTCTTTGCGCGCCCAACCGCTGGGCGAGCGCCCCGGCCATCTCGGTGAATGGATCAATCGACTGGGAGAACCGAGATCATTTGTGCGTGCAGTTGTGGCAGTTGCGTTACTGTTGATTCTGGCGCCGCCAATTTTCGCGGGCAGCCGACTTTTATTGCTGCACTGGAAAATTGGCGACATGGAAAGCAAGGAACGTTCACTTCGCTCTTATGAAAAGCAATTGAATTTATATTCTGATCTGTCGCGGCGCGCGTGGCCCATGGGAAAACTCCTGGGCGATTTGGCAAGCGTGACGCCCGAAGGCGTGGACTGGGAAGATCTCACTCTTTCACAAGATCGAAATATTTCAATTCGTGGACTGGCAAAGACGCAGGACGGTCAATCCGGAACGGAAGTTATTTTAATTCTTGAAAAGCAAATGCGTGACAGCCACGTGTTTGACAAGGTGACAAAACGCTGGGATCCGCCAGACGCCAAAGGCTTGGTGAAATTCACATTGAGCGCAACGGTGGTCAAACCAACTTTGCGTCCAAACTTTAAAGAGGCGCAAGATTTTGGCCGGAAATCTTTATCCGAGCGTCGCTACGGACCAACCCCCGCGACGAATTCTGCGACAACACCATCGGAAACAAATGAAAACACGGCAAAAAAGCTTGGAATTGCCGCGGGACCAAGCGAGGATTCCTCATCCATACCCAAGGACATTCCATCGATTGATCCCTTGAACGAAGAATCCGCAACCCCCACGCCTGCGACTTCAACGGGATCAACGGTGTCCGCCGCCAAATCGTCCAAACCGGCAACAGAAACCACCACCAAAAATGTTTCCGAATCGACTGATGCCAACGCCAATGAAAATTCTTCCGAGGCTTCGAACCAAAAAAGTAAACGCGGCGGTCGCACCACCACCACCACCACTGGGGGAAATAATCTGCCGAAACGAAGCGAGCGCACCCCCGATAGCGCCAATGTGGACACGCCTATTCCGCCACCACTAAGCGATGAAGCGCTCAATGCAATGTCCAAGGAAGAGGCGCTAGCCGCAATGGGTTTGGTTGCCAAGGCCCGACAAAGCGCCGAAGTTGATGACGCCACAAAGGCACGCCTGAAAGAAGATTTTGACAAACTTAAACTGTATTTGAAGGGCAAGAAATGAAATTCAAACTGGACTTCAATCTTGATCGCAATCCAACGCTCGCGCAGATTCGATCCCTTCCTACAGCCAGTCGCTACGGCTTGATTGCATTGACGATATTGGCCGCGTATTTCGCGGTTGATTCTTGGAGTTGGAACTGGGCGCGCGCATGGAACTTGGAGGCGGATCGAATTCAAAAAATATTGAGTGATTCCGCCAAAATAACCGCAAATAGCTCAGACACGCCAGCTATTGGTCCAGAGACATTTGGTCCCGTGTTTCCGATTGGAAGCGAGTCCGAAGGCGCGCAATCCATGGCCACGGCTGTGGTGGAAATTGTAAAAAAATATTCCACCACCAATTTCAGTTACGACGCGCAACGCGCCAGTACGCGGCTTTCTGGGGTGTCGGCCAACGGAGAAAAAATTGCCAAGGTAAGCGGCGAACTTCAGTTCGAATGTTCAGCCGATGTGTTCTCAAAAATTGTGGCGGACATTGAATCCAGTCCCGCGATTGAATCCATTTCATCCATCCGACTGCAACGCAAAGAAGTGGAAAAAAAACTGAACGTGCGTATGACGGTTGATACATGGGTTATTCCAGGCAAGTCCGCGACTGCTGGAGGAATTGGATAATGCAAACTCCAATCTGGCTTCGCCCTCCAAAGGGAATTCAATGGACGCCTCGACTCACTGTGACACTGGCGCTAGTTGTGATCGCCGGAGTGGTCACTTTGAGCGGTATGTTTAGCTTGCTATTGGCCTTGCTCACCTTTGGCGGCAATGTTGATCCAGCAACGACACTGGAAAATTCATTGAAGAAACACGAGCAACTTGCCAAAGTGGATCGGGATCGATTTGATGGACGCAGCGCATTCTTTATGCCGCCCGCGCCCGTGCGTAATATTCCCAAGCCGGCGCCGCCGCCAAAAATTGAAAAACCACTTCCGCCTCCAGCGCCTGTGATTTCAGCGGAATACCGCGGCGAAAAGCCCAAGTCCGTACTTGGACCCATTGTGTATTTCGAAAATTTTCAAATCAAAGTGGGCGAGGAAAACAACGGCATCAAAGTGCTCGCAACAAATGCGCCATGGAGCGTGAAACTTGGATACGAAGGCGGCGAATATGAGGTGGTGCTTTGGACGCGCTCCAAAGAAGATTTTTTTACCAACAAGTGGCCAACAACACGCACCCCTGGAATTGAAACTTCAACCGGATCTGGGGCTGGCAAAGATAAAAATATGACCGGCATGGGTGGTCGCATGGGAACTCCGGGCACTGCAAGCCATAACTCCACCGATCACACTGGTTCACCCAATGGCGCAACGCCTTCAGGCGCGCTGCCTGGCTCGTCAGTGGGCACAATCCCGAACACGCAAGGTCCTCCCACAAATGCTGGGCCTGGATTTAACCGTCCTTCCCCAGGAACTGATTTGCCAGAAGGCGCGCCGCTTCCAAATGAACCTATTCGCCCGCCGCTTCCAGACGGAGCTTCTTCACCTAGTGCCGCAACCGCCAAAAAAGATGCAAGTCCTTCCAAAGACAATGGTTGGAACTCCAATCAAATGGCTTCCCCAGCGCCAATAACGTCCGAGCAAATCAACGGAATGCAACTTGCCGAAGCGACCGCGGCGCAGGCGACCCTAAACACAGCAAAATCCAACACCGCGCTTGATCTTGCAAACAGGGAACGGATCGCCAATGAATTGGCGCAAATTAGTCAGCGAATAAATGAATTAAAAGGGCAATCTTCTCCCCCATGACACGTTGACTTGCGTTGAGATTGTTACCTTTGCCATTGCGAGATCAAAGTTGTTGAAAGACCGTTTATTTAGCGCATAAAATGACCAATTTGGTCGATACTAAAGAACCATATTTATCGGATTTCTAAAGCCTTGCGACCATTTCCAAACAAACTCCATTCATTGCGAACCGCGTTGCTCATTGCAACAGGTTTGGTGGCTCCAGCTTTGGCCGTGACGTCATTCGATCCAATGGATCGACCCACACGACCACAACCTGCCGCGCAACCAATGGCGACTGTTTTGGATAAACCAATTTCATATCGCTCCGCGGTGATTCTGCCACAAGACACCGCGCGTAGGCCCGCGCCAACTTCCGCGCCAATATCACAACCAATTGCTGCGCCAATTTCACAACCAATTGCCGAGCCAACTTCCGCGCCAATATCACAACCAATTGCTGCGCCAACTTCCGCGCCAATACAGCAGCCAATTGCAAATCAAGTTCCTGCTGGAGTAATTCAACTTGAGGGATCGCCGATTGAAAACGGCGCAAAAGAAATTCGTGGATCACGTCGCGTTGGTCCAACCGACAAAGTGAAACTCGCTTTCAAAGAAACAAAAATCGAAGACACGATTCCATTCATCGTGGAGACCACGGGCAAAGCGGTGATCATTCGCTTGCAACAAGTTGCCGCATTAAAAATCACTTTAGTGATGGACACAGAAGTCAGCCGGCAAGATGCGCTTGATCTTTTGTTCCAAGCATTCCGACTCAACACCATTGGCGTGGTTGAAACCGACAAAGTTGTGATGATTGATCTGCTGACCGAACTGAACAAACTGCAGCCCATCACGGTGCTTGGTCCAGAAATTGATGTGTCCACATTGTCAGAGGACGGCACCATATGCATCAAAGTATTCAAGATTGAGAACACAAAGGCGCAGAATGTGGCCGATCAATTACAAGGAAATTTGCCTGATTACACCACGTTTAACGTGGATGCAAATTCCAACCAACTCATTCTGGAAGGCGACATTGGCACAGCCAAGCGAGTGCAGCGAATGATCACGCTGCTTGATGTTCCAGCGTACTTGGACGTTCGCACGGAAACATTTAAATTGAAGTACGCGGACGCCACGCAAATTTCGACTCTGATTCAAGACCTCTTTGCGGCCAAGACCATTGGCGGCAGTGGTGGCGCAACGCAACAGCCTGGTCAACAAGGGCAGCCTCAACGACCGGGCCAGCCAGCTCAACCTCGTCGCGCCAGTGGCGGTGGTGGCGGTGGCGAAGGTTTGATTCCTGGAACCAGCGAGCAACTTGTGGTCACGGTATTGCCAACCATGAACTCGCTGACCATTCGTGCGGAACCAGAAATTTTGGTGGAGATTCGCCGCCTCATCACCACCGCATGGGATGTTCCAATCACCAAAGACGGACAACCATTTCGCTTGTACGACTTGAAGTACACCGATCCGATCAAGGTAAAAGATTTGCTGCAAGCGCTACTTGAATCTGGCGGTGGTGGCGCTTCGGCGACACGCAGACCATTCTCCGCGGCGGGTGGCGCAAGTGGCGGAGCCAATCGAAATACAGGCGCATCCCGTGCTGGCAGCAGTGGTGGTGGCGACAGTGGCGCGGATGTGGCTGTTTCAAATGTGTTCCGCATCGAGGCCTATCCAGATTCTGGTCGCCTGCTTGTGGTGACCAAAACTCCTGACAACTTTGTGTGGCTGGACAAACTCATCAGGGACATTGATCAACCACTGCAAGCTGGCTTGCCAATTAGCGTGGAGTTGAAACATGCAAGCGCAGTGCAGGTGGCTGAAATTCTAAACGCTCTGCTTGCTGAATCGGGCAGTGGTGGCGGAATTAAAGCGCCAAACGAGGGCTTGACTGGTATTGATTTCCAAGGCGCCGCGGCCGGCGATGCTGGCGGAACCGGTCAAAGCACAAATCTTTCCAGCAATGGCTCGGCTGGCGGAACAGCGACTGAAATTAAATTTCCATGGCAGACAGCGCGAGGCGCCGGCGACACAGCGACTGAAGTCAGCGCGCTGGTTGGCAAGACGCGTGTTGTGCCCAACGCTGGCCAGAACAGTTTGTTGGTGCTTGCAAATCCAGAAATCCAACAAGCCATGTTGGACATTATTGAAAAGTTAGACAAGCCCGGTCGCCAAGTCATGATCAGCGCTGTGCTTGCTGAAGTTGTGCTTGGTGATCAATTTGCGTTTGGCTTAAAGTTTGGAAGGCGTGGAGATATTCAACCGCTCACCGGCGCCAATGCGATCGTGATCAACGGCCAAGGAACAGCTCCTATCTACGAAGGATCCCGAACAGGCGATTTCATTGGAGATCTGACATCCAGCGTTCTTGCATTCGGAGTTGACGCCTCGGTGATCTTGCAAGCGCTTGAAGAACAAACTCAAGTTCGCATTTTGCAGCAACCACGCGTGTTCACAAGCGACAATCAAGAAGCAAAGTTTTTTGACGGCGCGGATGTTCCATTTCAAACGGGCTCAACAACTGGTGGAACAACGGGCGGTGGAACAACCGCCAGTTTTGACCAGATTGCAGTGGGAATTGGCCTGAATGTGCGACCGCGCATCACCAAGGATTTGAATGTGGCCATGCAAATTGAAATTCTTTTAAGCAACGTGGACACCACCACGCGCACGGTTGTGACGCCAGGAAACAATCCAACCATCCAACGACGCCAAACCAACACTTCTGTGGTGATTAAGAATGGCCAGACCATTGTGATCAGTGGTATTCGCAAGGAAACCGAGAACAAAGTGAAGACCAAGGTTCCTGTGCTTGGCGATGTGCCTGTCTTGGATTGGGTTTTCTCTTCCACGGAAAAAGTGAGCGCCGCAACCGAGCTAGTGCTGTTTGTAACCCCGATTGTTGTTGAGAACCCAGATGGCAACGACACGAATTTCAATGTGGAAGAAATCAAACGTCTGCGAGCTCTTGAGAAGCCGTTGGACAGCAAGACGGAGGAAATGTTGAAGTTGCTTGATGATAAACAGGGAACCACTGAACCCGCGAAAGCCAACCCAACAAGCGAGCCGCTTGAAACGATTGTGACTCCGCCAGCCAACAGCGCGAATGTTGTTGAGCCTGTTACTCCAGTGGTTGCGGCTCCCGTTGCCGAGCCGCTTACTAAAAAATCTCCCGCGCCAAGCACAGTTGCTCCAACCGCCGCGCTAGTGACCCCCGCCGTGTCAACGCCGCCCAAAAAATATCCTTCTCCCACCGCGACTGCGCCGATTGCGCCAGTTGCGCCTGCGCCAAAGAAGCCCGACCCGTCCGCTGCCGATCCGACTTCGTCACAGACTGATCCAGAGTAAACATTGCGCTGACGGCGTTACCTTGGTCAACCCGCGATCATTTGCCAATGCAAAGAGTGGATTCAAATCGGGAATGCGTATAATTGAGCGTAAAGAAATATAAAATGAGCGATATTTCTACCCGTACTTTTTTTTGCATATTGACAGTGATTGTCACCGCTGGCTGCGTGAAACAAGTCACCCCGCTAGGACCTAGTCGACTGATCGTGAATGGCACCCCAAGCGATACGATCGTGCGCAATGATTCTGGCGCGGTCACCCGCGACACTTCCTTGGGATTTCGATTGACCAGCTTGGCGCCCGTTCAAACCGACGGTTTTTTTCTTCCTCTTGCAAGTTCCGATGGGCTGCGCCTTGCGTGGCAGCAAGAATCTAATTTCAATTGGCCCCTGCTCACGGCGCTTCCAATGTCGTCCCTGTCTGCTCGCGGCGTGATAGCGGTGCGTGAAATTGATGACACGAAGCCATCGCACATTTGGGAAGGCTCCTACATGCTTGGACGATCTTGCAACAGCGAGGGCGTTCTTGTTGAAAGCCCGCAAGCTGACGGCGCCCGTTGGATTGGCGTGCTGCCTTGGAAAGGCGGCGAGCCGCAATGGTTGCTCCATGACGCTGCTGTAAATGCATTTGCTTCGATTGGACCCAGAGGCGAGTTGGCGTGGTCGCATAGGAATATTGGACAGCGAGAATTTTCCGTGACTGTGGACCGGCCCGAGGGGAAGTTTGAATGGCCGAGCAAACCGAATGAAAGTTGGTTGCTTCCAATCGTGGCGACGGACGGAATATTTGCGGCGCGTCTGCGTGATGGCGTGCTTGAATTGGCGTACTTGCCGCTACGCGCGGGACAGAACATGACAACGTTGGAATCGCGCCCCGCGATTATTTTTAGAAATATTTCACTGCGTGGATCGGAGCGATTGGCGTATCAATGCATTGGTTCGCTGTCGCCGGATCGCGCGGTGTTGGCAGATGGGTCGCTTTTGTTTTTTCATCCCGATCTTGGCCGCATTGTCATGTGGCAACCGCGCACCGATACGCTGACACCTCTTCCATTTGGAACGCTGAGCGCGACTGCGACAAGCTCCAAGCAATTGCTGCTTTCATTTCGTGATCAGCTCGCCACACTTTCACTTCCAGTGGATTCGATTCGCGGCCCCGTGACCTTATTGCAAGAACCATGGATTGCCAGAGCTCCCAGCGGCGAAGGCAGCGGCCCTGGGCAAATCATGATGTTTCTGCCCACCAAAGAAAAATGCCGGGTGGCTATTTTGAATTTGGACTGAGCAATAATTGGGCTCAATTTATTTTTAAATCCGGCCACGCAAGAATTGCCACAAATGCTGGGATGGCGCAAAAAGAAACGTTAAAGAAGACGAAGATCAGTCTTCTTCTTCCTCTTCCTCTTCTTCTTCGTCGTCATCAGCATCGACGTCTTCATCCTCGTCTTCGTCGTCGTCGTCATCCTCGTCTTCGTCATCATCCTCGTCTTCGTCGTCGTCATCATCCTCGTCTTCGTCGTCGTCATCATCCTCGTCTTCGTCGTCGTCATCATCCTCGTCTTCGTCCTCTTCTTCTTCGGTCTCCTCGTCGGCGTTCTCTTCTTCCTCATCCGCGTCATCGTCAAGATCGTCGTCGTCTTCCTCCTCGGTTTCTTCCTTTTCTTCAACCTCGGCGTCTTCATTGCCAAAATCATCCTCTTCCGCGAAGTCATCATCGTCATCCTCAAATGGATCAATGTCCTCGTCATCATCTGGTCCGCCCATGATGGTGGCGGCGGTTTGACGTGCAAGAAGAATGCGCATGGGGTCGAGTTCTAAGGTTGGCATGGTGTTGATTTGTGTGTCCATAGGGATACCGGTTTGAATAGGGTTATCTATGAGAACGGGTGGTTTGTCAATGGGACAAAGGAGCGGAGATTGCAATGGTTTTGTCATCGCCGCCAAGGAAGATCCATCCATCGATGGCGTCAGACTTTGCGATTCGACCGACGGTATTGCGCACCAACATCGGTGTTCCGATGCAACGCAGTCCATCTGATGGCCTCAATTCGCGCAAAAGAATTTCGGAACTGATGCCTTGCTCCGCGAAAAATTCCGGTCGAGCGCCGTCCACAACAAACACCGCGTTCTGACCAAGGATCACATTTTCATAACGGTGATCCACGGCCACCGCGTCCACGCCCGCAAGCGTGCCGTCGTCGGCATGCAAACTTATCCGTTGCATTCGAT